>DAIRVP010000001.1:0-79316 GCA_036802765.1 Candidatus Rokuibacteriota bacterium
GCCAGGATCGGCGCTATCCCGAGAGCTATCGCGCGCTCGCGCTGCAGGGCGCCGAAATCATCCTGATCGGCTACAACACGCCGATCTCGGCCCTGGCCCTCGACCTCAATGATCTCTGCATGCGCGCGGGCGCGTACGCGAACGCGTGTTTCGTCGTCGGCATCGCCAAGGCCGGCATCGAGGACGGGGTCGAGCTGATCGGGGGTTCGAGCGTGATCAATCCGCTCGGCCAGATCGTGGCGAAGGCCACGACGACGGGCGATGAGCTCGTCGTCGCGCGGATCGATCTCGATCATATGACGCCGGTCCGCAAGCGCTGGAATTTTCTCGGACGCCGCCAGCCGCAGCACTACGGAGTGCTGCTGCAGCCCGTGACGGAAAAGGAGCCGAACCGATGACCGCCGCGGCACGCGCGGTCGACCTCGTCGTGAAGGGCGGCCGCATCGTCACCGCGAGCGACGCCGTCGATGCCGGCATCGCGATCAACGGCGGGCGGATCGTTGCGCTCGCCCCCGACGAATGGCTGCCGCCGGCGGATCGCGTGATCGACGCGACCGGCAAGCTCGTCTTTCCCGGCTTGATCGACTGCCATCTCCACGTCGGACCGGACTACGACGACTGGAAGGTTGCCGCGGAGGCGGCCGCGCGCACCGGCCTCACCAGCGTCGTGCCGTTCGTGAACTACACGGCGGGCGAGACGCTACCGCAGGCCACGCGTCGGCTGCGCGAGCAGGCCGAGGCGGAATCCGTCCTCGACTTCGGCTTCCATTTCATCCTCGAGCACGAGCCAGCGATCCTCGACGGCCTGGCCGAGGCGGTGAGGCTCGGCGTGCGCTCGTTCAAAATGTTCATGACGTACAAGAAGCGCGGCAAGCGCATGGTCTCCGACGAGTTCCTCTGCAAGGCCATGGAGAAGATCGCCGCGCTCGACAGCGTGTGTCAGATCCACGCCGAGAACGGCGACATCCTCTGTTACCTGGAAGACAAGGCGATCGCGGAGGGACGCACGAAGCCGACCGATTTCCCCGCGACGTGCCCGGACTGGGCCGAGGAAGAGGCGATCAACCGCGCCATTCTCATCGGACGTCTCACCAACTGCCCGGTCTACATCGTCCACCTGTCCACGCGGCTCGGGCTCGAGCGCATTCAGCGCGCGCAGGCCGAAGGCCAGCGCGTGTGGACGGAGACCTGCCCACAGTATCTGCTGCTGAGCGACGAGGAAATGGCGAAGCTCGGCCCGTTCGCCAAGATCGGCCCGCCGCTGCGGCCGGCGCACGGGCGCGATCGCGAGGCGATGTGGGCAGGCTCCGCGGCCGGCGCCATCCACACGATCGCGAGCGATCACGCACCGCGGCTGCCGAAGTTCAAGGAGCCCGGGCGGACGAACATCTTCGTCGACGCGCAGGGCGTGCCGATCCCGTTCGGCGCACCCTCGCTCGAGACGCTCGCTCCGTTGGTGTGGCACGAGGGTGTGGTCAAGCGCGGCCTGCCGCCGTCGTGGATGGCGCGCGCCTTGTCCGAGAATCCGGCGCGCATTTTCGGTCTGTTCCCGCGTAAGGGGACGATCCGCGTCGGCGCCGACGCCGATCTGACGATCTGGGATCCCGGCGCGGAATGGACGATTCGCCAACGCGATCACCTCAGCATGGCGGGCTACACGCCGTATGAAGGCTGGACGGTCCGCGGGCGGGCGTGGACGACGCTGGTGCGTGGCCAGGTTCTGCTCAACCCGGCGGGCGAGCTGGAGCAGAAGCCCGGCTTCGGTCAGTATCTGCCCGAGGCGCCCCCGGTGCCGCCGCTGGCGGGACGGCTGGCGTGAAGCGCGTCGGCGCGATCACGATCGGCCAGACGCCGCGCGACGACATCGTCGCCGAGATGGAGCACGTGCTCGGCGCGGACGTGCGCATCGTGCAGGCGGGTGCGCTCGACGGGCTCTCACGAAGCGAGATCGACGCGCTCGCTCCGGACCCGCACGACGTCGATGCGCTGATCACGCACCTCCGCGATGGCGCCAACCTTCTCGTCGCCAAGCGACGCATCGTGCCGCGGCTGCAAGCGTGCCTCGATCGCCTCGCGGACGAGGTGGACGCTTTCGCGGTTCTCTGCGCCGGCGTCTTTCCGCCCTTCACGAGCCGGCGGCCGGTGCTGCTGCCCGAGCGCTGTCTGGCCGCGGTCGTCGACGCGGTGTTCGACGGCCGGCGCCTCGGCGTGATCGTTCCGATCAAGGAGCAGCAGGCGTCGTCCGCCGAGCGGTGGGCACGCGTCGATCCCGGCGTCGTCGTCACGGTCGCGTCGCCCTACGACGAGCCCGCGCGTCTCGTTGCCGCCGCAGAGGAGCTGCAGCGCGCGCGTGTGAGCCTCGTGGTGCTGGAGTGCCAGGGATTCACCGGCGCGATGAAGAAGGTCGTGCGGGAGGTGACGAGCGCGCCGGCGCTGCTGCCGACGACGGTGCTCGCCCACTTCCTCGCCGAGCTGACCTAGCGGCCGCGGCAGCGGACCTAGCGACCGCGCCGTCGCGGCGCCGACAATCCCGGCAGCCCGGCCGTCCAACGCGGCATCGGCGGAAACTCTTCGGCCAGTCGCCCGTCGACATACGTCGCAACCGGCCGATACGGCGTGCTGACCATGCTGTTGTCGAAGAGAAACGCCTTGTCGACGACCCCGACTGCGGCGGTCAGATTCTTCAGCGTCCGCGGAAATCGCGCGAACAGCTTGTCGTTCGGCACGTCGTGCCCGCCCCGCGCGACGCGCGTGGCCACGCGAGCCACGGACAGCGCAGGGCTGGCGAGACCGATGAACACCAGCAGCACGACGAAGCCTGACCCCCGAGCGCGCTCGATGAAGTCGAGCTTCGCTCCGGCCGGATCCGACAACACGGTCTCGGTGCAAAACCCGAAACGTAGGTCCAACAGGTCCGCGCGAAGCCGTTCGGCTTCCTCGAACGCGCGCCGCTCGAGCTGCGCCGGCGGCAGGCGGGGGTCGGCGTCGCGCATCACACGCGCGATGTGGTCGGCGTTGACGAAGAGCAGTCCCAAGCCGTGCAGGTATTCAGCGAAGAATGTCGACTTGCCGGCGCCGTTAGGGCCGGCGAGCACGATCAGAACCGGCCGCTCGTCAGCGGCGGCGGCGCGCAGCGATGCGGATGGGGGGACGCTCAACGAACGTCCGTCCCTCGAAGTGGCCGAGCGTCCGGCGGCCATCCGGCGCGATCTGGATCACGCTGTCGGGATCCTCGGGGTCCGCTTCGTAGAGCGGCCCGCCTCCGGCGCGGATCCTGGCCTTGACGGACTCACGGTCGGACTCGTGCGTGAGCTCCGTGAGCACGGCTTCGACGTCGTCGCGTCGCACCCAGGTGGGCATGGCGAGCCGCTCGCCGGCACGCTTGAGCATGAGCACTTCGCTGTGGCCGGCCATCACCTCGATGGCGCGGCCGAGGGTGGCCCAGTGCTCGATCTGCGCGGTGACGGAGCGGTGGGTTTCCTTGGCTTCGGCTTTGGCCCGAGCAAGCAGCCGATCCGAGATCTTCACCGGTGCGGGCATGGCCCCTCCCCGCCGGTAGCCTCAGGCTACCCGCTGGTAGTAGATTACTACTTCAGGGCCACCTCGAGCCACACCCGCCGTTTGATACGGCCGCTGAGGCGCGAAAACAGGTCCAACAGCGTGACCTGCCAGCCGTACTTGGCGCGCAAGATCGCGTGGGCGTCGATGATCGCGCGCCGGTCCTGCGCGATCCGCGCAGTCCCCTCCTGCCACGGTCCGTGCACGATGCCGCGGACGTCGCACGCCGCCACGCGGACGCGCGAATCGTGGCGTAGGCGCTTGACCTTGCCGGAGTCGCCACCGGTCATCATCCACAGCGCGTCGCCGGTGGTCGCGAACCAGATCGGCGTGCGGACTTCCGTCCCGTTGCGGCGAAACGTCGCGAGGCTCACGTAGCGCTCGCGCGCGAGGTCGGCGGCCGACACCGCCGTCAGCGCGTCAGCTCGCGGTCGAGCTCCCCGATGCTGTCCGCGACGGCCTCCACGAGCCGATCGACCTCCGCCGCGCTGATGCACAGCGGGGGCGCCAGCCGCACGGTCTGGCCGCGGGCTGAGACGATGGCGCCGCGCTCCCAGGCCTTGCGGTCGAGCTTCACGACCTCCGCCGTCTCGAGCGGCTTGCCGGAGCCGTCGGGGGCCACCAGCTCGGCGCAGACCATCAGGCCGCGGCCGCGCACGTCGCCGACGATGCGCAGCTTGCCGACGGCATCCTGCAGCCCCGCGAGCAGGCGGCGACCCATGACCTCCGCGTTGGCGACCAGACCGTCCTTCTCCATGATCTGCAGATTCGCGAGCGCGGCTGCGCACGCAACCGGGTGCCCCGCGTAAGTGTTGGGGTGGACGACCTCCTGCGTGCCGTTGTCGGGAAACGCGTCGGTCAGCCGACTGCGCGCGATCGCGCCGGACAGCGGGAGGTAGCCCGACGTGATGCCCTTGGCCACCGTCATCAGATCTGGCACGACACCCTCGTGCTCGACGCCGAACCAGCGTCCCGTCCGGCCGAAGCCGGTGATCACCTCGTCGGCGATCATCAACACGTCGAGCTCGTCGCAGATCGCACGCACGCCGCGCAGCCAGCCGATCGGCGGAATGATGAAGCCGCCCGACGACAGCACGGGCTCCATGATCACCGCGGAGACCGTGTCGGCGCCCTCGCGGACGATCGCGTCGCGCAATTCCGCAGCGCGGCGCTGCACCAGCTGCGCGTCGGTGCCCGTGCCGCGATCGCGGAACGGGTACGGCGGCGCGACCTTCGTGAAGCCGGACGGCTGCAGCGCGGAGTAGGCGGCCGTCATGTGCGGCAGCCCGCACACGGCGAAGGTCCCCACCGTGGCGCCGTGGTAACCGCCCTGCAGCGAGATCACCTTGTGCTTGCCGACCTTGCCGCGCGCGATCCAGTAGTGACGCGCGATCTGCATCGCGCGCTCGTTGGCCTCCGAGCCGCTCGTCGCGAACATCGTGTAGTCGAGATCACCGGGGGTCAGCGTGGCGAGCTTCGCCGCGAGCTCGGCGGCCGGTCGATTGGAGAACTGTCGCGTCGTCGGGTAATACGCCAGCCGCACGGTCTGCTCGGCGATGGCCTCGGCGATTTCGCGCCGGCCGTGGCCGACGTTGACGACCGCCAGGCCGGCGAAGCCGTCCATCAGCTTCTTGCCGCTCTCCGTCCACACCCACACGCCCTCGGCGCGGTCGATGACGAGCTCTCCGTCGGAGAGCCAGGGGTGGTCCTGCGTCTTGTGCGTCCACAGATGCTTGATCGCGGCGGCTGGGGTCGTCATGGTCGCACAGTATAGCGACTCATCGCGAGCTCCAGAAGCGCCGATAGTGTTCGGCCAGCTGCGTGGCCGCGGACCGCACGTCGGGATGCCGCCGCGCCGTCACGTACGCCTCCCGCGTGGCCGCATCGTTGAGATCGACCTCCCCCTCCGCGCAGCACATCAGCGAGCGTGGATCGCTCACGTGCGGCAGGCCGAGCGCGTGTCCGAGCTCGTGCGCGAGAACCTGATACAGGACGATGTCGCGGCTGACCTGGCCGCGAGCGGCAGGCGCGGTGATCGCGATGCGCACCGGGACGCGGATGACGCCGTCATCGCTCTCGAGCTCGGTGACGCCCATCCGTCGGGAGGCGTCCGGCGGCTCGGTACGTACCTGCACCTGCGCCTCGTCGGCGCGGGCGACGCGCGCGAAGACCGGCACGCCGAGGACGTCGCGCGCAAGCGCGTTCCAGTCGTCGACGGCCCGCGCGGCCGCCTCGTCGAGCTTCGCGTCAGCGAACGAGGGCAGGTAGAGCGGCAGCGGCAGCCGCGAGCGGGGATGCCCATCGACGCCGGTGAGCGGGGTGTTCGACGCGGCGGCGACCGCGCTCCATAGCGCGATCACGGCCGCTGCCACGACACGAGTCACCCGTCGACGCTCACCGTGATCGCGACACACGCGATGATCGTGTCGCCGACGGGGACACGTAGCCCGCCCTCGACCGCTCGCACGGTGACCTCGCCATGCGGCAGGTCTCGCTTGACCGCGGCCACGTCGACGGCTTTCGGATCCGGCACGCCAACCGTGACGTCGACGAGCATGCGGCCGCCGCGCGCGCGGACGTCGGCGAAGAAGGGAAGGCTCGAATGGCGGATCGCGTCCGAGACGGCGCGGCGAGCCGCCGTCGTCGCATCAGCGCCGTGCACGTCCACACCCATCCCGAACTCGAGCACGTAGGGTTTGCTCATGCCGGTACTGTACGCTCCAACACCATCTGGGTCTGGATGGTCACCGAGAGCAGCCGGCCGGACTCATCGGTCACGCGTGTCTGCCACACGTGTGTGCGGCGCCCGCGATGCAAAGGCGTCGTCTCCGCGCGCACGGTCCCGGATTTGCCGGCCGCAAAGAAGTTCGTCTTGGACTCGAGCGTCGTCGTGCCGGCGCCCGCGGGCAGGTTCAGAAACGTCGCGGCGGCGCCGACCGTGTCCGCCAGAGCCATCAGCGTCCCGCCGTGCAGCGCGCCGCCGACGGTGGTGACCGCCGGACGGTGATCCAGCTCCGCCACCACGCGTTCGGGCGTGGCCTCCACGAAGCGGATGCCGAGATGTTCTGCGAGCGTCCCCTTGTGCACGTTTTGAAGATCCACGAGTCCACCTCCGGGCGCAGCATCACTGGACCGCGCCGTGTGCTCAATTACCTCGGGGGTAATGTCCGGGCCGATGGCGGGATGCTAGCATCCGCGTCGTGGAGAAGACGATCCAGGAGGGCGGTTTCGGTCGGCTGCTGCGCGAGTGGCGGTCGCGCCGCGGCATGAGCCAGCTCGATCTTGCGGTCGAAGCCGGCGTATCGTCACGCCATCTGAGCTTCGTGGAGACCGGCCGCGCGTCGCCGAGTCGCGAGATGGTGGTGTTGCTCGCCCGGGCGCTGGACGTTCCGTTCCGCGACCGCAACGATCTCCTCACGGCGGCGGGGTATGCTGCAGTCTATCGCGCAACCAGCCTCGATGCGCCCGCGCTCGCCCAGGCGCGCCGGGCGCTCGACTACATCCTGCGTCAGCAGGAGCCGTACCCGGCGCTCGTGCTGGATCGCCACTGGAACGTGCTGAAGGTCAACGACGGCAGTGCGCGCGTGCAAGCCGTCTTTCTCGACGCCGCGAGCGTGTCCGCGCTGGGACCGCCCAACGCGATGCGCCTCATGTTCCATCCGAAGGCATTCCGCCCGTGGATCGTGAACTGGGAGCCGACGGCGGCGTCGCTCATCCAATGGCTGCACCGCGACGTGGCCACGGGCTTTGCGGACGACGAGACGCGCGCGTTGCTCGACGAGCTCCTGTCGTATCCGGACACGCCGCGACAGTGGCGCGCGCTGGACCTCGACGCCTCGCCGGCGCCCTTCTTGCCCATCGAGTTTCGCAAGAACGATCTCGTGCTGCGATATTTCACGACGCTCACGATGCTCGGCACGCCCCACGACATCACGCTGCAGGAGGTGCGTGTCGAGAGCTTCTTTCCGGCGGACGAGGCGACGGAGAAGGCTACGGCAGCCCTCTCCGCCCCCTCCGCCGAGCGACTACGCTGAGCGCTTCGCCGAGCGGCGCGAGACTTCCTGCGCCGCTTCGAGCGCCTCGTCTTTTTCCGGCGCGCGGAACGCCAGCGAGCTGAGCGTCACCACGCCCACCAGCTGATCCTCGTCGTCCAGAACCGGCAGCCGACCGACCTGCGCTTGGGCCATCGTCTGCATCGCTTGCTCGGTGTTCCACTCGGGATGCGCAACGATGGCGTTGATCGAAAGACAGTCACCGACGGCGGTGGACGCGGGATCCGCGTCACGCGCGACCGCGCGGACGACGATGTCGCGGTCGGTGATGACGCCGAGCACCTTGCCGTCCTGTACGACCGGCAGCATGCCGACGTTCGCCTCCTCCATCGCGCGCGCCGCGTCGGTGAGCGATGCAGCCGGCTCGATGCTGACGACGTCCTGAACCATGATGTCGCGCACTTTTCGCTCCGATCTTCTCTGGCGCTTGGTCATTGACGCGTCCTCCTTCCGCTCAGATGAGGGCTCGAGATCAGAGCCGCTTGTACGGAGCGAACGACATGCCACCGAGTGCGGCTGGCCGCCTCCTTGCACCTGTTGCAATCCTTGCCGCACTGCTGCCGGTTGCGCGCGTCGGCGCCGCCGACCCGACACTGAGCGACATCGCGAGCTGTAACCAGGAGGCGGCGCGCCGGGCGCCGACATCACGCAGCCCGGAAACACGGGGACCAGCACCGAGAAGACGGATCCCAGCGGGGCGGTGATCACGCAGTCGCCCGACCCGCTGCTGAGGGGCATGGACGCGGAGAAGGCGAACGACACCGCGTATCGAACGGCCTATCGCGAGTGCATGCGCGCCAAGGGCGCGCGCTGAATGGAGCGGCGACTTATACTGCCCGCGTGCCTCGGATCAATGAACACTACCTGAACCTGCGCGCCGCCTACCTCTTCGCCGAGATCCGGCGACGGCAGGCGGCGTTCAGCGCCGCGCATCCCGCCGCGCACGTCATCGACCTGGGCGTCGGTGACGTGACGCGGCCGCTGCCGCCCGCGGTCGTCCGCGCGCTCCACGAGGCCGCCGACGACATGGCGCGGGTCGAGACCTTCAAGGGCTACGGGCCATACGTCGGGTACGAGTGGCTGCGCGCCGAGGTCGCTGCGCAGGACTTCGGCCCGCGCGGCGTGACGCTGGCCCCCGACGAGATCTTCATCAGCGACGGCGGCAAAAGCGACAGCGCCAATCTTCAAGAGATTTTCGCCACCGAGTGCGTGGTCGGCGTGATGGATCCCGTCTATCCCGTGTATGCCGATGCCAACGTGGTCGCCGGGCGCTCCGGCGCGGCGGATGCGGCCGGCCGCTACGCCGGCATGGTCTACCTGCCGTGCGTCGCGGAAAACGACTTCCAGCCGGCGCTGCCCGATCGCCGCGTCGACCTCATCTATCTCTGCTATCCGAACAATCCGACGGGCGCCGTGGCGACACGCGAGGCGCTGGCGCGTTGGGTCGATTACGCGCGCGCGCACCAGGCCGTGATCTTCTACGACGCCGCGTATGAAGCGTACATCGCCGACGAGGCCGTGCCGCACTCGATCTACGAGATCCCGGGCGCGCGCGACGTCGCGCTCGAGTCCCGCTCGTTTTCGAAGAACGCGGGGTTCACCGGGATGCGTCTGGCCTATACGGTCGTGCCGAAGCAGGCGATGGGCCGCAGCGCGGACGGCCGCACGCACAGCCTCAACGCGCTCTGGACCCGCCGGGTGAACATGAAGTCCAACGGGCAGCCCTACATCGTCCAGAAAGCCGCCGCGGCGATTTATACGCCCGACGGTCAAAAGCAAGTGCAGGCGCTGATCGACTTCTACATGGCGAACGCGCGTGTGATCCGCGACGGGCTGCTCGCGGCCGGCTTCACCGTGTATGGTGGTCGCAACGCGCCCTACATCTGGTTCCGCACGCCGTCGGGCGTGTCGTCGTGGGATTTCTTCGATCGGCTGCTGGCGGATGTCCAGATCGTCGGCTCACCGGGCGCGGGCTTCGGTCCGAGCGGCGAAGGCTACTTCCGGCTCACCGCCTTCGGCTCACGCGAGCAGACCGAGGAGGCGGTGGAGCGCATTCGCAGGCGGCTTCATCCGTGATGCGCACGCTCACGTTCGGCCGTCTCACCGTCGATGTCGTCGTCGAGCGGTCGGGCCCGACGCGGCCGACGTGGCTGTTGCCCGATGCGACGCCGGACGCGGTCGAGCGTCATCGCCCGTGGCTCGCGCCGCACTTTCTCGACGACAAGGGTCGATTCCTCCAGTCGATCCACACGTTCGTGGTCCGCGCACCGGGACTGACCGTGCTCGTGGACACGTGCGTCGGCAACGACAAGGATCGCGGCGGGCGCGCGCCGTTCCACATGATGCGCACGACGTTCCTGGACGACCTGCAGACCGCCGGAGTGGCGCCGGAATCCGTGGACGTGGTGATCTGCACTCACCTGCACGTCGACCACGTCGGCTGGAACACGCGGCTCGAGAACGGTCGTTGGGTGCCGACGTTCCCGCGTGCGCGCCATCTGTTCGCGAGGCGCGAGTGGGAACACTGGTCGAGCGAGCGTGACGACGACACGCGCCGCATCATGGCCGACAGCGTGCAGCCCGTGCTCGACGCCGGTTTGGCCGATCTCGTCGAGATGGATCACCGGTTGTCCGCCGAGATCACGCTGGAGCCGACGCCGGGACACACGCCGGGGCACACCAGCGTGCGGCTGCGGTCCGAGGGCGGCGACGCGGTGATCACCGGCGACCTCATGCACCACCCGATTCAGATGGCGGAACCGCAGTGGTGCAGTCATTTCGACGTCGATCCCGAAACGGCGCGCAAAACGCGCCGGGCGTTTTGCGAGCGCTATGCGGGCGGCGCCGTCGCCGTGCTCGGCACGCACTTCCATGACCCGACCGCCGGCAGGATCGTCCGTCACGGCGAGACGTGGCGTTTCGAGGTGCTCTGATGGTGAAGCTCGTGTTCTCTCTTACGCGGCTGCCGCACCTTTCGCGCGACGAATTCCAGCGCTACTGGCGTGAGCGTCATGGGCCACTGGTGCGTGAGTCGGCCAAGGCGCTCGGGATCCGTCGATACGTTCAGGTGCACACGCTCGACACAGCGGTGAACGACGCGCTCCGGCGCGGGCGCGGCGGTCCCGAGCCGTACGACGGCGTGGCCGAGCTGTGGTTCGACAGCCTCGACGCGCTGGCGGCCGCCGGGGCCACACCGGAGGGCCGCGCCGCGGGCCGACGGCTGGTCGAAGACGAGCGCACGTTCATCGACCTTGCTCGCTCGCCCGTCATGCTGGCCGAGGAGCACGAGATCGTCGGCACCGCTTCGCGCTGACGACGACTTGCCGACGCGCGTGCGCGCCCGTACCCTGTCCGGCGCTTCGGCGTTCGTGAGGCGCATGAACATCCCATAGGAGGAACGCATGGCGATCAAGGTCGGCGATCGGCTGCCCGAGGGCACCCTGACGGAGATGATCGACACGGAGCGTGAGGGCTGCACGCTCGGTCCCAATGCTTTCAATGTGAGCGACCTGGTCAAAGGCAAGAAGGTCGCGGTCTTCGCGGTGCCCGGCGCCTTCACGCCGACGTGCTCGGCCAAGCACGTGCCGAGCTACGTGCAAAACTTCGACAAGCTGCGCGCCAAGGGCGTGGACGAGATCTGGTGCATCGCGGTCAACGACGCGTTCGTCATGGGCGCCTGGGGGCGGGATCAGAAGGCCGGCGGCAAGGTCCGGATGCTGGCCGACGGCAGCGCGACCTACACGAAGCAGCTCGGCCTCGACCTGGATCTCGTGGGCCGCGGCATGGGGGTGCGCTCGCAGCGCTATTCGATGCTGGTTGACGATGGCGTCGTCAAGGCGCTGCACGTCGAGGCCCCGGGCAAGTTCGAGGTCAGCGACGCTGAGACCATGCTGAAAGACCTGTGATGGCCATCGTCGAGGGCAAGAAGGCGCCTGATTTCACGCTCGCGGACGCGGCGGGCAAGAAGGTCTCGCTCGCCGACTTCAAAGGTAAGGACGTCGTCGTCTACTTCTATCCGAAGGACGACACGCCGGGCTGCACCAAGGAGGCCTGCGGGTTCCGCGATCTGAACAAAGAACTCCAGAATTCCGGCGTCATGGTGCTCGGTGTCTCGGCCGACTCGGGGGAATCACATACGAAGTTCGCGCAGAAATATCGGCTGCCCTTCACGCTGCTGTCGGATCCCGACCGGAAGGTCATGACCGCATGGGGGGCCTACGGCGACAAGATGATGTACGGCAAGAAGACGAAGGGCGTCATCCGCTCGACGGTGTGGATCGGCCCCGACGGCGTCGTTCGCAAGCACTGGAAGAAGGTGGCGGATGCCGCCAAGCATCCCGAGCAGGTGTGGGCCGCGGTCCGTGGAGATGGCGTATGACGGACTACGCTGCGATCGAGCGACGCTTGCGCGCGCAGTTGGGTCTCACGCGCCGCCCGGTCGCCATCGCGTTCCGCGACACGCCGCCCGCTGGCGTGAAGCAATTCTCGGGCTCCGAGCCGTCGGGCTGCTCGTTCTGGCGGATCGCGATGGAAGGACGGACATTTTTCACGGTGCCGGGCGATCACTACAACTGCCCTGTCGGCGCTCACACGCACAACATTCCACTTCCGAGCGAGCGCGCCGGCGAGCTGCCGCAAGTGTTGCAGATCATGACGGGCCTCGGCTACTTGAAGATGGAAGAAGTGCCCGGCATCCCGCGCCTTCCGAAGACGCCGGGCGCGGTCGTGTATGCGCCGCTCGGCGACACCCCCATGGATCCCGACGTCGTGCTCTTCATCGGCCCGCCGGGACGGCTGATGCTGCTGCAAGAGGCCGCGCTCCGCGCGGGCGTCACCCCTAACGTCCCGTTGCTCGGCCGTCCGACCTGCATGGCGCTGCCCGCGGCGCTGGCCGGCGGCGCCGTCGCGAGCACGGGGTGCATCGGCAACCGGGTCTACACGGGAGCCGGCGAGGACGAGTTGTACGTCGCCGTGGCCGGGCGTGACATCGCGCGCGTTGCCGACGAGACGGAGACCATCGCGCGGGCCAACGCGGCGCTCGCCGACTATCATCGTGGCCGCCGCGCGACGTTGGCCACGGAGTAAGGGGCGGCCATGAAGCTGAAGAAGGGATTTCGCCAGCTCGTCGACGAGGCGAAGGCGCGCATCATGACGATCAGCCTGGACGACGCCAAGCGGCGTCACGGCCGCGACGACGTCGTGTTCGTGGATCTGCGCGACATCCGTGAGCTCGAGCGCGAAGGCATGATCCCCGGCGCGTTTCACTGCCCTCGCGGCATGCTCGAGTTCTGGATCGATCCCGACAGTCCCTACCACAAGGACGTGTTCGCGTCGGGCAAGGAGTTCGTCTTCTACTGCAACGGCGCCTGGCGGTCCGCGCTCGCGACCGACGTGGCGCAACAGATGGGCCTGCCGCGCGTGGTCGAGATGGACGGCGGCTTCACCGCCTGGAAGAACGCCGGTCTGCCCGTCGCACAGCGCGAGAAGAAGAAGGTGTGACCACCCGCTGCTACGGCCGGCGATAGTCTCCTGACACGACGCGCCGACCGATCTGTCGGAGCTGCGCGCGATCGTCGGCGGCCGTCGGCGCCACGGGAACGCGCAGCACCGTGTCCTGACACGAGGTCGTCACGATCTCGCCCGCCTTCAATCCCAATCCACGCGGCGCCTCGCCCGCCTGGACGGCGCGGATGCCATCGCGGAGGATCTTTCGAAACATGATCACGCCGCGGTCGGTCGACGCGAGGTGCTCGAGGTCGTGCACCGCAATCGTTCGCTGGCTCGACTGCGCGTCATAGTCGCCCGGATGGCGCTGCCGCTCCTCGTAGGGACGATCCGCCGACTGGCCGAATCCCGGCTGCGCGATTTGCGCCGACGTCAGACCCCAGGCCGGGTCCACCTGCGCGAGCTCGAAGTTGAGCGTCTGCGTATCGTCGACGGGCACCGCCCAGCGGATGACGACGGGGCGCGAGGCGATACGCTCCGACGCAGCCTCCTCGATCTCGCGCGTGAACTGGTGGATGTTTGGCGCCATGAAGTCGCAAATGCGCACCCACACGAAATCGCCGACCCGCCGCGTAGCGATATAGATCATCCCGGACGGCGTCTCCTGCCACTCGAGCTCCGCCAGCTCGCCGAAGGCCGGCGTGAAGTGATACCCGCTGCTGATGGCGTGGAGAAACGACGTGTGGACAGGGTCCATCGCGTTGTCCTTCACCTGAAGCCAATTGCACGGCATCGAGAATTGCGCGGCCGGGTGGAGCTGAAGTCCCGGCACGTCGAATGTGTCGTACATCGGAAACACGGGCTTCGAGTCCGGCGGCCCCATGTACGCAAAGACCAGTCCGCAGAACTCGAGCGCGGGGTACGCGCCCTGACACAGTCGATGCCGCAGTGTGCTGTCCGCCGGCTCGCCGGGCGTCTCGAGAATGCGACCGTCGATGTCGAAGACCCAGCCGTGATAGCAGCAGCGTATGCCGCGCTCCTGAAGGATGCCGAATTCCAGCGACGTTCCGCGGTGCGTGCAGTGCAATTGTAGTAGACCGATACGTCCGGAGCGATCGCGAAAGACCACGAGATCCTCGCCCATGACCCGGATCCTGCGGGGCACGTCCGTCAGGTCTCGCACAAACGCGACCGGCTGCCAGAACCGCCGCAGGTACTCGCCGCACGGGGTCCCGGGACCGACGCGGGTCAACAGCGGATCCGGCGCGGGGACGTTGCGCGCATGCCAGGCGCCGAACGGCACGTTGAGGAAGTCGCGCATGGCCGCCCATGGTACCGCACAGGCCGTCGGGCGCGGCGCCCCGCGCCCAAGGCGCTCGCGGGCGAATCGCCCGCGCGCTCGCGTAAATTTCCGCGAATGGCGCGGGTTTCGGTGTGGCACTCCACTTGCGCTTCGGACGCGGCGACAGGGACGTGGCAGGCAACGCGAGCAAGAGGAGGCGGCGATGTTCAAGCGTTTGCTCTTCGGCGGTCTATTCGTCCTGTCGGCCACCACGGCGATCTCGGCGACCGTTGTCGCCGCAAGCAGCCTCACCGAGCGCCTCGATACCCAGCGCATGACCGTCCTCAAGACCGATCTGGCAAGCGGGCGGTTTTTGTGCGCCGAGCATCGGCACTGGACGCCCGTCGTGAAGTCCGATCTCCGGGGCCTGCAGGCCGGCGACATCGTGCGTGTGGACCCACAAGCCAACGGCCGCGCGCGCCTGGTGCTGCTGCGCACCGCAGCCGACGAGCTCGAGAGTCCCGAAAAGTAGCGCGCGGGCCAGCGCGCGCAAGATTACGCGCGCGCTGGCCACCCCGTTCGGCGGACGAAACCTCGCCACTGGTTCGGGACTAGCCAGGCCCCAGAATCTCCGCACGAGTCGTCGGGCACACCGGCGGCCCGAGCCCCTACCTGTAGATGTCCGCCGTGGCATGCGCGTCGCAATAGCCTGCTCGTGAGGAGGAGACGACCATGGTGAAACGAATGCTGTTCGGCGCTCTGTGTGTGATATCCGCCATCGCCGCGGTCTCGGCGACCGTGTTCGCCGCGAGCACCCTTACCGAGCGCATCGAAGGCGGGCGCATGACGGTGCTCAAGACCGACGTCCCGACGGGCCGGTTCCTCTGCGTCGAGCATCACAGCTGGTATCCCGTCCTCAAGTCCGATCTTCGCGGCCTGCAGCCCGGTGACATCGTGCGCGTCGAGCCGCAGGCGAACGGCGACACGCGGCTGATCCGACTGCGCACGGCGGCGGACGAGCTCGGCAGCACGGAGAAGTAAGCGGCGCACGATCGCGCGCGGCTAATAGCCGCGCGCGCGATCCACGAGGTTGAGCAGCGGCGTCCCCGCCCGAAATCGCCTGAGATTTTCCGCGAAGAGATCCGTGCAGCGGTCGTCGTACGAGGCGAGGAAGCCCGAGACGTGGGGCGAGACGATCACGTCCTCGATCGCATAAAGCGGATGACCAGCCGGTGGCGGCTCCTGGCTGAAGACGTCGACCGCCGCGCCGGCGAGCCTCCCCGCCTTCAGCGCCGCCGCAAGCGCGGCCTCATCCACCGTCGCGCCGCGCCCCACGTTGACGAAGAATGCCGTCGGCTTCATGGCGGCGAGCTCGGCAGCGCCGATCATCGCGCGGGTGTCCGCCGTCAGCGGCGCGGACATCACCACGACGTCGGAGCGCGCCAGCAAGTCGTGCAGCCGCGACGGCGCGTACCACGCCTCCGGCAACGCGCCCTCTGGATCACCGGTGCCCGGTAAGCAATAGCCCTCGTCCGCGCGACGCGACGGATCGCGCTTGCCCGCGACGACCCGCATGCCGAGCGCGGTCGTCGCCATACGCGCGAGCTCGCGTCCGATACTGCCGTAGCCGATCAGGCCGAGCGTGGCGCCGCGCAACTCCGTCGGCACGAACAGCGGCCAGCGCTGGGCGTCGGGCGGCCAGCCGCCCTTCATGCGCCAGTGCACCATCCGCGGGACGCGGTGAGCGAGCGCCAGAATCACTGTCAGCGCATACTCCGCGATCGTCGCCGCGTGCACGCCGCTGGTCGTCGTGATGGCGATCGAGCTCTTGGTGTAGAGCGGATGGTCGTGCAACGCGTCGATGCCCGCCATGTGAACCTGCACCCACTTCAGACGAGGCGCGCGATCGAGCTCGCGCGGCGGCGCGCCGGCGTAGAGGACATCGACGTTCGCGTAGTCGGCGCGCGCCGGCTCGGCAGCCGACACGACGACGTCGGGTGAGACGGTGCGCAGCCGATCCAGTCGCGCTTCGCCGAACGGCATCGTGACGAGAACGTTCAGCACGGGGCGGATGGTATCATCCGCGCTCATCGAAGGAGGCCCGCCATGTGCTTCGTCGACGACGTATCGCTCGCTATGCATCACGTTTCGCGCCGTCGTCTGCTCGGGGCGGGCCTTGCGGCCGGCGCGGCGCTCGTCGCCGGCGGTCGTTCGTTGCTGCTTCCGGGCGTGGCCGAGGGCGCGGAGACGGCGCCGGCCGGCGGCGGCCCCGGCAGCGCTGGCGTGAACTTCACGTGGTTCGGCACGAATGGATGGGAGATCAGCTTCGGGAGCAAGACCGTCCTGTTCGATCCGTGGTTCAACCGCTTCACGTCCGGGTTCCTGCAGAACAAGCTCGATCCCAACGCGGTCCTGCCGACGGACACGACGCTGATCGATGCGCATGTGACGAAGGCGGATCAGATCCTCATCGGTCACGGCCACTGGGATCACTTCGCAGACATCCCGTACATCGCGAAGAAGACGAACGCGATGGTCATCGGCTCCGAGACGCACGCCAATCTCCTGCGCGCCGCCGGCGTTACCGAGGGCAAGATCGTGCAGGTCAAGGGCGGCGAATACATGCAGTTCGACGGCTACACCATCGAGGTCTTCCCGAGCGTCCATTCGATGGGCGGTACCAAGAAATACGCGGTGCCTGGTCGCCTCATCGCACCGCCGGCCTCGCCGCCGACGAAAGTCGGCGACCTGCCCGAAGGCGAGACGTTGATCTACGTCCTCACCATCGGCGGCAAGTGGAGCGTGTTCCTGATGAGCTCGGGCAACTACATCGAGCGCGCCATCGCCGGGCTCAAGCCCGACGTCGCGCTCGTCGCCCCGCTGTTCTCCAACAACACGCACGCGTTCACGCCGCGCCTCATGAAGGCACTCAACTATCCCCGAGTGGTGCTACCCACGCACTGGGACAACTTCGAGGCGCCGCTCGCCGAGCAACCTCAAGATTTGCGCGGCGTCTACGGCGACCCCGCGAATCTCGATCTCTGGGTCAAGGAGATGCGAACCGTCTCGCCGAAGACAAAGATCGTGACGCTGAAATATTTCGGCTCGTACGCGCCGTAAGTCGGTCGTACGCGCCGTCGGAGGAGGATCGCTCATGAGATTCGGCTGCCGCGCTCCGGTCATCGCCGCCCTCGTGGTTGTCGTCCTCGCTCTCACTTCGGCCGCCTCCGCGCAGGAGACACCGCGCATGGGCGGCGTGCTGAAGGTTGCCTCGATCGGCGAGCCGCCGACGCTGGACATCCAGGCGACGACGACCACGCTCACGTCCGAGATCATGTGGCACGTCTACGAGCCGTTGTTCACCCACGACCGCGCGTGGAACGTCATTCCGATGCTCGCCGAGGGCGACGTGGTGAGCGACCGCGGGCTACGCCACACGATCACGCTGCGGCGCGGCGTGAAATTCCACAACGGCAAGGAGATGACGGCCGCCGACGTCGTCGCCTCATTGAAACGCTGGGGCCAGATTGCGACGCTTGGCAGGGTGATATGGCCCGGCGTGGAAAGCATCGAGGCGAAGGACCCCTACACCGTGGTAGTCGGCCTCAAGCAGCCGTCGGGGTCGCTGTTGTACGCCCTGTCGGAGCCGTCGGCGATGATCTACACCAAAGAGGTCGTGGACGCCGCGGGCACGAACCCGATCGCCGAGCACATCGGCACCGGCCCGTATCGGTTCGTCGAGCACAAGCCCGATCGCCACGTCAAGCTCGTGCGCTTCAAAGACTACTCGGCGCGGTCCGAGCCTCCGAACGGCTTCGGCGGCAAGCGGACGGCGTGGCTCGACGAGATCCTCTTCATCCCTGTGCCCGACACCGCCGTGCGCCAGGCCGGCGTGGAGACCGGCGAGTACCATCACGCGATGTTCATGAAGCAGGACAACTGGGACCGGATCAAGGCGCTGCCGCAGCTCGAGTCTCGAGTCGTCAAGCCGCGCGGCTGGACGCTCGTCTCCATGAACCACAAGGCGGGGCTCATGACGAGCCGCGCGCTGCGCCAGGCGGTGCAGGCGGCGCTGGACATGGAGCCGATCATGATCGCGGCCTTCGGTCACAAGGACTTCTATCGGCTGAGCCCGGCACTGTTCTTCCCCGAGCAGCCGGCATGGTATGTCACCGCGGGCGCGCCGCTCTACAACCAGCACGACCGCGAAAAGGCCAAACGCCTGATGAAGGAGGCCGGGTACGCCGGCCAGACCGTGCGCTGGATCAGCACGCGCGAATACGAGTTCATGTACAAGTCGTCGCTGGTGGCCAAGCAGCAGCTCGAGGCCGTCGGCTTCGTCATCGATCTTCAAGTCGTCGACTGGGCGACGCTGAATCAGCGCGTGCAGAAGCCCGAGCTGTGGGAGGCGTACGTAACAGGCTATCCGCTCAATCCGGACCCCGCGCTCCACGTCGCCTTCCGCTGCTCGTTCCAGGGCTGGTGGTGCAACGAGGAAAAGGAGCGCCTGGTCGCCGAGATGCGACAGGAGAGCGACGCGAAGAAGCGCAAGGCTCTTCTGGAACGCATCCAGGCGATTCATTACGAGGACGTTGGCCAGGTGAAGCTCGGCGATTACAACACCCTGGACGTCGCCCGCAAGGAGCTGCGCGGCGACTTCCGCACGGCGCCGCGGCTGTACTTCTGGAACTCATGGCTGGCCAAATAACTGGCGTCGAGGCAATCGCGCTCGACATCCCGCTGACGAAGGATTTCGGCGGCAGCACCTACCACGTGCTCAAGCGCAGCACGGTCATCACGCGCATGCGCACGCACGACGGTCTGGTGAGCGAGGTGTACAACGGCGACAACCGGAGCCACGGCCGTGAGATCGTCCGCATCATTGCCGACGAGCTCGCGCCGCTCGTCCGCGGGGGCAGCATCTTCGAGGGTGAGCGCCTCTGGGAGGCGATGTTCGCGCTCAGTCACGCGCAGCGCGACCGCAAGACGCTGCTCGAAGCGATCGCTTGTGTCGACTGCGCCATCTGGGATCTCGTCGGCAAAACCGTCGGCAAGAGCGTGCGCGCGCTGCTCGGCGGCTACCGCGCCGAGCTGCCGATCATCTCCATCGGCGGGTACTACATGGAGGGCAAGACTCTCGCAGACATCGGGCGCGAAATGGAAACCTACCGGGTCGCCGGCATGGCCGGCTGCAAGTTCAAAGTGGGCGGGCTCACGCCCGAAGAGGACGCTCGGCGCGTGGAAGCGGCGCGCCGCGCGGCCGGCGCCGATTTCGTGCTGGCCGTCGACGCCAATCGCGGCTGGAGCGCGGCGGACGCGATTCGGTTCGCCCATCTCGTCGAGTTACACGACATCCGCTGGTTCGAGGAGCCCTGCCACTGGTACGACGACGTCGCGATGATGGCGCGGGTGCGGCAGGCGAGCCGGATTCCCGTCACCGCCGGCCAGAGCGAGATCACGAGCCACGCGATTCGCCGCTTGATCGAGGCGCGCGCGGTCGACTTCGTGAACTACGATGCGTCGGAAGGCGGCGGCGTCACGGACTGGCGCCGCGCGGCCGGACTCTGCCACGCGGCTGGCGTGCAGATGGCGCATCACGAGGAGCCGCAGATCGCGCAGCACCTGCTCGCCGGCGTGCCACACGGCACCTACGTCGAATGCTTTGCCGATCCGGCTCGCGATCCGATGTGGCAAGCCGTGTGGGCCAACCGCCCGCCCATCAAGAACGGCATCATGACTGTCTCCAACGAGCCCGGTTTCGGCATCGTGCTGGACGAGGCGCTGGTGAAACGGTATCGGGTCGCCTAGATTCGCCGCACTGGAGACCGCACATGGCTGACCTCGCAACGCTCGATCGGACGTACGACTTCATCATGCGGCGAATCATCGCGGACGGACGCGCGCCGCATTACACCGAGATCGCCTCGGAATTTCGCGTTGCACCCGACGTCGGACTCGGGCTGCTGCGT
This sequence comes from Candidatus Rokuibacteriota bacterium, assembly GCA_036802765.1. Taxonomy (GTDB): domain Bacteria; phylum Methylomirabilota; class Methylomirabilia; order Rokubacteriales; family CSP1-6; genus AR12. The sequence continues at coordinate 20,307 of DAIRVP010000001.1, forward strand.
GATCTCATGGCCGTCGGCCTGCCGAACTGGCTTCATCCTCACACCGACCTGATCGCGTCGTTCCCGCCGTTCAACAATCTGCCGACGCAGTACCGCCTCGGCGTCGGCGGCGAGTGGAAGTGGTTCGCGCAGTGCGGCCTCGAAGCGCTCGCCGCCTGCTGGGCGTTCCCTGGACGCGGCGTGGACATCGAAGCGCCGTGCCTCGACTGCGGCAAGTCCATCGAGGTCACCGTGCGCGATGGCCGGATCGAGCGCGCGGTGCCGGCCACGATCCGCTTCTACGTCTCGGTGCCGGTGCGCGACTGGCGCGCGAACATCACCTATACCTGAAGCCACATGAACCTCTTCCGGTCGGAAGAGGATGCGCGTCGGTGGTCGGACTTCGTGCCTGGCAGCGACGCGGGCATTGTCACGCTCGAACAAGCGATGGCGATCATGAGCACCCCACGCCACCGCAACCGATTCGACGGCCGCTACGTTTCGTCGTCGCCGAGCTACGGCGCGGCGTTCTTCGCGAAGCTGCGCGAGGTGACCGGCGGCAGCCCTTACTGGGAGCCGCCGGCCACCTGATCGATCGCCGCGCTACTGCAGCGGCGAGAACGAGGACGGCAGGCAGATCTTCGTCTCCTGCGTGATCAGCCGATCGGCGCCGCCCGGCGGCGGCCACACGCCCTTCTTGCGGGCCTCGTCACGGATCTGCATGCGCTGATCCAGGCTCTGGTATGCCCAGATGTGCACGAAGCCGTTGGCGCGCCCGAACTCCACGCCGCCCGCAAACACCACCGGCGAGAGCTTGATGCGATCCGGCAGCTTCTCGCTCCAGCCCTTCGCGGTGGCCGGGAGCGACCCTCCCTTGAGGGTGTAGTAGCGGATCTCGAAGATCGGGCCCATCCGGCCGGGCTGCGGCGTGGGCACGAAATCGAACGGCGAGATGATCTCCGAGCTCATCGTACGGATGAACTCCTGGATCTTCGGCGGCCAGTTCGGGTCCTTGGAGGCCTCGGCGCGGATGCTCGCGCGCTCCGCGAGGTCCTTGTACCCCCAGATGTGGATGATCTCGTTGAGCGGCCCGATCTCCGTGTGCAGGAAAGCCGTGAGCGGGGAGTACTTCTTGCGGTGCTCGTACGCCTCGCCGTACCGCTTCTCGACCTCAGCCAGGCTACCGGGCACGATACCGTAGGTGCGGATCTCGTAGATCATGCGCTCTCCTTTCAGACTCCGAACGGTTCAAGGCCGCCCATGCGGCGCCCAGCCTACGAGGGTGCCGGCCGGGCGTCAACCGGGATGCAGATTGTCTTCCTCGCCGAGCGGCGGTAGCATCCCCGCACTCGTCTCGCGTCGCACGAACGTCCGCGCCCCGTGACATCACAGGAGGACTGCTCATGACGACCCCGCGCTCGCGCATCATCGCGAGCAGTGACCTCGGCTGGCAGGAATTCCGGCCTGGCATCAGCTTCAAAATTTTGTGGGAAGACCCCGCCACGAAACGGCGGGCGCAGATGACGCGCTTCGCGCCGGGCGCCCGGCTGCCTCAGCATCGGCACCTCGGGGACGAGCTGATCTTCGTCATCGAGGGCGCGCTGACCGACGAGGCGGGAACGGTCACCGCCGGCAACGTCGTGTACCGGCCCAACGGGTGCATCCACAACGTCTCGACGCAGAACGGCGCGACGGCCCTCGCCGTGCTCACCGGCGACATCGAGCCGACCGACGACGCGGCCGGCGCGGCGCGCTCGCAGATCGTCACGCTGAGCGAGCGGCCGTGGGTCGACGCGCGCCCGGGCGTGCGCCAGAAGCGGATCTGGGAGGACAAATCCACCGAGCGCCGCGCGATTCTGGCGCGCTTCGAGCCGGGTGCGAAGCTCCCGCTGCATCGTCACGTCGGCGACGAGCTGATCTTTCTGCTCGAGGGCTCCAATGCGGACGAATCGGGCGTCGTGGCCACCGGCAACCTGAACTACCGCCCGAACGGCTGCGTCCACAGCGTGACGACCCAGAACGGCGCAACGGTATTCGCCGTCGTCTGGGGTCATACAGAACCGGTCTGAGAGGAGTCGACATGGAGATTCCACGCACGATGAAGGCGACCGTCCTCGTCGCGCCGCACCGCTTCGAGCTGCAAGAGCGGCCCGTGCCGGTGCCCGGCGACGAAGACGTGCTCGTTCGCGTGCGCGCCTGCGGCGTCTGAGGCACAGATCTGAAAATCATCCACACCGGCATGCCCCAGATGCCGCCGTACGGCGAGTTCATCTTCGGGCACGAGTACGCGGGCGACGTCGTTGCCATCGGCCGGACCGTGGACGAGTTTCAGGTCGGCGACCGGGTGGTCGTCGAGGCGCACATGGGCTGCCGTCGCTGCGAGAACTGCATTCGTGGCCTGTACACCGCGTGTCTGAACTACGGCAACGCCAAGCGCGGACACCGCGCGAACGGCTTCACCACCAACGGCGGGCTCGCGGAATACGCCGTGAACCACGTCAACACGCTCTATCGGATCCCCGAGGGCGTCTCGTACGAAGAAGCGACGGTCGTGATGACGTCCGGCAGCCCGCTGTTCGGTCTCGAGAACGCCGGCGGATACTTTGCCGGTGAGACCGTGGCTGTGCTCGGGCCCGGACCGATCGGGCTGATGGCGATCCAGCTGGTGAAGGCGCTCGGCGCGACGCGCGTGATCCTGACCGGCACGCGAGCCTCGCGGCTGGCCATGGGGCGTCAGCTCGGCGCCGATGTGATCGTGAACAGTCGCGAGCAAGATCCGATCGAGGCGGTGATGACGGCGACCGGTGGCAAGGGCGCCGACCTCGTCATCGACTGTGCGGGCGCCGACGAGACGTTCGATCAGTCGCTGAAGATGACGAAGTCGGGCGGCAAGGTGCTGCTCGTCGCGTTCTATCACGGCCCGGTGACCGCCGACGTCAGTCACGCTGTACGCCGCAACGTGACGATCTACACCGAGCGCGGCGAGGGCGGCACCAGCGTGGGGCGCGCGCTCGCGCTGCTGGCGGCCGGTCGCCTCACCGCCAAGCCGCTGATCACGCACCAGTTCCCGCTCTCCCGCGTGCACGAGGCGTTCGACGTGCTCGAAAAACGGATCGGCGATCCTCTGAAAGTCGTTCTCAATCCGTGAGGCGTGCGCTCGGGCTCGCCGCCCTCCTGCTGCTGGCAGCAGTCGCGCCGGCGACGGCGTTTCCCGACAAGCCGCTCGAGCTGACCGTGCTCTTCGGGGCCGGCAGCGCCGCGGACCTGCTCGCGCGCAAGCTCGCGGAGCTCGCTGGGCGCGACCTCGGCCAGCCCGTGGCGGTCGTGAATCGCACCGGCGCCGGCGGCGCGCTCGGGTACACCTACGTGAAGAGCCAGCCCGCCGACGGCCACGCGCTGGTGTGGAACAGCAACAGCGTCAGCACCGCCTATCACGCCGGCAACATGAAGCTCGACTACAACGCATTCGCCGGCGTGGCGACGTTGACGAGCGAGCCGGTGTCGCTGGCGGTCAAAGCGGATGCGCCGTGGAAGGCCATCCGCGAGCTGCTCGCGCATGCGAAGGCGCATCCGGGTCAGGTGCGCATCGGCAACTCGGGCCGCGGCAGCTTCACGCATCTCGTCGCCGTCGCGCTGGAGAACCGCGCCGGCGTCAAGCTGACTCATGTGCCGTTCGGCCGCGAGCTCGCGGTGACGACGGTGCTCGGCGACAAGATCGAGGCGAGCGTGCAGCTGCCCGCGGAGATCATGGCGCAGATCACCGGCCGACAGGTCCGGGTCCTGGCGGTGAGCGGCAACAAGCGCCTCGCCTCCCTGCCCGACGTGCCGACGCTCAAAGAATCCGGCGTCGATCTCACGATGACGCTGTGGCGGGGCGTGGCGGTGCCGAAGGGCACGCCTCCGGCCGTGATCGTGCGGCTCGAGCGCGCGTTCACACAGGCAGCGCAGAGCGCCGAGTTCCGCGACTTCGCGACGCGCATGGGCGCCGTCGTCGACGTGCGCGGCGCGGCCGACTTCGATGCGTTCATCGCGCGCGACGACCGCGAGATCGCCGCGCTAATGGAGCAGATCGGGCTCAGGAAGCAGTAGCGGTGGGCCGCGACCGCTGGAGCGCGGCCGGGCTCGCACTGCTGGCCATCATGTATCTCCTCGTCGCCCGGCGTTATCCCCTCGACACGCTCGCCACGCCAGGCCCGGGCGTCATCCCGCTGATCGCGGGAGTCGCGCTGCTCGCGACGGCGATCTGGCTGTTGATCGTCGCGAGAACCGCGAGGCCGGCTCGTGATGTGGGCGGCCTGAGCGGGAGCGGCGCGGCTCCGACACGCCCGATCGAATCGGTGCCTGTTCTCAGGTCGCCGTTCGTGCTGACCGCGGCGCTCATCCTCTACGCGGCGCTGCTTCCGCGACTCGGGTTCATCGCCTCCTCGTTCGCACTCGTCGTGCTCGCCTCGCGGCTCATGGGCGCGCGTGGCTGGTGGCGTCCCGTCGTGCTCGGGCTCGGCGTTGCCGCCACCGCTTACCTGCTCTTCGCGCGCTGGCTCGGCGTGCCGCTGCCGTGAGCGAGCTCTTCGTCGCGCTGACACCGGCGAATCTGCTCGCGTGCTTCGTCGGCACGGTGCTCGGCACGATCGTCGGCGTGCTGCCCGGGCTCGGGCCCGCCGGCGCGATGGCCCTGGTGCTGCCGCTCACGATCAAGCTAGGGCCGACGGCCGGTCTGATCATGCTCGCCGGCATCTATTACGGCGCGATGTACGGCGGCTCGACGACGTCGATCCTCGTCAACGTGCCCGGCGAGGCGGCGAGCGTCGTGACCACGATCGACGGGTATCGCCTTGCGCGAAAAGGCCGCGCCGGTGCCGCGCTCGCCATCGCTGCGATCGCGTCGTTCGTCGCGGGCACGATCAGCGTCGTCGCGCTGCAAGTCGCCGCGCCGTTCGTCGCTCGGGCGGCGCTCGCGTTCGGTCCCGCGGAATATTTCGCCTTCGCACTGCTCGGTCTCGTGCTGCTCGCGAATCTCACCGGCGGCTCGCGCGCGAAATCGCTCGCGATGGTGCTCACCGGTCTCATGCTGTCCACGGTCGGCATGGACCCGCTGGGCGGCACGGTGCGGTTCACGTTCGATCTGGCCGGCGCGCAGGCCGGGCTCAGCTTCGTCGCCGTCACGACGGGACTCTTCGGTGTCGCCGAGGTGCTTGCGAGCATGGCCGAGCCGGCGGCAAGCAGCGCCGTCGCCCGCGTGCGCTTCCGCGATCTCTATCCGAACCGCGAGGAGCTGCGTCGCTCGGTGCCGCCGATGCTGCGCGGCACCGTGCTCGGCTTTCTCGTCGGCCTCGTACCGGGACCGGCCGCGACGATCGCGTCGTTCGTGTCGTACGGCATCGAAAAAAAGGTAAGCAGACATCGTCGCGAGCTCGGCACCGGCGCCATCGAAGGCGTCGCCGGCCCCGAGGCGGCGAACAACGCGGCCGCCGGTGGCGGGATGATTCCACTACTCTCGCTCGGGCTGCCGTTCACGCCGTCGACGGCGGTGCTGCTGAGCGGGATGCTGCTGATGAGCGTGACGCCGGGGCCCTTTTTGTTGCGCGACCATCCGAGCGTTTTCTGGGGCGTGATCGGATCCTTCTACGTCGGCAACGTGATGCTGCTCCTGCTCAACCTGCCGCTGGTCGGCGTCTTCGCGCGCGTCGCCACGATTCCGCCGAAGTATCTGATGCCCGGCGTGCTCGTGCTCTGCGCGGTGGCCGCGTACTCGGACAACAACAACATCTTCGACGTGTGGGTCATGGTCGTCGCGGGCATCGCCGGCTGGGCGATGCGCGCGCTCGATTTCTCTCCCGCGCCGCTGGTGCTCGGACTCGTGCTCGGCCCGGTGCTCGAGCGCTCACTGCTGCAGGCGCTGACGATCGCGCGCGGCGAGGTCCGCGGCCTGTGGGCATCGGGCCCCGCCGCGGTCATGCTGGCGGCCGCCGTGGTCGCCTTCGTCGCGCCGGGTCTCGTGGCGCTGGTCCGCCGAAGCGCCACGCGGACGACTTAGACACGCGGACGACTTAGAAAGGAGGCAACCGTGAATCGTCGGCTCATCAGCTCAGGCTCGACATTCGAACGAGAGATCGGTTACTCGCGAGCGGTCGTCGATGGCGAATGGGTGTTCGTCTCGGGGACGACCGGCTACGACTACCAGGCGATGACGATTTCGGACAACCTGCTCGAGCAAACCGAGCAGTGCTTGCGCAACATCAAATCTGCGCTCGAGCAGGCCGGCGCCTCCTTTGCGGACGTCGTGCGCGTCACCTACATCCTCCCTCGGAGCGACGACTTCCCGGCGTGCTGGCCCGTCCTCCGGAAATATTTCGGTGACGTTCGACCGGCGGCGACGATGATTTCGGCGGGGCTGGCCGACCCCAGGATGCGGATCGAGATCGAAGTCACGGCGCGCCGTCGGGCGGCGGCGGTGGTATAAGTCGGGACCATGACAAGCGCAGAGCCCATGTACGACGTTGTCTGGCCGCTCGCCCCGTCCGCCGCACCGCCGGGATCACTCGCGGCGCGTTCCCAGGATCTTCGCGGCAAAACCGTCGGTGAGCTATGGGATTACCTGTTCAAGGGCGAGGAGATCTTTCCCCTCATCCGAACGGCGCTCGAGGCCCGCTATCCCGGTATCCGCTTCGTCGAGTTCGAGACCTTCGGCTCGACGCACGGCCGCGACGAGAAAGAGCTCGCAGCGACGCTGCCCGGACTGCTGCGCCAGCACGGCTGCGACGCGGTGATCTCCGCCGTCGGCGCCTGAGGATCGTGCACGCCCGCCGTGTTGCGGGCCGCCGCGATCGCCGAGCGCGCCGGAGTGCCGAGCGTCTCTATCGTCACGACACCGTTCATGCAGCAGGCCGCGGTCGTGTCCAAGGGCGTCGGCCTGCCGTCGCTGCCGATCGCTGAGTACCCCGGCGTGCCGATGACCGACGGCTCGGACGCCGTCGCACGAAAGATCGACGCGCTGTTGCCACAGATCGTGGCGGGCCTCGCCGGCGCCCGCGACGTCGTGCGCACCGCAGTCGCCGAGCCGGGGCCGCGCGACATCGTGGCGCGTGGCACGCTCGACGAGGTCCAGGAGCTCTATCACCGCAATCTTTGGAGCGACGGGCTGCCGGTGATTCCCCCGACGATCGACCGCGTCGAGCGCTTTCTCGCTCAAACGCGGCGCGCACCAGACGAAGTGATCGGACGGCTGCTGCCCGAGAACCGTGCGGCCACCGTCTGGAGCATCGCGGTCAACGGCGTCATGGCAGGCTGCCGGCCCGAATACATGCCGGTCCTCGTTGCTATCGTGGAAGCCATCGCGGAGCCGATCTTCCGCGTCGAGGACGCCGGCTCGACGCCGGGCTGGGAGCCGCTCGTGATCGTGAGCGGCCCCATCGCCAGGCGTCTCGACCTCAATCACGGTCAGGGCGTGATGCGTGTGGGGCGCCAGGCCAACACGAGTCTCGGTCGCTTCTTGCGGCTCTACCTTCGCAACGTCGCGGGGCTGCGAATTCCGCCCGGCGCGGGCGACAAGGGCGGCATCGCGGCCTCGTTCAACGTGGCGCTGGCCGAAGACGAAGACGCCGCTGCCGCGCTGGGATGGCCGACGTTCGGCGCGGACCAAGGCTTCACGCGCGACGACAGCGTGGTCACCGTGCAGAGCGTGGTGAGCATCAGCCCGCCGATCTACTCCGCCGGCACGCGCGCGCTCGAGCATGCGCGCATCCTCGCCGAGGTGTTCGGCGGCGCGTGCAGCTACTGGTCGTCGATCGGCATGAAGTACGCGCGCTGGGAGCCGCTGCTCGTGCTGGGCCCGTCGATCGCGCGTGTGATCGCCGACGACGGCTGGTCGAAGGACGATCTGCGCCGTTACCTCCACGAGCACGTGACGATCACCGCACGCCAGGCCGAGACGTATGCGCTGCAGGTCGGCGCAACGTCGTTCACGCTCGACGCCCACGTCAAGGCCGGCGTGCTGCCCGCCTCCTACGCGACGTCCAGCGATCCGGAACGCGCGGTGCCGGTGTTCGTGCAGCCGGAGAAGATCGGGATTCTCGTCGCCGGCGATCCCGGCCGCAATCAGTCCAAAGGCTACGTCAACAACCACATTCAGGGTGGCCGCATCAGCAAGAGGGTTTGATATGGATGCCAATGCGAAGAAAACCGCGCTGCGAATGATTCCGTACGGCCTCTACGTCCTCACCGCCGCAGACAAGAGCGGCGGCCGCGTGGCCGCCGGCACCGTGAACTGGGTGACGCAGGTCGCGTTCGAGCCGCCGCTGGTCGTCGTCGGCGTGAAGACGGACTCGCACGCGCATCCACTCATCAAGGAAACGAAGGCGTTCGCGCTGAACGTGCTCGGCAAGGGTCAGCAGGCGATGGCATTCACATTCTTCAAACCGGCCGAGCTCGCCGGCGACACCGTCTCCGGTCAGCCATTTCGTCGCGGCACGACGGGGGCGCCGATTCTGAGCAACGCGCCGGCCTTCGTCGAGTGCACGCTCGAGACGACCGTCGAACAAGGCGATCACTCGATCTTCGTCGGCCGCGTCGTCGAGGCCGGGGTGGCGAAGGCGCCGGACGGGCGACCCGATGACGCCACGCTGTGGCTGCGCGATCTCGGCGACAAGGTTTTCTACGGAGGCTAGGCGCATGAGGCACGTCATGAGAGTCCTGCTCGGTGCGGCGCTCGTCGTCGCGCTGGTGCCGGTGGTCGGCCTCGCCGCCGAAGGCGAGCTGCGTTATGGCCTGCACGTCACCGTTCCCGCCAAGTGGCTGGACCCCGGGGAAACCGAGGCCTTCAGTACGCCGTACATGGTGCTTTACGCCGTTCACGACGCGCTGGTGAAGCCGATGCCGGCCGGCATGACCACGCCGAGCCTTGCGGAATCCTGGAATGAATCGAAAGACCATCTGACCTACACGTTCACGCTGCGCAAGAACGCCAAGTTCCACGACGGCTCGCCAGTGACCGCCGAGGACGCGAAGTTCTCGTTCGAGCGTTACAAGGGCGCCTCCGCCACGCTGCTGAAGGAAAAGGTCAAAGAGGTTCAGGTTGTCTCGCCGGGCCAGGTGCGAGTCGTCCTCAAAGAGCCGTGGCCCGACTTCATGCTCTTCTACGGCACCACCGCCTCCGGCGCCGGCTGGATCGTGCCGAAGCACTACGTCGAGAAGGTCGGCGACGACGGGTTCAAGCGCGCGCCGATCGGCGCCGGTCCGTACAAGGTCGTCTCGTTCTCGCCCGGCGTCGAGCTGGTCCTCGAGGCGTTCGACGGCTATTGGCGAAAGGCTCCGAGCATCAAGCGGCTCGTCATGCGCACAATGACGGAAGAGAGCACCCGTGCGGCCGCGGTCAAGCGCGGCGAGGTCGATCTCGCGTATCTCTTCGCCGGACCCGTGGCCGAAGAGCTGAAGCGCACGCCGGGCATCAAGCTGGAGGCGCCCCTGCTCACCGGCGCCTTCTGGCTCGAGCTGCCGGAGCAGTGGGACCCGAAATCACCGTGGCACGACCGGCGCGTGCGGCTGGCCGCCAGCCACGCCATCGATCGCGCCGCCATCAATCAGGCCGAAACGCTGGGATACTCGAAGCTCAACGGCTCGATCGTGCCGCGCATCTTCCAGTTCGCGGTGCCGGTCGAGCCCCCGGCCTACGACCCGGCCCGCGCGAAGAAGCTTCTGGCCGAAGCCGGATATCCCAACGGCTTCGACGCGGGAGACTTCTATCCGTTTCCCCCGTACAACTCGATGGCGGAGGCGATCCAGGGCTACCTGCAGGCGGTCGGGATCAGGAGTCGTCTGCGCGCGATGGAGCGCGCGGCGTACTTTGCCGCGTGGCGGGAGAAGAAGCTGCACGGCATCATCCTCGTCATCACGTCGGTCATGGGGAACGCGGCCACGCGTCTGGAACCGTACGCGACCAAGCAGGGCGTCTACGCCTACGGTTCGCTGCCAGAGATCGACGATCTCTTCTACCGTCAGGCCAAGGAGGTGGACGTCAAGAAGCGCGAGGCGCTCGTGCAGCAAATGCAGAAAATCATGACCGAGCACGTCTTGAACGTTCCCATCTACGATCTCGCATTCATCTGGGCCGTCGGTCCGCGCGTCGAGGTCAGCGGCGCCAACGCGATTCCCGGCTTTCCGTACTCGGCGCCGTTCGAGGATCTGAAGCTGAAGAAATGAGCTATTCGCTCGGCATCGACATCGGCGGCACGTTCACCGACATCGTCGTCTACGACCACGCGCGCGGCCGACAGTACAGCCGCAAGCTGCTGACCACGCACGACGACCCTGCGCGCGCCGTCGCCACCGGCGTCGACGGATTGCTGCGTCGCCATCGCCTGCCCGCTCGGGACTTCACGCGCGTGGTGCACGCCACCACGCTGTTCACCAACGCGCTGATCGAGCGCCGTGGTGCCGTCACGGGACTCATCACCACCACGGGCTTTGCCGATGCGCTGGAAATCGGCCGCGAGCGGAAGTTCGAGCTCTACGACCTCAATATCGTGAAGCCCGAGCCGCTCGTGCCGCGAAATTTGCGAGCAGAGGTGCGCGAGCGCCTGAGAGCCGACGGATCGGTGGAGCGACGGCTCGACGCGCGGGAGGTGGCGGCCCGCGCGAAGTCGCTCGTCGCCGCGGGTGTGACGTCCATCGCCATCGTGTTCCTGCATTCGTATGCGAACCCGCGTCACGAGGCCGAGGCGGCACGCGTCATCGCCCGCCGCCACCGCGGCGTGTCGGTCACCACATCGCACGAGGTCGCGCCGGAGATCCGCGAATACGAGCGGGCATCGACGACGGTCGCCAACGCGTACATCAAGCCGCTGGCCCGCCAGTATCTCGACGCGATGGCCCGACGCGTGGCCGCGCTGGGCATCCCGGCGCCGCTGCTGCTGATGCTCTCGAGCGGTGGGCTGACGCACGTGGCCGAAGCCGAACGCACACCGGTGCAGATGCTCGAGTCCGGCCCGGCCGCCGGCGCGCTTGCCGCTGCGTTCTTCGGCCGCGAGGACAGCCGCGGCAACCTGCTCGCCTTCGACATGGGCGGGACGACGGCGAAGCTGTCACTCGTGGACGGCGGCGAGCCGCTGACCGCCTACGCCTTCGAGGCCGCGCGACAGAAACGGTTCATGGAAGGCAGCGGGCTGCCGATCCGGATCTCGACCATCGAGCTCATCGAGATCGGCGCCGGCGGCGGTTCCATCGCGTCCGTCGACGAGATCGGGCTGCTCAAGGTCGGCCCGCGCAGCGCCGGATCACACCCGGGTCCGGCGTCCTACGGCCTCGGAGGCGCCGAGCCGACGGTGACCGACGCGGACTTCCTGCTCGGTTACCTCAATCCCGAGTACTTCGCGGGCGGCGAAGTGCGCGTCGACATCGACGCCGCGCGCCGAGCCATCGACCGGCTCGCCAAGCAGGTGGGTCTCCCGCAGACGGACGTCGCGTGGGGCATCCACGACGTCGTCAACGAGAACATGGCCTCCGCCGCGCGCGTGCACGTCGCCGAGCGCGGCCGCGATCCGCGGGATTACGCCTTGCTCTGCACGGGCGGCGCCGGTCCGGTGCACGCGTGGGGCGTCGCGCGCAAGCTCGGCCTGCACCAGATTATCTGCCCGCCGGCCGCGGGCGTCGCGTCCGCCCTTGGTCTGCTCGTCGCGCCCGCGCGGGTCGATCGCATGGCCACGGTCGGCATCCGGCTCGACCGCGACAGTCCCGTGGCGCTGGAAGACGCGTTCCAGCGATTGGAAGAGGAGGCCCGCGCGGTGATGGCAGACACGGGACTGAAGCTCGAAACCGCGACCGTCACGCGCCTGGCCGACGGGCGGTTTCTCGGACAAGGCTTCGATCTCGTCGTCGATCTGCCGCCGGGCCCGTACATGGACAACACGGAGAGTCGGCGACGACTGGCCGACGCGTTCGAAGCGGCGTATCGCGACAAGTTCGCGCTCACACCGCCCGACGTGCCGATCGAGTTCATCAACATCCGCGTCGCCGTGCGAGCCCCGGTCGCGGGCGCCGACGTCACCGTCCATGGCGAGACGGCGGACGGCGGCCGCGCGGTGAAAGGCGCGCGCCCGGCGTACTTCGCCGAGCGCCGCGGCTTCGTCGACACCACGGTGTACGACCGTGGTCGCCTGGTGTCGGGCGACGAGGTGCGCGGGCCGGCGGTCGTCGAGGAAGAAGGCTCGACGCTGGTCATCGGGCCCGGCGGGGTCGCGCGCGTGGCGCCGAGCGGCAATCTCGTCGTGACGCTCCCCGACCCGGAGTCGCGACCATGAGCGCGCGGCTGGATGCGGTCACGCTCGAAGTGTTGTGGACGCGCATCATCTCGGTCGTCGACGAGGCGGCCAAGGCGATCGTGCGGACGTCATTCTCCACGCTGTCCAACGAGGCGAACGACTTCGCGTGCGTGCTGACCGACGCGCGGGGCCGCGCGCTCGCCCAGAACACCGGCTCCATCCCGTCGTTCATCGGCACGCTGCCGGCGACCGTGCGCCACTTCATCCGCGAGCTCGGCGTCGACTCGATGAAGCCGGGTGACGTGCTGATCACCAACGACGCGTGGATGGGCACCGGCCATATGAGCGACGTCTCGGTGCTCAAACCCATCTTCCATCGCGACCGTCTCGTCGCCTTCTCGGCGACGACGTCGCACATGCCGGACATCGGCGGTCGCATCCGGGCCATCGAGGCGCGCGAGATCTTCGAGGAAGGTCTGCACATCCCGCTGGCGCGCCTGAGGCGCGATGGCCGCGTGGACGACACACTGGTCGCGCTGATTCGCGCCAACGTTCGCACGCCCGACCAGACGATGGGAGACATCTGGGCGCAGGTGAGCGCCAATGAGCTGATGGAGCGCCGCGTGCGGGCGCTGATGGACGATTACCATCTCGACACGCTGGAGACGCTCGGGGACGAGCTCTTCAGCCGCTCGGAGCGCGCGATGCGCGACGCGATCCGCGCCGTGCCGGATGGCACGTATCGTTATGGCTTTCGCACCGACGGCACCGGCGCGCCCTTCGAGTTCAAGATCGCGCTCACGGTGAAGGGCGACGAGATCATTGCCGACTACACGGGCACCTCGCCGCAGCAGCCGCGCGCCATCAATTGCGTGATGGCCTACACGTACGCGATGACGGCGTACGCGGTGCGGTGCGTGCTGCTGCCGGGGCTGCCGAACAACGAGGGCATGTACCGGCCGATTACCGTCGAAGCGCCCGAAGGCTCCATCCTGAACCCGCGCTTCCCCGCCGCGGTGGTGAGCCGCGCCACCACGGGCCACTACGTGCCCGCGCTCGTGCTCGGCGCTCTGCATCGCGTGATCCCCGATCGCGTGATGGCGGGCGTCGGCTCGCCGCTGTGGGCGCTGAGCCTGTCCAGCACACGCGCCGACGGCAAGCCCTACACGACGGTGCTGTTCTTCAACGGCGGGATGGGCGCCACGCCGCTCAAGGACGGCGAAAACGTGCTGTCGTGGCCCAGCAACATCTCGTCGACGCCGGTCGAGGTCGCCGAGCGCCAGAGCCCGCTCTTCTTCCACTACAAGCGGCTGCGCCCGAGCTCAGGCGGAGCCGGCCGCTTCCGCGGCGGCCTCGGTCAGGACATTTCGATCGAGAGCCGCTCGGCGCGGCCGATGGTGCTCAGTGTGATGGCCGAGCGCACGGCGTACCCGGCGCCTGGTCTCGCCGGCGGTGCCGCCGGCGGCTTGGGCGACGTGCAAATCAACGGTCGCCGCATCGACAACCGCAGGCAGCACATTCTCGAGCGCGGCGATCGCGTGCTCGTGCGCACACCTGGCGGGGGCGGCTACGGCCCACGGCGGCAGCGCAGCAAAAATCTGATCGCGCGGGATCGTGCGCTGGGCTATGTGACCCGCGGCCGCTGACTGGATCGAAGTCGGAGCGAGACCAGCCCTTCGTCGCATCCCGATCGTTGCCAATCGAGGACAACAAAGCGTTGCGCAGTCCGATGACGTCAGTGCTGCGTCGGCCCGCGCTGCGCCAACAACGGCGCGTGGCCGCGCGTGGCGAGCTTGTTGCTCTCACACACGCGCATGCTCAATCTGAAATTCGTCATCGTCACCTCTGGTCGTCTCCCCGAAGCCTACTTCCTCGCATTCCACCTCGACTCGCGCAGGCAGCAATTCGCGATCGTCGACGTTGCTCGCCCTGCGGGCAGTTATCTGAACGTGCTGCGCCGGCTGCGTCGCTCGCGCGGCGCCCTGTATGTTGCCGATCTGCTGCTGGCGCGGCTGACGGATCGGCTGCTGACCCCGATCGTGCGGCCCACGCTACCGCCGGGCTCCAGCGCCTTTCCCGAAGTCGACGCTGGGCGCATCGAACACATTCTCGCTCGGCACCCGCACATCGAGTGCACGGATCCTCACGCGCCCGAGGTGCTCGACTTCGTGCGCACGTTCGGCCCCGACTACATCCTGCTCGCCGGGTGCCCAATTCTGAAAGAGTGCTTCTACGGCCTTGCGCGCCGTGGCGCGCTGAACCGCCATCTGGGAATGCTGCCGGAGTTCCGGGGAGCGGACTGCCCATGGTGGGCCTTCGCGCTCGAGCAGCCCGACCGCGCCGGCTACTCGATCCACGTGGTCAGCGAGCGCGTGGACGCCGGCGACGTCGTGCTCCGGCGATGTGTGGCCGTTCAGGACGAGCCTTCGTTGCCTCGTTATCTGCGCCGACTCCGTCGCGAGGCGTCGCAAGCGTTCGTGGAGGTCGTCGATCAACTCCTTCACGGTGCGCCGCTGTCCAGCGAGCCGCAGAACGGCGCGGGACGCTACTATCCGCCCGCGGGACTCGTGACGCAGTTGCGTGCGTGCCGCAGCTACGCCCGCATCCTCCGCTCAGCGTCCCTGACGCTCACCCCAAAACGCGCGTGATGCCAGCCGCGCCCCCTCGGCGAGGCTTCGCATCTTCGCCCACGCGACGCCGGGATCCACGGCGGCCTGACCGACCCACGTGCCGAAGCCACAGTCGGTGCTTCCGAGGACACGCTCGCGGCCGACGAGCGCGGCATAGCGGCCGATCCGCTGCGCCACCAGCTCGGGATGCTCGATGTAATTCGTTTTCGACTCGATGACGCCGGGAATCAGGATCTTGTCGTCCGGCAGCTTCACGCGCTCGAACACCGTCCACTCGTGACCGTGCCGCGGATTGGCAGCCTCGAACGAGATGGCCGAGGGCCGCGCGGCGAAGACGATGTCGATGATGTCCGCTAACGCGACGTCGTAGTGATGCGGGCCCTCGTAGTTGCCCCAGCATACGTGCATGCGCAGCTGCTCGGGCGGGATGTTGGCGGTGGCGTGATTGAGCGCCTCGACGTGCAGCCGCGCCGCCCTGCGGAACTCCGCGAGACTCAGCTGCGCGTACTGGATGTGCCGGCCCATGGCCAGGTCGGGACAATCGATCTGTAAGATCAGGCCGGCGCGCGCGATGGTCTCGTACTCGTGGCGCATGGCATCGGCGATCGCGGCCAGGTACGCCTCGTGGCTCGCGTAGTGATCGTTGTGGAAGAAGAGCGAGATCACGCCGGGCGAGGCCGCCGAGAGAAATCCCTCGCCGGCCTTCGCGCGGGCCACCGCCGTCGTGACGACCTCGGCGTCGGTCTGCGCGGCGCGCGGATCGCGCACGCTGATCGGCCCCGTGCACGCGGGGGTCCGCCGCCGTGAGCGGCCGGGATCGCCGAACACGCGCTGCGCGAGCTCGGGGAACTCCGCGAGATCCTGGTAGACGAGCGCGTGGCTTTCGCCGCCGAAGCCGTGCAGGCGATCCTTGATGTAGGTCGCGTAGCTCGGCTTGCTCAGCTCGCCGTCGTTGACGACGTCGAGCCCGCACTCGACCTGCATGCGCACCACGTCGTCGACGGCGGCGCGAATGCGGGCCGCCAGCGCCGTCGGATCGACCGGCACCCCTTCCTCGCGCGCGAACATCATGCGGATCAGATCCGGCGGTCGCGGCAGGCTTCCGGTGTGCGTCGTGAGGAATCGCTCCGTGCTGCGCTTCACGAGTGCCCTCCCAGATCCGGAATGGACAGCACCAGATGCAGCGACCCACCGAGCTCGTTCAGTCGTCGCGGGTTCCAGCGCACGAACGCGGCGCGCTCCTCGTCGGTCAGCTCGGCCGCGCTC
Organism: Candidatus Rokuibacteriota bacterium; assembly: GCA_036802765.1. Classification (GTDB taxonomy): domain Bacteria; phylum Methylomirabilota; class Methylomirabilia; order Rokubacteriales; family CSP1-6; genus AR12. The sequence goes on from DAIRVP010000001.1 coordinate 36,433, forward strand.
AGCGCGTCGGCCGGATCGCGGCGGAAGCGCTCGCGAAAGGCGGCGTCCTTCTTGAGCCGGTACAGCAGCACGTTGACGTCGTAACGGCTCATAGGATGCACTCCACCGCGGCGAGATCGATGCGACCCATCTCGCCGAAAAACCGAACGCGCGCGCGGGCGGGGGCCACGGCGCCCAGCAGCACCATCCAGTTCAGCAGCTCGTGCGATCCCGTGGTGTGCAGCTCCTTGGACGTGAGCGCGGTGAGGCTCGCGTGATCGCCGCGCTCCATCAAGCCCACCACGCGGCGGTCGAACTCGGGATCGGACTCGCCGACCCGCGCCAGCGACAGCTCGGGAAAGTGCGAGAGGCCACCGGTGGCGATGATGCCGACGTTCCACGGGCTGTTCGCCACGACGCGCGCGATGTGCTGGCCCGCCGCGAAGCAGCGGCGCGCCGATGGCAGCGGCGAGACGAAGCAGTTGACCCAGAAGGGCACGAGCGGCGTCATCGGCCGCTCGCCGTGCAACACGCTCAGCGGTGAGAGGAAGGCGTGATCGAGCGGCGCCGACCACGAGGCGGCGAAATCGAAGCCGGCCTCGAGGCCGTCCTCGAGGATCCTGTTGGCGAGATCCTCGTGCAGCGGATAGCGGTCGGCCAGCCCGTCGAGCGCGCGATCGAATTCGATCGCGCCCTGCTGCGCCATCCGCGACACCGAGCGGCCAATGCGCACGCACATCGCCGGCACGGCATCGAACGAGAACACATTCAGGTGATCGTCGGCCACGACGACGAGCGCGTCGGGACGCCGCGCGGCGAGCTCGCGGCCCATCTCACCCACGACGGCGATCAGCTCCTCCACCATCCGCTTGCCGTGTGGCCCGACGTTTTTCTCGTAGTACGGCGGATGCAGCACGTGCGACATCGCCGCCGCGTAGACGATCCGGCCCATCTCAGAACGTGGGGGGCCCCGACATGGCCCCCCAAATTGACCGAGCGAAGGGGCTACGCCCCCTCGGCCTCCCCGGCCAGCGCTCGTCCCGGCCCGGCAAAGCCGTGCCGGGCCTCGATCCGCGCTGCATCACTTAGAACACCACGACGCCGCGCGCGACCTGTCCCGAGCGAAGCGCCGCAAAACCCTCGTTGATTTCCTCGAGCCGGTACGTCCGGCTCACCAGCTCGTCGATCTTGAGCTGACCGGCGAGATACTGATCCACCAGCCACGGGAAATCGAGGTTCGGCCGCACCGACCCGTACATCGTCCCTTTGATGCACTTCTCCTGGAGCGCCATCATGTAGGGCGTGATCGGCGCGCGAACGTTCATCGCGGCCATGCCGACGATGACGGCGGTGCCGCCGGGCCGGATCGCGTCGAGGATCTGCAGCGTGGTGGCCTCGCCGCCGATCGCGTCGAACGCATAGTCCACGCCGCGCCCGGCCGTCAGCGAGCGGACGAGCTCCACCGCGTTGGTCTTCGACGCGTTCACAGTGTGCGTGGCGCCGAACTTCTTGGCGAACTCGAGCTTGTTGTCGAGCAGGTCGACGGCCACGATGATGCCGGCGCCGGCGAGCCGCGCGCCCTGAACGACGTTCAATCCGACGCCGCCGCAGCCGACGATCATAACCGACGCGCCAGGCTCGACCTCGGCGCAGCGCGTGACCGCGCCGACACCGGTCGGGACGCAGCAACCGAGCAACGCCGCCTGCGGCCACGGCATCTCCTTGCGGATCGGCACGAGCTGCTCGGCGGGGCAGACGACCTGCTCGGCGAACGTCCCGATGCGCGCCATCTGCTTGATCTCGTCGCCGTTGCGCTTCAGACGGTGCGTGCCGTCGAACATCACCCAGCGCGGGCTGTCGTTGTGGCCGTCGCAGAGGATCGAGCGGCCGATCGAGCAGTAGAGGCAGCGACCGCAGTGCGGCCGAAACGAGAAGATGACGTGATCGCCAGGCTTGACGTTCGTCACGCCGGGCGCGACCTCTTCGACGATGCCCGCCGCCTCGTGGCCGAGCACCATCGGCAGCGGCAGTGGCCAGTCGCCGTTCATGATGTGCCAGTCGCTGTGACACACGCCCGCCGCCTTGACCTTCACGCGCGCTTCGCCGGCCTTCGGTCCCTGCTGCTCGACGTCTACGACCTCGAGCCCCATGTTCGCCTTGTAGAGCACCGCGGCTTTCATGCTTGGCCTCCTCGGCTTCCCAAACGTGCGACAACCCTACTCGGCCGGAGGGGCGGCGGTCAACGCCGCGCGTCGGCGCGGCGGCGGGACGCCGATTTGCCACGGGCGCCGCCTAGGCGCGACGCACGGCTCGCGCCATACCGACCGCGACGCCGGCGATGCCGACGAGCTGCACGACCGCGGGCACTTCGCCGAGCACGACCACGCCCAGCGACACAGCGAACACGGGAACGAGCGGCATGAAGAGCGAGGCGAGTCCGTCGCCGAGCACTCGGATCGCCCACGCGTACAGGGCGAGCGCGACGATCGCGACACCGAGTCCCTGAAACAGAGCCTGAAAGATGACCTCGCCGCGCGGCGCATCGAGCACGCGGCGTCCTGCGACGACGGCGTAGAACGGAACGTATGGAAGCGCCAGCACCCACACCGCAGCCGTCGCGGGCAGCGGGTCGATCCGCCATCGCCGCGCGGCAACGGTGAAGAGCGCCCACAGCACGGCGGCCACGGTGAACAGCGCGTCGCCGAGCCAGGCGGTGCCGCCGGCGGCGAGCGCGGGCCAGCCGACGAGCGTCAGTCCGATCACGATCAGCGCGAGGCCGAGCGCCTTCGACGACGACTGCCGCTCGCCGAGCCAGAGCCATGCGAGCACCGCGGCGAACACCGGCATGGCGCCGGTGATGATGACAGCGCCGTGCGCCGCCGGGGCCTGCGTGAGTCCCGCATACATGATGAGCGTGTACGGCCCGCCGGCGCCGAGGGACAGCACGGCGATTCGCCGCCATGCGCGCGTGCCGTCGGGCGGGCGTCGGATGACGATCGGCAGGCTGACGAGCCCGGCGACGGTGAAGCGCAGGGCCGCCAGATCCCAGAGCGGGATCGTGCGCTGCATGCTCCAGCGCGAGAACACGAACTGGCTGGCGTAGATCAACATCGCGAGCACCGCCGCGCCGACTGCCAGCGCGCGGCGCGCTCGCGAGGGCGCGACGCTCAGCTCGACGCTGGGGGCCGGCGCCACCAGATCTCGCCCGCGCGGAGCGTGAGCGCCGGGGCAAAGCGGTGGCGGCCGGTGATGTGCTGGCCGTGCGCGTCCTCGTAATCGAACGCGCCCTCCTCGAGGTCGAAGACGGCGACGTCGGCGACCGCGCCCGGCTTCAGCGTCCCCAGCCGCCCGTCGCGGCCGATCGCCTTCGCGGGATTCGTCGTGACCGCGCGCACGACGTCCGGAAGCGGCATCCCGAGGCTGAGAAACTTGCCCATCGTGGTCGGCAGGTCTTTGACGCAGCCGGCGGCGCCGCCGCTGGTGAGATCCGACGAGATCGTGTCGGGATAGAACCCTTCGGCAAACGCCGCGCGCACCACGGGGAAGTTCACGTGCATGCGGCCATGGGCGACGTCGAAGACGATCCCGCGCTCGCGCGCGGCGCGAATGTCCTTCGATACCTTGCCCTGCGCGTCGAGGATGCCGTGGCCGCGGCCGTGCAGGAAGTGGCTCACGATGTCGCCGGGCCGCATCAGCGCGAGCAGCTCCGCGAGCGGGCGCGGCGGGTTCGTGCAGTGCAGCATCACGCGGCCGCCGATGGCGTCGGCCGCGCGGACCGCGCGCTTGAGCGGCTCGAGCCCCGCCTCGCCGACCACCTCGATCTGGTTGCGAACCTTGATCCCGAGGATCAAGTCGGCGTGATCACGCGCGGCGCCGACGGCCGCGTCGACGTCGGCATAGGCGAGATGGTTGAGCTCGCCGACCTTGAGATACGTGAGCCCGATCGCCGAGATGTTGAGGAAGGCGAACATGCGGACGCGCGAGCGCGACATCACCCACTCGCGCATGCCCTCGAAATTGCCGGCGCCCGTGCTGCCGCCGTCCACCCAGGTGGTGACGCCAGTCGCGCGCGCAACGTCGTCGGTGCGGGGGCCGAAGTCGGAGGCGCCGGCAAAGCAGTGAGCGTGCAGATCGATGAGCCCTGGCAGCACCAGTCTTCCGCTCACGTCGATGACGGTATCGCCATCGGGGGCGAGTCCCGCGCGCACGTCGGTGACGAGCCCGTCGCGCACGCGCACGTCGAGCGCGCCAGTCAACCCCCCGCTCGGATCCATCACCTGTCCGCCTCGCAGCAGCACGCCCATGACTCGCCTCCGCCCGCATCGAGCACATCCCGTAAGATCGGGCGCCGTGAGCTTACCCGAACGAATTCTATTGATCCAGGGTTCGCCGCTCCTCGCAGCGCTGCAACGACTCGCGCGCGACGCGCGGTGTGTGTTCTTCGCCGGCTTGCCAGGCACCGGCAAGAGCCTGCTGATCCACCAGCTCGCGCACCTGGCTGGCGCGAGCGGACGAGCCATGCATCTGCTGCAATGGGACGTCGCTCGCCCCGCCTTCGAGGCGAGCCCGGCCGGGCGCCGGTATCCCCAACACCACGGCGTCACGCACGCGATGATTCGCATCGCGGTCGGACGCTGGGCCCGTCCCGCGATCGCGCGGTGGGACGCCGTGCAGCCGTCGAGCGCCCTGCTCGTCGGCGAGACACCGTTCGTCGGCCATCGCTTCATCGACCTCGCCCGATCGTTCGACGATGCGGCGGAGCGGGTCCTGAGCGCGCCTACGACGCGCTTCGTGATTCCCGTGCCCTCGGTCTCGCTCCGACGCCATCTCGAAGCCGAGCGCGTCCGCCGCGCCGCAGCACCCGTCCACGCCCGCGAGCGTGAGGACGCGCCGCCCGACGTGCTGCGCGCCGTGTGGCGCGAGCTCGTCGGCGCCGCCGCCGCGCTCGGCCTCGCGCGCATCGCCGACGACGCCGACTACGATCCCGAAGTCTATCGAGCGGTCTACGAACGGCTGCTGGCGCGTCGTCACGTCGAAGCGCTGATGCTCGACGAACGGCTGCCGACGAGCGGGATGTCGGCCTACGAGTTCGGGATCCCGGCCACGGATCTCGTGCCGAGCGAGCAGGAAACCACACGCTTCATCGCCGAAGCCGAGCGCGAGTACACTGACTCGGCGGCGCTCGAGCGCGCCATCGTCGGCTGGTTCGAGCCCTGATACCCTGACCGCCGGAGGACGGCCATGACCACGACGATCGCCCAGCGCTATCTCACCGAGGAGCAGATCGCGAGCTACCGCCGGGACGGCTACCTCGCCGTGCCCGGCGTCATCGACGCCGAGCGCGTGCAGGCACTCCGCCGCGTGACCGAGGCGTTCGTCGAGCGCGCGCGGGGCCTCGCGCGGAGCGATGCGGTGTTCGACCTCGATCCGCGTCATACGGCCGCGGCGCCGATCGTGAGGCGGATCAAGAATCCCGCCGATCACGATCCGCTCTACGCGTGGGTGTCGCTGGAGTCGCCGATCCTCGACATCGTCACCGAGCTGCTCGGGCCGTCGATCCGTTTTCATCACAGCAAGCTGAATCTCAAGGGCGGTCACGTCGGCGCGCCGGTCGAGGTGCATCAGGACGCGGCGTTCTACCCGCACTCGAACGACGACGTGCTCGCCGTCGGCCTGTTGCTGGACGACGCGACGGCGGAAAACGGCGCCATGTCCGTGCTGCCTGGCAGCCATCGCGGACCGATCTACACGCACTACGATGCGCAGGGGCGCTTCGTCGGCGGCCTGCGCGCCGAGGACATCTCGCGGCTCGATCGGAGCGGCGCCACGCTGCTCGCGCTGCCGGCTGGCAGCATCCACATCCATCACTACCGGCTCGTGCACTGGTCGGCCCCCAACACGTCGCCCGCGGATCGCCGGCTGCTCATCGACGCGTACTCCGCGGCCGATGCGATCCCGCTCGCGGCGGATCCGACGTGCTCACCGCGCTACGGACGGCTCGTGCGTGGCTCCTATCCGTCCGTCGCGCGCCGCACCGCCGGCGACATGCCGATGCCGCCCGACTTCAGTCGCGGTTACACGTCGATTTACGAGCTGCAGCAGAACGACGCCGTCAGCCCTTGACGGACCCGGCCGCCAGCCCTTCCACCATCCAGCGGTGGATGAACATGTAGAGCGCGACGACAGGGAGCGTCGTGATGACGGAGGCCGCCATCAGCTGGCCCCACGAGAACACGTCGCCGTAGATCAACAAGTTCAGTCCCACCGGCACGGTGATCGCCGTCTCGTCCTGGATGAACACCAGCGCGTACAGAAACTCGTTCCACGACAGCGTGAACGCGAAGATCGAGGACGCCACGAGGCCCGGCGCGGCCAGCGGCAGCAGCACACGCGTCAGCGCCGCCGCGCGCGTCGCGCCGTCCACGAATGCCGCTTCCTCGAGCTCGCGCGGCAGGGCCTTGAAGAAGCCGATCAGGAGCCACGTGCAGAACGGAACCGTGAACGTCGGATAGGACAGCACGAGCGCCATGAGGCTGTTCGTGGCGCCCAGCTCGGCCAGCACGCGATAGAGCGGGATGAAGAGCAACGCCGGCGGCACGAGGTAGAGGACCAGGATGAGCGTCGCGAAGGACTCGCGTCCAGGAAAGCGCAGCCGCGCGACCGCATAGCCGGCGAGGCTCGCCACGATCGTGGTCACGGCTGTCACGAGGACCGCGGTCACCAGGCTGTTGCGCAGCCACAGCGGAAAGCGCGTCGCCGTCAACAACAGCGTGTAGTTCTCCCACGTGAACGGGCGCGGCACGTAGATGCTGGTCGCGAACTGTACCTGCTCGTAGGTCTTGAACGACATGCTGGCGATCCACCAGAACGGCACGAGCACGATCAGCAGAAACGCAATGATGCCGGCGATGGTGATGACACGCGCCCGCGTGCTCATTCCCGCTCTCTCAGCAGATACCGGCTCACGAGCGCGATGGCGACGATGAGCGCGGGCACGAGGAAGATCGAGATCGTCACCCCGCGCCCCCAGCGCAGCTGGTTGAAGGCCACCTCGTAGGAATACGTCGCGAACACCTGCGTGGCGGTGCCGGGCCCGCCACGCGTCATCACGTACACGATGTTGAAGTCGTTGATGGTGAGAATGAACGACAGCACGATCGTCACGATGAGAACGTGCCGTAGCCCGGGCAGCGTGACGTGCCGAAACCGATGCCAGGCGCCGGCGCCGTCGACCGAGGCGGCGTCGTAGAGCTCGCGCGGGATAGCCTGCATCGCCGCCAGGTACGACACGCCGAAGAATGGAAACGCGCGCCACCAGTTCGCGACGATGACGGCCGCCATGGCGCCGGCGGGCGTCGCCATGAACGCGATCGGCCGGCTCACCAGGCCGGCGTCGAGCAGCACGCTGTTGAAAAAGCCGCGGCCTGGAAATGCGTCGAACATCCAGCGCCACGTGAGCGCGATGATCACCGTCGACGTGATCCAAGGCAGCAGGAACAGCCCGCGGAAGAACGTGCGTCCGCGCCACACGGCGTTGAGCACGAGCGCCATCGCCAGTCCGGTGAGCACCTTGAGCACGAGCGAGCCGGCGGTGAAGACGAGCGTGTTCCGGACGACCTCGTGAAACGTGTCGTCGTCCAGCAGGTAAGCGTAGTTGCGGAGGCCCACGAACCGCTCCGGGTAGCCGACGAGCTTGTCGGTCAGCGACAGCCAGATCGCGCGCGAGAACGGATACGCGATGAGACCGACCACGAGCAGTAGGAGCGGCGACAGAAACAGAAACGCGGCGCCGGTGTCGCGGGACCGTCTTCTATTGAATGATCTCATCCGCTCGCAGCAGCAGCGACTGCGGGATGGTCACGCCGAGGACCCTGGCCGTCTTGAGGTTGATGACCAGCTTGAACTTGGTCGGCTGCTCGAAGGGCAGGTCGGCCGGCTTCGCGCCTCTCAGGATCTTGTCGGTGAGGTCGGCCGCACGCCGCCAGAGCTCCTCTTCTTCCGCCCCGTAGCTCAGCAAGGCGCCGGCCGTCTCGGGATACGAGCGGTCGAGCATGCTCGGAATCCGCTTCTGCGTCGCGAACTCCACGATTTGTTCACCGTGCTGGAGCGTCAGACGATCGCCGATCAGGAGGACCGCGTCGGGGCGCTCTCGAGCCGTGTCATTCAGAACGCGCTCGAAATCCGACGGGCCGCGCACCTCGCGCGATTGCAGCGTGATGTGCAAGACGCGGGCGGCGTCCTGCACTTCCCTCCACGACCGCGCGTTCGCCGGGTTGGCGGCGTTCCACACGACGGCCACGGTGGCCACGTGCGGGATCGCTTGCGCCAGCAGCTGCAGTCGCTTGGCGAAGAGGTCGGGGGCCTGCTGCGTCGTGCCCGTGATGTTCCCGCCAGGCCGCGCGAGGCTCGCCACCAGCCCGACGCCCACGGGATCGATCGAGTTCGCCAGAACGACCGGTATCGTCTTCGTCACGTTCTTGACGGCCAGCGCGGCCGGGGTCGTCGTGGCGATGATCAGGTCGAGGTTGAGTCGGGCGAGCGCGGTCGCAAATTCCGGAAACCGCTCCGCGCGTCCGTCGGAGTATCGACGCTCCACGACGAGGTTCTGTCCCTCCACGTACCCGAGTTGGTTCAGATGCTGGAAGAAGACGTTCTCGATCCTCATGTACGCGACCGAGATGAAGCCGATGCGCCACACCTTGCCCGCCTGCTGCGCCTCGATGGCGAGCGGATGGATGGCGAGCGCGACGGCGAGTGCCGCTGCGAGCGCCGCGCGAAGGCGGGTCATGCCGGGGCGGTGCCGAGCAACGTGGGTCTCACCCGCCGAGCGTGCCGTAAATCTCCTTGATCTTCTTGTCCTCCCACTCGATCGCCTGGTCGACCGACCATTTATCGACGATGACCTTGGCGGGCGCGTCGGTGAGAACGTTGCTCGCCTGCACTTCGGCGGCGGCCGCTGTCACGGGTCCCGGCCAGCCGGTGGGCACGAACCACTCTGCCGCCTTGCCGAATGTTCGGTAGTTCTCGTTCTTGTTGAAGTAGTCCTTTGAGGCCGCACGCCCTTTGTCCAGCACAGGCGCGAACTGGCCGTACGAATCCTTCATCACACCCAGGGTCTCTTCGGGGGACAGCAGGTGTGCGACCAGGCTCATAGCGGCCTCGGGATCCTTGCTGTTCTTGAAGATGCCGAAGCTCATCGCGATGGCCCACATCCGGCGGCCGTCGGGTCCGGCCGGGTGCGGGAGCGCGAGGTGATTCGCGAGCGCCTCTTCCTTCTTCTTGCGATCCGCCGCGTCGGTGGCCTTGGCCACCGCGTTCTCCATCGCGAACGTGATGCTCGGGCCATTGGACGTTTGCGCGATGTTCTTGGCGATGAAGTTCTCGTTGTTGCCCGAGCCCGTCCACGTCAGCGTGTCAGCGGGCTGGATGCCTTCCTTGTAGATGTCCGTCGCCCAGCGCATCACCGTCTGCATCGCAGGCGTTTTGATCGAGCGATACTTGCCTTCTTTCGTCACCCAGCTCGCGCCATACGAGTACATCAGGCTCTGCATGACCCCGTAGCCGTCGGCGGTGCGGTTCCAGGATTGGCCGAGGCCGTAGAAGTTGTCCTTGGGGCGGTTCAGCGCCTGCGCGGCCTGCTTGGCTTCTTCGAACGTGGTCGGAAGCTTGACCTTCTTCTTCTCGAACTCGTCGCGCCAGACGTACCAGAACGGCGCCATGATGTACCACGGAATCGCCCACGTCTTGCCGTCGACGATGTTGACGGGCGCGACGTTGGCCGGCGGCTTACCGACTTGCCCCTCGATCTGCTTGGCGAAGCCGGTGAGATCCAGCAGCTGGCCCATCCCCGCAAAGCGCGCGGGCGCGCTCGTCTCGAGCTGGCCGACGTCGGGCGTGTTCTTGTTCTCGATGGCCGCCACGTACTTCGTCTGCATGTCCTCGAAGGTGAAGTACTCGACGACGACGCTGCCGCCGTTCTTGGCCGCCCAGCGCTGCGCGCTGGCCTCGATGGCCTTATTCGTCGGCTCGACGTAGGTCTTGAGGATCCAGAGGCGGAGGTTGGCCGCCTTCTTCTGAGCGGGCGCCTCACGAGCGCCGAGCGCCAATGCCGCGCCCGCCGTCGTTGCGCCGATGAGGAAATGCCGCCGACTCACGCGCCGGTGTGCCATGGGAGCCTCCCGTGTGCGCGCGAGTATCGGCGCCGCCCGCGGCCGGTGTCAACCCGGGCGGCGCCGCGTCAGATCTCGGTCTTCGTCGTCGTCGTCTTCACACCCTGCTCGTCGTCGGGCGTGTCGCTCCCGTCGGTGCCCTGGTCGAGCGCCTCGAGCATCTGCTTTCCGGCCTCGTCGGCGAAGAGGACACCGACCAGCACCCGATCACCGACGATCCGCATGCCGGTCAACGCGACGACGGCGGGCTCGAACGCAATGGCCCCGTTCGCAGCATCCTCCACCGCATCCTGGAGCGCCCGCTCAAAATCGTGCGGCGATTTGATGTCGGCGATGTCGATCGCCGTCGTCACCTGCACCACGTGCGCAGAGACAACGCTCGCAATGACGAGCGTCGCGAGCATGAACGCGAGCGCCACGGAGACGATCGGCAAACGGCGATGGTCCGTCGAGAGTCTGAGCCTGGTCATATTGGGCGCCCTCCGGCCGCACGTGTCTTGCAGGGTTCAGGCCAGCCAGTGCGCGCTCAGAGAGGCGGTGTAGGACTTACTTGCGGGACGCGTCGGACGCGGGCGGCTCGCCGGCTACGAACTCGAGCGACGCGGAGTTCAGGCAGTAGCGACGGCCGGTTGGTGGGGGGCCGTCGGGAAAGACGTGGCCGAGATGACCGTCGCACCGTCGGCAACGGATCTCGACCCGTTCCATGCCGTACGACCGATCGCGCAGATACGTGATGTGGTCGGGATCGAAGGATTCATAGAACGACGGCCAACCGGTCCCCGACTCGAACTTTGTCGCGGAGCGAAAGAGCGGAAGCCCGCAGAGCCGGCAGGTGTAGACTCCGGCCTCCTTGTTGTTCAACAGGCCACCGCAGAACGGCGGCTCGGTCCCGTGATCGAGCAGCACACGCCGCTCCTCGGCCGACAGTCGCCGCGCGAGGCCCTCGCGTTCCGTTGCCGCGAGCGGATCGATCTCGTAACCGGACTTCGAGCGCGTGCTCATGGCCGTCATTATATGATCCTTGCCCGGAGGTGGCGCGGGCATGGACTATCGCACGCTCGGACGGACGGGACTCCGCGTTGGGGCGCTCGGCTTCGGCTGCGGCAACGTGGGCGGTCTGCTTATCCGCGGCACGCCCGCCGAGCGCGAGCGCGCCGTGGCGCGCGCGCTCGAGCTGGGTCTGAATTACTTCGACACCGCGCCGCTCTATGGCGACGGCCAGTCGGAGACGAACCTCGGCCAGGTGCTGCGCACGCTGAAGCCGCAGCTGTACGTCGGCACGAAGTTCCGCGTCCCTGACGTGCCCGCGGCCGACTTGCCCGCCGCGGTGGTGAGCTCGCTCGAGGCCAGCCTCAGACGCCTCGGCCTCGAGCGCGTCGATCTGCTGCAGTGCCACAACCTCGTCACTCGAGAACGCAACGGGCGCAGCGTGGCCGTCAAAGACATGCGCGACGCGATCGTGCCCGCGCTGGTGCGTCTGGTCGAACAGGGCAAGATCAGTTTTTACGGTATGACTGCGCTCGGCGAGACCGGCGCGCTGCACGACGTGCTCGACAGCGCCATGGTGCAGACGGCACAGGTGTGCTTCAACCTGCTCAATCCGAGCGCGGCGCGCGCGCTGCCGCCAGGCTTCCCCGCTCACGATTTCGGCAAGCTGCTCGACCACGCCGCGAAGAGCCGCGTCGGGGTGATCGTGATCCGGGTCCTCGCCGCCGGCGCGCTCAGCGGCACCGAGGCGCGCCATCCGATCGCGGTACCCACCGTCGATCCGATCGGCTCGGCGCCGGACTACGCCGTCGACGTGCGGCGCGCGCGGCTGCTCGAGCCGCTCGTCAAGGAAGGCCACGCGGCGAGTCTCGTCGAGGCTTCGCTACGGTTCGCGCTCACGAGCCCCGCCGTCTCGACCGTGCTGCTCGGCTATTCGAGCCTCGAGCATCTCGAATACGCCGCTGCGGCCGTCGCCAAGGGGCCGCTGTCGGATGCCGCGCTGACGCGACTGTCGCAGCTCTGGGCGCAGCTCGCTCAGCAGTGATAGGCTCGGAGCCATGACGCTGACGTTCAAGCAACTTCATCCCGCTTTCGTCGGCGAAGCGAGTCCCTTCGAGCTGCGCCAGATCCACGACGACGCCACGCTCGCAGCCATCCGCGACGCGATGAACCGCTACGCCGTGCTGGTGTTTCACGATCAGCTCTTCACCGACGACGAGCATCTCGCGTTCGCTCAACGGCTCGACGGCGCGTTGCATACCAAGCTCGGCTCGGCGGCCATCCAGAAGAATCGCTTCGGCAACGAGGCGCTCGGCGACATCTCGAACATCGGCGCCGATGGCGAGATTCTCCAGCCCGGCGACCGACGGCGCGCGTATAGCCTCGGCAACCGTCTCTGGCACACCGACGCGTCATTTCAGGATCCGCCCGGCCGCTACTCGATGCTCCACGCCAAGGTGATCCCGCCGGTCGGCGCCGACACCGAATACGCCGACATGCGCGCCGCCTACGACGCGCTGCCGGCGGCGACGAAGGCGCAGCTCGAAGGGCTGCGCGTGCACCATTCGATCGCCTACTCGCGCCAGACGCTCGGCTTCGATTTCTCGAAGGACGAAGAGGAGATGCTCAAGGGCGCGGTGCACCCTCTCGTGAGGACGTTGCCGCGCTCCGGGCGCCGCGCGCTCTATCTGGCCTCGCACGCGTCACGGATCATCGACTGGCCCGTGCCCGAAGGCCGCCTGCTGCTCCGCGACCTGATCGAGCACGCCACACAGCGGCAGTTCGTGCACCGACACGCCTGGCGCGTCGGTGACCTCGTCATCTGGGACAACCGCTGCACGATGCACCGGGCGACCCCGTTCGAGGACGTCGAGCACCGCCGTGAGCTGCGGCGGGTGACGACGCTCGATCTGCCCGAGCCCGTCGCCGCGCGCGCCTAGCCCACCGCGCCGGACGCCTCCCGCCGCCTGCGCGCGGCCGTCGTGCCGCTCGGCGCCGTGGTCGTGCCGCTTGACAGCGGCGTGAAACACATGTTTCATTCAGCTTCGTGAGCCAGCAACAACTTCTGCTCCTGCTGGTCGGGGTGCCGCCGACGCCGTCGAGCCTGCGCGTGCGCGTGTGGCGGCGGCTTCGCTCCCTCGGGGCCGTGCCGCTCAAGCGCTCGGCCTATCTGCTCCCCGACACGCCCGACCGCTACGAAGACTTCCAGTGGCTCGCGCAGGAGATCGAGCGAGACGGCGGCGACGCCACCTTGGTGCGAGTCCAGCAGATCGAGAACGCGAGCCCGGCGGACGTGCTCGGGCTCTTCCACGAGCCGCGCGACCGCGACTACAAGCACCTCGCCGCGCGCTACAGGAAATTGCTTCAAAGCCTCGACCGGAAGACGGCGGCGGCGAGCTCGCGCGTCCACGACGAGCTCGCGCGGCTTTCGAAGGAGCATCAACGGATCCGCGAGATCGACTTCTTCAGCGCCCCCGGTGGCGCCGAGGTGAGGCGGCTCGAGGAGGCGATCGCCATGCGTGTCAGACGTCCGGAATCTGCTCGTCCCGAACCCACCCCGACCCTCGACCTGACGAAGCTGCGCGGCCGCCGCTGGGTCACCCGGCCTCGGCCGCACGTCGATCGGGTCGCGTCCGCGTGGCTCATCAAGCGCTTCATCGATCCCGCGGCGGTGTTCGTCTTCGCGCCGCCCGCCGAGTTTCCGAAGGACGCGATCGCGTTCGACGCCCCCGGCGTGGAGCTCAGCCACCACGGCGAGGACTGCACGTTCGAGACGCTGGTCAAGCGCGCGCGCCTGCGCGACCGGCGCCTCACTCGCCTCGCCGAGGTCGTCCACGAGGCGGACTTGCGCGACGGCAAGTTTCCGCACGAAGAGGCGCGCGGGATCGATGTCGCGATCCGCGCATTGCTCGCCGCGTCGCCGGACGACCAGCAGGTGCTGACGCAGGGCATGGCGATGTTCGAAGGGCTGTACGCGACGACGCCACGGAGAGGCTGAGTTTTCTGCCCGGCAGTCGCCGCGCCGCCGTGTACCAGGACCGTCCGTGATTCGACGACCTCGTCGTCCGCGGCCAGAGTCTCTCGCGCTCGGCCTCTAGCAGCAGCCTCCCGACGGCGTCTTGCGCTCGACCAGCTCGAGACGCGTGTCGTCCGGGCCCTTGAGGAATGCGATGCGCGGGCCCTTGGGCACCTGCGTCGGGCCCTCGAGCAGCGTCGCCCCCAGACCTCTCAGGCGCGCGATGTCCGCTTCGATGTCCTGCGAGTCGAAGCCGAAGTGTTCCAGGCCGTGGTGCGGGTTGGCGTCGCCCGCGCCGAGCCGCTCGTTCGTGCGGGCGCCGGAGATGTTGACGGCGAAGCCGTCTTCACTCGTGCAGCGCACGAAGCGATCGCCGAACACGCGCGTCTCGTCGCTGACGATCTTGAAGCCGAAGGCGCTGACGTACCACTCGGCCGTCTTCCGCGGATCCGGCGACTTCAGATGGATGTGGTTGATCCGATAGGGCATGAGGTCACCTCCGGCCGGGTATCGTACAATGCGCCGGTGCGACTCGGCCTGGCCCTGCCCACCACGACGTCGGACGGGCGTCCCCTCACCGGCGCCGCCCTGATCGCCGGCGCGCGCGCGATCGAGCGCGCGGGCTTCGACAGTCTCTGGTGCTTCGACTCGATCGGGCGCGGCTTCATGATCCCGGATCCGCTCATCGCGGTGAGCGTGGCCGCGACGGCGACCGAGCGACTCACGCTGGGCACCGGCATTCTTCAAGTACCGCTGCGACGTCCGGTGGAGCTGGCGCACCGCATCCTCACCGCGCATCTGATCTGTGGCGACCGCCTGCTGCTCGGCGTCGGCGCGGGCTCGACCAAGGCGGATTTCGACGCGGTCGGCGTGGATTTCGAAACGCGCATGCGGCAGTTCGAAGACGCGCTGGCGCTGATGCGACGACTCTGGCAGGGCGAGAAGAGCGGCCCCGCGCAGCTGAACCCGTGGCCGGCGACCATCGGCGGGCCGAAGCTGCTCATCGGCTCGTGGGCGGGCAGCCGGTGGATTCCGCGCGCGGCGAAGGATTTCGACGGCTGGGTCGGATCAGGCGCGCGCAGCAGCGTCGCGGCGCTGCGTGATGGCATCAAGCGCTTCCGGGAGGCCGGCGGGCGGCGCGCGATCGCCACCAACATTCCCGTGGATCTCGACTCGCCGACCGCGCCGATGCCCGACGAGGGGCAGTTCCACCTGCGCTGTGACGCGAAGACCGCCGCCGAGCGGCTCCGTATGCTCGCCGATCTCGGCTTCGACGACGCGGTGCTCGTGACGCGCCGTTACGGCGACGACGATCTGGCCGCGCTGCGCGCGCTTATCCGATAGTTTTCGCGACCTCCTTGTCGGTCTTCCTGACGTCGTCGAGCACGTCGCCGATCCTCAGCCCGGCGCTCCGCGCAAACGCAGCCCAGCCCTGGCCCGCCTTGCGAGCGGCGAGAACACGGTCGAGGGCTTGCTGGCGCGTGCTCTTGTTGTGCTTCATGAGCTGCTGCGAGAACGCGAGCGACGCGCTGATTTCGCCATACCCGAGCTTCCGATCACGCAGGTCGGTGATCAGCTTTTCCTGAACGCTGTACTGCTTCGCGAGCAGCGTCGTCATGCGTGCGCGTCCGTCCGGCTTGGCGGTCAGTTTCGTGGTGTCGGTGTCGAGCCGCTTCTGCTCCGCCCACAGCTCTTCGGACAGCTTGCGCTCGGCATCGGTGAGCGTCACCGCGGCCGGCACCGCTTTCGGCTCGGGCTGCGCCTTCGGCGCCGTCTGCACGCTCGCCACCGTCCGTGGCTGTGAGGCCGCCTCGGTGCGCGGCGCCTCGGTGCGCGGCGCCTCGGCGCGCGGCTGTGCCGGCGACGCGTTCTTCTGTTGCTGTGCCGCGGTCATGGTCCACGCAGGTGGTGTTCCAGGCCGCGACTGTGGCGCCGCCGCGGTCCGCGATGGTGTCGCGGTCTTGGTCGTCTTGGTCGGCTTTTGCATCTGGACCATCACGACGACCGACACGATGCCAGCAACCATGGCCGCCGCGCCGACCGCGCCGGCCCAGTAGCGAACCGAATCTCGTGCCGCTCCCGTGCGTGCCTCCCGCGCCGCCATGCGAGCCTCCCCGCGCCGATACTGCGCTGCGGGCCCTGCGCGGACACTCCGCCCCGGGCCCGGCGCGAGGCTCCCGTGCACCGCACGTGCCACATTGCGAGCGCGGAAAATCATCGACCGCTATGGTTCTCGAGCGTGGGCAACGCTAGCGGTGCGCGGGACGTGACGATTCGACGCGGAGCCACGCGTCATGCTGACACGTGTGCCGGCGCGGATCCGCCGGTGGCGACGCCGTTCCCCAACCCTTTGAGTTGCCCACGCGTTTGTTGTCAGGGGACGGCGTGGCACTCTTTCTGCACGATGCCGCGACCCGGGAGGAACGATCGATGACCCGCACGTGGCCGCTCCTCACTGTTGCGCTCGTTGTTGTCGAGCTGCTCGCCGCCGTCGCGGCGGCTGGTGACGTGAACATGAACATCGATCTCGGCTGGCCGCCGCCGCTGATCGTCGAGAAACCGCGCGTGATCGCGGTGCCGGACACCCGCGTCTATCGCGCGCCGAATCTCGAGTTCAACGTCTTCATGTTCGGCGGCAAGTACTACAGCCAGCACAACGATCAGTGGTTCATGACGGTGAAGGTCGGCGCGCCGTGGACGCCGGTCGTCTATGAGCACGTGCCCGTCGAGGTGCGCGCGGTGCCGGTGAAGTACTACAAGATCCCGCCCGGCCACGCCAAGAAGATGCGGGACCGGAATGACGACGACGACCAGGGCCGTGGCAAAGAACACGGCAAGGGCTGCCCCCCGGGTCTGGCGAAGCAAGGCCGCTGCTAGATCGCGTCCGCGATCGCTTTCCCCAGATCCGTCGTCTTGTCCTTGCCACCGAGGTCGGGCGTCCGCGGGGCGCCCGACCTCGGCTCCAACAGGGTCTCGATCGCGCGCACGATCGCCGCACCCGCCTCCGGATGTCCGAGGTGCTCGAGCATCATGGCCGCCGCCCAGATCTGACCGATCGGATTCGCGATGCCCTTGCCGTAGATGTCCGGCGCCGAGCCGTGCACCGGCTCGAACAGCGACGGAAATGCGCGCTCGGGGTTGATGTTGCCCGACGGCGCGATCGCAATCGTGCCCGTGCACGCTGGACCGAGGTCCGACAGGATGTCGCCGAAGAGATTCGACGCGACGACGACGTCGAACCAGTCGGGATGCTGCACGAAGTGCGCGCTGAGGATGTCGATGTGGAACTTGTCCCACTTCACGTCGGGATACGTCTTCGCCATCGCCTCCACGCGCTCGTCCCAATACGGCATGGTGATCGAAATGCCGTTGGACTTCGTGGCCGACGTCAGGTGCTTCTTCGGTCGTTTCTTCGCGAGCTCGAACGCGAACTTCAGAATCCGATCGACGCCCTTGCGTGAGAACACCGATTGCTGGAACACGATCTCGCGCTCGGTGCCCTCGTACATCCGCCCGCCCACGCTCGAGTACTCGCCCTCGGTGTTCTCGCGCACCACGAAGAAGTCGATGTCGCCCGGCTTGCGGTCCGCCAGCGGCGTCCGCATGCCCGGCATGAGGCGACAGGGACGAAGATTCACGTACTGATCGAAATCCCGGCGGAACTTGATCAGCGAGCCCCACAGAGAGACGTGATCCGGCACCTTCGCGGGCCAGCCGACGGCGCCGAAGAAGATCGCATCGTGGCGGCCGATCTGTTCCTTCCAGTTCTCCGGCATCATCGTGCCGTGCTGCAGGTAGTAGTCGCACGACCAGTCGAAGTGATCGAGCTGCAGCTCGACCTTGAACTTTCGCGCCGCCGCGTCCAGGACGCGCAGGCCCTCGGGCACGACTTCCTTGCCGATGCCGTCGCCCGGAATCACCGCGATCTTATGCTTCGCCAACTCACCCTCCCCGACGGCGTCTCGACGTGCGTCGAGCCGTCGCCCTGATAGACGTAGCGGAACGTCAGACATCCGGGTCGCGCGCCCGGACAGTAGTATCCGATGATTTGCATCTTGGCGTAACGGCCGTCCGCCGTCCGCACCGCCCACACGTGCGGCTTCGGACTCAGCACGTGCGTGAAGAAGCCGTAGTGATACCACGATGCGATGGCGGGATTGCGCGGCTCACCGCGGCTGTCGTTGGCGAGGTAGCCATCTGCGGGCACGTCGCGGACGTCGTCGAAGCGTGTGTCGCCCAGATCGCGGATCCCCGCACCGACACCGGCGACGATCGAGTAGCGGCGAAAGCCGAGATCACCGGTCCCATCGACGACGGAGCCGAGCCGGAACGAAAATGCGCGCCACGCGTCAGGCGCGGTGGCGTCGACGGTGTAGACGACCGGCCCGACGAGCGCAGCGCCGACATCGTGTGGCGCGGGCGCCGTCGGTGACCAGGTCGGCACCATCGGCTGACGCAGCGTCAGCGCCACCAGGATCACGGCGCCGAAGATCAGACCCGCGACGGCCAGCGCCGGCACGAAGCGCCCCATGCGCGAGATGCTAGCATCGGGGTTCATGACCTCAGGACAGCCCGCGCCGCTTCGCCACGAGACCTACACGCACGGCCACGCGCCCGCAGTGGTGCGCCAGCACGCGCAGCGCACCGCCGACGAGGCCGCGGCATTCCTGCTGCCGTCGTTGCGGCCGGGCATGCGCCTGCTCGACGTGGGCTGCGGTCCCGGTAGCATCACGCGCGGCCTGGCCGAGCGCGTGGCGCCCGGTGAGGCGATCGGTCTCGATCTGTCGAAGGACACGCTGGAGGACGCGCGCCGCGACGCCGCCGCGCGCGGGCTGACGAATCTGAAGTTCCAGGAGGGCAGCGTCTATGCGCTGCCCTTCGGCGACGCCGCGTTCGACGTCGTCTACGCGCACCAGGTCTTCCAGCACCTGCGCGAGCGCGACGCGGCGCTGCGCGAGATGCTGCGCGTGCTGCGCCCTGGCGGGCTCGCCGCGGTGCGTGACGTCGACTGGGGAACCGCCGCCTACTGGCCGCGCGATCCCCGGCTCGATCGGTGGATCGAGCTGCACCGCGACGCGTGGTATCGCAACGGCGGCGAGCCGCTCATGGGCCGTCAGCTTCGTGCGCTGTTCAACGCCGTCGGCGTCGACGATCTGGAGGTCACCGCCGCGGTCTGGTGCTACACCACACCGGACGACACGATCGCGTGGGGCGATGCGTACGCCGACCGCCTGCTCACGTCGCCGATGGGCGGCCGGCTGGTCGAGTACGGCATGGTGACGCGCGCGGAGCTCGAGGGCATGGCCGAGGCGTTCCGGGCGTGGGCGCGCCACCCAGACGCGCTCTGGTCATTCATTCACGTCGCCGCATTGGGTCGCAAGCGCTAGCTCAGGCCGCAGGCGCTAGCAGCGACGGCCGGCGTCTCGCGCTATCATGCGCGCCATGCCGAACGATCTCTCGATCGCCGGCGCGCTCGGCGCGCTGCTCAAAGACCGCAAGCAGACCGTCGCCGTCGCGGAGTCGTCCGCCGGCGGCCTCATCTCGGCTGCGCTGCTCGCCGTGCCCGGCGCCTCGGCGTACTTCCTCGGCGGCAGCGTCATCTATACCCAGCCGGCGCGACGCGCACTGCTGCGCATCGGCGACGATGCCGTGAAAGGCATCCGCTCGAGCACGGAAGCCTACGCGCAGCTCAAAGCCAGAACCGTGCGCGAGCTGCTCGGCGCCACGTGGGGCCTGGCCGAGACGGGCGCGAGCGGACCGACGGGCAATCGTTACGGCGATGCCGCCGGCCACGCCTGCATCGCGGTCGCCGGCCCGGTCGAGCGCGTGATGACGTTGGAGACGGGCGTCGTGGATCGCGAGAGCAACATGTGGGCGTTCACGCGTGCCGCGCTGAAGCTGCTGGAGGACGCGATGCGCGCAGCCGGCTAGGCGGGCGGGCGCCGAACGTCTACGCGGAGCAGCGTGACCGAGTGCGAGGGCGCCGTGAGCGACAGCGCCGTGCCACGCGCCTCCAGCTTTCGCTCGCGCACGTCCACCGCGCGCGGCGTCTCGAACGAGTTCGTCGCGCCGACGTCGGGTCCGTTCACTTCCCACGCGCTCGCCGCGCCAGCGAACTCGGCGCCGGCGAGCTCGAGCGTGACCGGCAGATCGCGGTCCCGATCGCGGTTGACCAGCGCTACTGATAGCGCGCGACCCGGCTCGTCGCACGTGGCGCTGGCATCGACCAGCGTGAAGGGACCGAGGTCGGCGACGTGATGCACGCGGCCGTCGGGCGATTCCTGCTCGGCCCGCAGATCGCACGTCTCGCCGTCGACGTGGACGTCGAGGGCGACGTCCTGCGTGTGCTCGGCGTAGAGCCGCAGCGGGTGATAGATGGTTTGTAAGAAGAGTCCCTTGGGATTCGTGAAGATCGGGGCGATCGCGTTGACGAGCTGCGCGAAGTTCGCGATCCGTACCGCGCGGCACTGGCGAATGAATCCGTTCAGGTAGGCTGCGACAGCGAGCGCGTCGGATAGCGTGTAACGCTCCTCGACGCCGCCCACGCGATCCTCGTGGCTGCGCGTGCGCCACCAGACGTTCCACTCGTCGAACGCGATGTGGATGGGGTGCGCGATCCGCTGCGTGTAGCGGACGCGCTCGATGAGCGCCGCGCAGATGCGGATGGCGCGCTCGGCCTGGTGCGACTGGAACACCGTCGCGTAATGATCGGGGCCGCCGGTGTAGAGATGAATCGAATGGAAGTCGATGAACGGCGCCAGTCCGTTCAGCGTGATCTCGTCCCAGTCGCTCCAGCCGTCGCGTCCGCAGCCGATGAGCTGGATCGACGGATCGGTGCGCTTCATGACCATCGCGAAGGCGCGCGCCTTCTTGACGTAATCGTGGGCGTTCATGTTGCCGATCTGCCAGGCGCCGTACATCTCGTTGCCGAGCCCCCAGTAGCGCACGCGATAAGGCTCGGGATGACCGTGCTGTCGACGGAGATTCGCCCAGGACGTGTTGCCGGTGCCGTTGCAGTACTCGACCCACGCCTGCGCCTCGTCCATCGTGCCGGAGCCCATGTTCACGCAGATGAACGGCTCGGCACCGAGCACGCGACAGTACTCGATGAACTCGTCGGTGCCGAACCGATTGGACTCCTCCGCGTACCACGCCAGCTCGCTGCGCCGCGGCCGCTTGTCCTTCGGACCTACGCCGTCGAGCCAGTGATAGCCGCTCACAAAGTTGCCGCCTGGCCAGCGCAAGATCGGAATACGCAGGGGCCGCGCGGCGTCCAGCACGTCGCGCCGAAAGCCGCGCGCATCGGCGAGCGGCGAGCCCTCGTCGTAGATACCGCCGTAGATGCAGCGGCCGAGATGCTCGATGAACTGCCCGAAGATGCGACGATCCACGACGCCGAGCCGCCGCGCGAGATCGATGCCGACGCGAGTCATGCGCGGAGTCTACAATACCGGCCGCCATGCTGGTGCGCGTCCTCGGCCCAACAGATGCCGCGGCATTTCGCACGCTGCGAATCCGCGCACTGCGCGAGCATCCCGAGGCGTTCGGGCGCACGCCGGAAGAAGTCGACTCGGTCGAGGTGTGGACGGAGCGGCTCCGTGTCGACACTGGCTCGGATCTCGACTTCGTGCTCGGCGCGTTCGAGGCCGACATGCTCGTCGGCACCGCGGGGTGTCATCGCGATCACGGCGCCAAGCAGCGCCACATCGTCTATGTCTGGGGAATGTATGTCGTCCCCGACCAGCGCGGCAAAGGCCTCGGGCGTCGGCTTCTGCTCGCCGCGCTCGAGCGCGCTCGCGCGTGGCCCGAGGTCGAGCAGGTCTGGCTCGACGTGACGACCGGCAACATCGCCGCCCGTGCGCTCTACGTCGCGTGCGGATTCACGTCGATCGCCATCAAGCCGCGTGTGCTCAAGGTCGGCGACCACTATCACGACGAGGAGCTGATGGCGCTTGCGCTGAAACCGTCGTAGAGTCGCGCCGATCGCGTTTTCACCGAGGAGGACTCATGAACCGTCGTGCGTTTCTGGCCGGCGCCGCGGCGGCCACGGCGGCGTGGCCGCCTCGCGGCGCCGCGCAGCCCAAACCGAGCATCACCTACTGGAACGGCCTCACCGGCGCCGACGGCAAGGTGATGGACGAGCTCATCGAGCGGTTCACGCGCGAGACGGGTATCCGCATCGAGCAGCAGCGGCTGCCGTGGGCTGAGCTGTACCCGAAGCTGCAGGTCTCTGTGCCCGCCGGCGAGGGGCCCGACCTCGCGCTGATCCACACGGTGGAGGTGCCGCACTTCGCCAACGATGGCGTGCTCGAGACGATCGACGACGCAACCGCCGCGGCGAAAGGCTTTCGCGGCGACGACTATCTGCCGGCGACGTGGCAGGGCGGAACGTTCCAGGGCAAGCGTTACTCGCTGCCGCTCGACGTCCCGCAGCACGTGCTCTATCTGAACGTCAAGGTCATGAAGGATGCCGGCCTCACCGGCGCCGACGGCAAGCCGAAAGTGCCGGCCAGTCGCGACGAGCTCGTGAGCATGGCCAAGAAGATGACCAAAGCGGACTCATTCGGCTTCGCGATCGGCACGAGCAACCCCGGCCGCTACACGTGGGGCTTCCACAATCTGCTCTGGCAGAACGGCGCCAACATCTACACGGCCGATCTCAAGCGCGCCGGCGTGGGCGACCCGGCGGCGCTGGAGGCCGCGGAGTTCTGGGCGGGGCTCGCGGGCGGTCTGGGCATCGCGCCACCGGCCAACGCCAACTGCCGCGATGCGTTCATCGCCAACCGGCTCGGCATGTGGATCGCCGGCTCGTGGAACTTCACCGGCCTGCGCGAGGCCAAGATCGATTTCACCGCCGCGCCGGTGCCGAAGCTCTTCAAGCAGCCCGTGGTCTGGTCCATGCCGCACCAGTACGCGTTTCCGAAGCCGAAGAGCGTCGACCGCGCCAAGCGCGACGCGGCGTGGACGCACATCCGTTGGATGACGGACCACGTGGCGGAGTGGACGCTCAAGGCGGGTCAGGTCTCGGCCAGCCGTAAGGCTCACACCGATCCGCGAATCACCGGCGATCCAGTCCTCAAGACGCTGCTCGGTCAGGCGCCGAACTGGCAGGTCGGCCAGCCCACACCGAAGTGGGTCGCGGCGGAGAACCTCACCCGCCCGGTGATCGAGAGTGTCTACACGGGTCAGAAGCCGGCGAAGGCGGCAATGGAGGACCTGGCCCGCCAGATCAACGCGCTGCCGGACTGAGCGTGAGGCGCCGCCGTCGCCGGCAGACGGGGACGGCCTACTTGTTTCTGCTCCCTGGCCTGCTGCTGTTCGTGGTGTTTCGTCTCTACCCGTTGCTGGAAGGCCTGCGCATGTCGTTCACCAACGCGCGACTCGGGCGCGCGACGTATCAGTACGTCGGGCTCGCCAACTACACGCGGCTCGCCGAGGACACGCGCTTCGGCGTGAGCCTCTGGAATACGGCGTTCTACACGGTGGCGAGCACGCTCCCTATTCTGGCGGTGCCGCTCGGGCTCGCGCTGGCGCTCAACCGCGGCGCGCTTCGCAACGTGCTGCGCGGCGTCTTCTTCTTTCCGTTCACGCTGTCGGTGGTGACGGTCGGGCTCGCGTGGCTCTGGCTGCTCGATCCCGTCGTCGGACCGTTCAACTATTATCTGCGCGCGCTCGGCGTGCCGGCGCGCTCGTGGCTGGCCGATCCCGCGACCGCGATGTGGGCCATCATCGGCACGACCGTGTGGTGGGTGACCGGCTACTACCTCGTCGTCTATCTCGCCGGGCTCCAGGACATCCCGCGCGAGCTCTATGAGGCCGCCGCGCTCGACGGCGCCGGCGGCTGGCGCACGTTCTGGACGATCACGCTGCCGCTGCTGCGTCCCGTGCTGCTCTTCGTCGTGGTCACCCACGTCATCGGCTCGTTCCAGATCTTCGGTCAGGTCTTCGTGCTCACCATGGGCGGCCCGGGCGATGCCACGCGCACGGTCGTGCAGCACCTCTACGAGACGGCGTTTCAAAACTTCTTTCAGTTCGGCGCCGCCTCGGCGATGGCGTGGGTCCTGTTCGCGATCATCATGGTGTTCTCGATCTTACAGTTCCGGCTGCTGCGCGGGCACACGGAGTACTGACGGTGCGCCGGTCGCGGGTGCAGACGCTCGTGCTCACGCTCGCGCTCGGCGCGCTCGCCATCCTGTGGCTGGCGCCGATCGTCTGGGTGATGGTCACCTCGCTCAAGGTCACCGCCGACATCGTGCGGCTGCCGCCGGAATGGATCCCGTGGCCGATGACCGCCGAGCACTACCGGGAGGTGCTCTTCAGCAGCTCGCGGACGGCGCGCATCGGGCGGGCGTTCGCCAACAGCCTCGTGATCGCGCTCGGCGCCGTCGTCATCGTCGTCCTCACCGCGGCCATGGCGGCCTACCCGCTGGCCCGGATGCGCTTTGCCGGCCGCGACGTCGTGTTCACCCTCGTCGTGGGCAGCTTGATGATTCCGAACGCGGTGGTTCTGGTTCCTCAGTACGTGCTCGTCCAGCGGCTCGGCTGGCTGAGCACCTATCAGGGGCTGATCGTGCCGGAGGCGGCGATGACGTTCGCGTTCGGCGTGTTCCTGCTGCGGCAGTTCTTCCTCACGATGCCCGGCGACCTGGAGGAGGCGGCGCGCATCGACGGGGCGAATGCGTGGCAGATCTTCACGCGCATCGTGCTGCCGCTGTCCCAGCCCGTGCTCGCGGCGCTCGCGATCTTCGCGTTCCGCTCGGCGTGGAACGATTTTCTCTGGCCGCTGATCGCGGTCAACAAGCCGGAGATGTTTCCACTGCCCGTCGCGCTGGCGCTGCTGCGCAGCGCGTACAGCTCGGAGTCCTACGGACCGATCATGGCCGGCGCCGCGCTCAGCGCGCTGCCGCTGCTGGTCGTCTTCATCGTCGCCAACCAGCGCATCGTCGAGGGCGTTCGGGTCAGCGGGCTGAAGGGCTGACGACGGCCGCGCATTCCGCGGCCTAGTCCCTTTAGGGGCCGTTACCTCGTCGCGACGATCTTGTCCCAGAGCTCGGCGTACTGCTGCCGGTAAGGCGGCCAGATCTTCTCCTCGGCGATCTTGCGGAACGACGCGACGTCCGCGGCGTTGACCTTCATCCCGCGCGCCTCGAGGATCTCTTTGGCCTTGGCGAAGTTGTCGACGCTCTCCGTGACCTCGCGCACCTTCTTCTGAGCCTCGCGCCCGACCTCCATCACCAGCTTCTGCTGCTCCGGCGTCAGCCCTTTCCAGGCATCGAGGTTCATCACGAGCAGCGTCGGGCCGTAGTTGTGGAACGTCATCGAGACGTACTTGCTGACCTCGTAGACCTTGAGCGCGTTGATGTTGTAGATCGGCAGGTCGGCGCCGTCGATCACGCCCTGCTGCGCGGCGGCGATGACCTCGCCCCACGGCATCGGCACCGCGCTGGCGCCGAGGCCATTGACGGTGTCGGCGAAGACCCGGCCCTGCTGCACGCGCAGCTTGAGGCCCTTGAGATCGGCCGGGGTGTTGATCGGCTTGCGGCTGTTCCAGAAGTGGCGGAAGCCGTAGTCGTAGAAGTAAATGATCTTGACCTTGTACTTCTTCTGGAACGTCTCGTCGAGCTGGCGCCCGATCTCGCCGTTGAACATCGCGTAGGCGTGGTTGTAGTCCCGCACGAGATACGGCGTGAGGAAGACGCACATCTCCGGAAACACCGTGCACGCCGCGCCCACCGGCGTGCCGAACGCGATGTTGCCCGACTTGACCGCGTCCATGATCTCCAGCTCTTTGCCGAGCAGCGTGCCGCCGTGGAAGACGACGTTGAGCTGGCCGTTCGAGCGCTTCGTGACTTCGTCGGCGAAATACTTGTAGCCGATCGCGCCCGACTCCGGCGGCGGCATGATGTGCGCGAGGTCGAGCTTCTTCCCGGCCGCCTGCGCCGGCCGCGCGGCCGGCATCAAGCTCCCCAGCCCGATCATCACCGCCATCACCACCGCGACACACGCGACGCTGCGCTGCGCTCGGCTCATGGAAGCCTCCTGTCGGCGTGCGACCTTCGCGCGTCGTCGGGGTGGTTGTCAAGCTTGACGCGCGCGGCCGGCTACCCGTACGATCCGCGCCGTCGTGATCCCGCTCCTGCGCGTCATCCGGTGGCTGCCGCACGTCGTGATGACGGCGCTGATGATCGTCGCCATGGTCGACATGCTCGTCGGCGTCTTCCTGCGCTACGTCATGACATGGGTCTCGGCGACGTTCGACCTGCCGTCCGTCCGGTTCTTCTGGGTCGAGGAGATCGGCGAATACTCGCTCGCGTGGCTGACGTTCATCGGCGCGGCCATCGGCATCCGCCGCGGCACACACTTCGCGGTGCACATTCTCACTGATCGGTTTCCGCCGGCCGTTCGGCGCGGCGTGAAGGTCGGTCACTACGTGCTGCTGATCGGCTTCGGCCTGCTGCTCACCGTGTACGGCTGGCAGGTCAGCGAGCTGAACTCGCAGTCCTACTCGCCGGCTCTCGATCTGAATCTGCGCTGGCTCTATCTCTCGTCGGTGGTCGGCGGCGTTCTGACGATGATCTACAGCGCCGCCGGCGCGCTCGACGCCTGGCGCGCGCCCGCCTGATGCTGTTCAGCGCCGTCGCGGTGACGTTCCTGGCGCTGACGATCGTCTCGCTGCCCATCGTGTTCTCGCTCGGCATCGCCGGCTTCGTCGGGCTCGTCGTCGGCAACTTCTCGCTCGGCAAGCTGCCCTCGAGCCTGGTGGCCGGCTCGCAGAGCTGGGTGCTGCTCGCGATTCCGACGTTCATTTTCGCGGGCAACCTGATGGAGCGGTGCGGGATGTCCTACGCGCTCGTCGATCTCGCGCGCGCGCTCATCGGCTGGGTGCGCGGCGGGCTCGGCATGTCCGTGGTGCTCGCGGAGTATTTCTTCTCCGGTATCTCGGGCTCGACGATCGCCGACGTCTCGGCGATCGGGGCGATGCTCACACCACCGATGCTGCGCGCGGGCTACAAACCGGAGCACGCCGCGTCGCTCGTGGCCTCCGCCACCGCTATGGGAATCCTCGTGCCGCCGGCGATCTTCATGATCGTGCTTGGTCAGGTGACCGACACGTCCGTCGTCGGCATCTTCCTCGGCGGCTTCCTGCCCGCCGCCGTCACCGCGGTCTGTCTCATGGTGGTCATCTTCGGGCAGGCGCATCGGCTGAACTGGCCGAAGGACCGTCGCCCGACGCGTGCGGAGTTCGGTGTGGCCGCACGCGCCTCGCTGGTGCCGATGGTGGTGCCGATCGTCATCGTCCTGGGGTTTTACTTCGGCGTGTTCACCGCCACGGAGGCGGGCGCGCTCGTCGCCGCCTACGCCGTCGGCGCCGCGCTGCTCTACTACCGCAACGTCTCGCCGCGCGAAATGCTGGTGTTGATCCACGAGAGCGCGCTGCTCACCGCGGCGGTGGTGTTTCTGCTCGCGGTGGCGAGCGTCTACCAGTTCTTGATGGGGATGCTCGGCGTCCCGGCGATGCTGGGCGCACTGCTGCAGCCGCTGCACGCGACACCGTGGCTCTTCCTGCTTGCGGTGTCGGTCATCGTCATTCTGTTCGGTATGGTGCTCGAAGGCCTGCCGGCGGCGGTCGTGCTGGTGCCCGTCGTCTTTCCGATCGCCAAGCAGATCGGTATCCACCCAATCCACTTCAACATCGTGCTCACGGCGGCTGTCGGCATCGGGCTTTTCCTGCCGCCGATCGGGGTGGGGCTGCTCATGGCGCTGCGCTTCGCGAACATCTCGGTCGGCCAGCACTTCCGCTCGTACTGGCCGTATCTCGCCTCGCTCGTGGTCGGGCTGATGATCCTGATCCTGTTTCCGGAGATCACGCTGTTTCTACCCCGGCGCGCGGGGCTGGTGCGCTGAGCGCTAGCGCGAATCCCGCTCCGGCGCGGTGATCGTCGTGCCGCCGTCGACGACCAGCGTGTGGCCCGTAATGTAGCGCGCGTAGTCGGATAACAGAAACCGCACGGCGTGGCCGATGTCCCAGCCGGTGCCCTCCTGCTTCAGCACCGACGCGTTCTTGCGCAGCTCGCGCGCGGCGGGCGTCATGCCGCCGGCGTACACCATCGGCGTGTACACTGGGCCGGGCGCGACGCAGTTGACGCGAATGCCGTCGCGGCCGTGATCGACCGCCATCGCGCGCGTGAGCGCGATGACCGCCCCCTTCGACGCCGTGTAGGCGGTGAGCCCGCGCGGCCGCAGTGCCGAGATCGACGACACGTTCACGATGGCGCCACCACCCGCGCGCTTCATGGCGGGGATCGCGTGCTTGGCCACCAGGAACATCGTCTCGACGTTCACCTGCATCACGCGGCGCCACTCGTCCTCGGCGAGATCGACGACTGACCCTCGGCTGCCGATGCCGACATTGTTGTCGAGCAGATCGAGGCGGCCATACCGCTCGACGGCCGTTTTCACCAGCGCCGCGCAGTCCGGAGAGCGCGTGACGTCGACCTCGATCGCGGTCGCCTGGCCGCCGGCGGACTCGATCATCTCGACAGTGCGACGCGCGAGCTTCAGATCTCGGTCGGCGACCACGACGCGCGCGCCGGCCTTTGCCAGCAAGATCGCCGCCGCACGACCGTTGCCGATGCCGTCGCCCGCGGCGCCGCCGCCCGTCACGAGCGCCACCTTGCCCTCGAGTCCCCAGCCATCCGGAATGTCCATCGCGCCCTCCTTGTCGTGAGCGGCGAGTCTTGTCGTCGGCGGCGAGTACGGTACACTCCCCCACCATGAGATTCCAGGGAGGGATCGCGCTCATCACCGCCGGCGGCCGCGGCATCGGTCGCGCGACCGCAGAGATCATCGGTCGCGAGGGCGGCACGGTCGTGCTCGTCGACAACGACAAAGCGGCGCTCGATGAGGCGGCGGGCGCAGTGCGTGCGAGCAGCGGCACGGCCGACACGATCCTCGCCGACGCGCTCGACGCCGCGCAGGTCGAAAGCGTCGTGCAGCGTGTCGTGCAGTCGCACCGACGTATCGACATTCTCGTCAATGCCGTCGGCGGCAGCACGATCATCGGCAAGCCCGCGGCGCCCATCGACGAGCTGGCATTCGAGGACTGGCAGCGGCTGCTGCACTTCAATCTGACGGGGACGTTCCTCTTCTGCCACGCGGTTGTCCCGATCATGAAGCGCCAGGCCGCGGGCAAGATCGTCAACATCTCGTCGATCGCCGGTCGTGGCATCAGCGCCAGCAGCAGCGCCGCGTATGCCACCGCCAAGGGCGGCATCATCGCGCTCACGCGCAAGCTGTCGCTCGAGCTCGGACCGTTCGGCATCAACGTCAACGCCATCGCGCCGAGCCTGACGCTGTCGCCGCGACTGCGCCCTCGCTGGGACGGCATGTCGCCGATCGAGCAGAAGGCGGAGGTCGAGCGCGTGCCGCTGCGCCGCGTCGCCGAGCCAGAGGATCAGGCGCGCGTGATCTGCTTCCTCGCCTCGCGCGACGCCGATTTCGTCACGGGCCTGACGATCGACGTGACCGGCGGCCAGTAGCGTCTCCTGAAAGGAGCCTCATGTTCACCGGCTGCGGCGTCGAGGCGCAGAAGCCGTACCCAGTCACCAAGAACATTACTGGCGGAGGTAGCCACACATGATCAAAGTCAAAGACCTCGCGTACGGACGCTTGCGGGCACCGGATCTCGACGCGGCTGAAGAGTTCCTCACGCACTTCGGCATGGTCCGCGCCGCGCGCACGCCGACTGCGTTGTATATGCGCGGAACCGACCCGATGCATCACCTGCACGTCACCGAGAAGGGCGATCCCAAGTTCGTTGGGCTGGCGTACTACGCGGCGAGCGAGGACGACCTTCAGCGCGTGGCGAAGGCACCCGGCGCCTCGGCGGTGGAATCGATCGACGAGCCCGGCGGCGGCCGGCGCGTGCGGCTGCGCGAGCCGAACGGGTATCAGGTCGAAGTCGTGTATGGCATCGAGGCACTGCCCGCAATTCCGGTGGCCATCCAACATATGAATTCCGGTGACGAGCCGCTGCGCCGCGCGGGCGCGCTGATGCGGCTGCGTGGCTCGCCGTCGCCGATCAAGCGCATGGGCCACGGTGTGCTCGGCACGCCCAAAGTCAAAGAGACCGTGCAGTGGTTCCGCGAGACGCTCGGATTCATCTGCTCGGACGACATCTTCGTCGGCGACAAGGACAACATCATCGGCTCGTTCAATCGCTGCGATCGCGGCGAGGACTACGTCGATCACCACACGCTGTTCTGCGTGCGCAACGAGCGCGCCGGGCTCAACCACATGTCGTTCGAGGTGCCTGACGTCGACGCCGTCTTCAAGGACCACGAGTACCTCACGCGACTCGGCAAGTACGAGCACATGTGGGGCGTGGGCCGGCACCTGCTCGGCAGCCAGGTCTACGACTACTGGGCGGATCCCTGGGGCCGCGTGCACGAGCGCTGGGCAGACACCGATCGCCTCAACGTCGAGAGCGGCAGCAACCTCCTGTCGGCGGAACAAGGCTTCAGGAGCCAGTGGGGCGACGACCCGCCACAGAAATTCCTGGGGCATGTGAGCGTGTAGCTACGGACGTTCCCGCGGGAACGCCGGGGCGTCTGGAAAGGAGAGCGCATGGCGATCATCCGCATCTACACGGGCCCGGACCAGCAGTCGCACTTCCAGGAGGTCACTCCGCAGTGGAAGCCGCTCGGTGATCAGTCGGAAAGCGCCGAGTTGATTCCCGGCAGCGGGATCGTCATGCGCCGCTTCGAACCCAAGCGCACCAATCCGTGGCACCACGCGCCCGGGCGTTACGCGGTCTTCACGCTATCTGGCGCGGTGGATATCGAGATCGGCGACGGCACCGTGAAGCGCCTCGGGCCGGGCGACATCCTGATCGCCGAGGACCTCACCGGTCAGGGCCACGGCACCCGCGAGGTCGGGCCCGAGCCGCGTGTCTCGATCTTCGTGCCGCTCGGCGAGCCGCGGTGAAGCGCAGCGCGGAGCGTATCCTCACCACGCACACCGGGAGCCTGCCGCGACCGTGGGATCTCACCGCCACCCTCGAGGCGCTCGACGTCGGCACGCTTCCTGACGCCACGACCTTCGAGCGACGCGTGCGCGACGCGGTGGCCGAGGTCGTCCGCAAGCAGATCGCGGCGGGCGTGGACATCGTCAACGATGGCGAGCAGGGCAAGGTCGGTTATTCCACGTACGTGCGCCATCGGCTCACCGGCTTCGACGGCTCGAGCCTCGTGCCCCAGCGCGCCGACTGGGCGGACTTTCCCGAAGCGCTGGCGCGGCACCCGCGCTCGACCGTCTCGCGTCCAGCGTGCACGAGCGCCGTCGAGTGGCGCGACCGCGACGCCATCCGCCGCGACGTCGCGAACCTCCGGGCAGCCGTCGCCGCCGCGCCGCCCGTCGAGGCCTTCATGACTGCGGCGTCGCCGGGCGTCATCGCACACTTCCTGCGAAACGAGCACTACCCGACTCGGGACGCCTACCTCTCACGGCTGGCCGACGTCATGAAAGAGGAGTACGACGCGATCGCGGCCGCGGGGCTCGTGCTCCAGGTGGACTGTCCCGATCTCGCGATGGGTCGTCATCTGGCGTTCCCCGAGCTCAGCACGCCGGAGTTCTTGAAGATCGCGGCCGCCAACGTCGAGGCGCTCAACCACGCCACGCGCGACGTGCCGCCCGACCGACTGCGTGTCCATCTCTGTTGGGGTAACTACGAGGGGCCACACCACCGGGACATCCCACTGCGTGACATCCTGCCGATCGTGCTCGGCGCGCGCGCCACGGCGATCTCGCTGGAGGGCGCCAACCCGCGCCACGAGCACGAGTGGGCCGTGTTCCGAGAGATGAAGCTGCCCGACGACAAGATCTTGATCCCCGGCGTGCTCGACTCGACGACGAACTTCATCGAGCACCCGGAGCTGGTGGCCCAGCGGATCGTGCGCTACGCCGAGGTCGTCGGGCGCGAGCGCGTCATCGCGGGGTCCGACTGCGGTTTCGGCACCTTCGCCCGCTCGAATCCCCAGGTCGAGCCCGAGATCGTCTGGGCCAAGCTCGCGGCGCTGACCGAAGGCGCGCGGCTGGCCTCCGCCCAGCTCTGGAGGAGCCGATGAGCGACGGCATCGTCACCTACACCACCGACGGCCGCGTCGGTCTCGTCACGCTCAATCGACCGGACAAGCTGAACGCCATCAGCCTCGAGCTCAAGAAGCTCTTGATCGAGCGCTTTCACGAGGCCGATCGCGATCCGGCCACGAGCGTGGTCGTGTTGCGCGCCGAAGGGCGAAGCTTTTCTGCGGGCTACGACATCTCGCCGAATCCGGCGCGCGCGGCGCGCAAGGGAAACGCGCTGGCCTGGCACGAGTCGCTCAGCGACGACGCGCGGCTCGAGCTGACGCCGTGGACGATGCGCAAGCCGGTGATCGCGTCGGTGCAAGGCCACTGCCTCGGTGGCGGCTGCGAGCTGGTGATGGTCTGCGACCTGACGATCGCCGCCGACGATGCGCTCTTCGGCGAGCCGGAGATCCGCTTTTCGAACGTCGGGCCGGTGATGGTGATGCCCTGGATCATCGGCCTCAAGCGCGCGCGCGAGCTGCTGTACCTCGGCGATCCCATCGACGCGAAGACGGCGCTGGCGTACGGAATGGTCAATCGCGTCGTGCCGCGCGCCGAGCTTCATTCAGCAACGATGAAGATCGCGCGCCGCATGGCGCTCATGTCGCCGGAGGCGCTCGCCGCGACGAAGCTCGCGATCAACCGCGGCGCCGAGTGCTCGGGGTTCCTCGCCGCCATGCACGCGGGTGTCGACGTGCTCGCGCCGCTTTATGCCGCGCGCACGGAGGTCGGCACGAAGTTCGACGAGATTCGCGAAAAGGAAGGGCTCGGCGCGGCCCTGCGCTGGCGCGCCGCGCAGTTCGCCGACTAGCATGTCGCTGCTGCAGTCGCGCACGCGCCTGGCGCCGGAGGGCTTCGGCAAGCCGGTGCGTCGCGTCGAAGACCAGCGGCTGATTACGGGCCGCGGCTGCTACAGCGACGATTTCAATCTGCCGGGCCAGGCGTACGCGTGCTTCGTGCGCTCGCCGCATCCCCATGCGCGCATCGTCAGCATCGACACGGCCGCCGCGCTGAAGGTGCCCGGCGTGATCACGGTGCTCACCGGCGCCGATGCCGCGGCCGACGGGATGCAGCCGATACCGCATCGTCCGGTGCCGGCCAACCCCTACGAGCCTCAGCTGCGCAACCGCGACGGCGCCGAGCACTTCGTCGCGCCGCATCCGCCGCTGCCGACCGATGGCCGCGTGCGGCTCGTCGGCGAGGCGGTAGCGATGGTGATCGCCGAGACCGCGGCCGCCGCGCGCGACGGCGCCGAAGCGGTCAGCGTCGACTACGAGCCGTTGCCTGTCGTGACGCGCGCACTGGACGCGGCGGCGGACGGCGCGCCGCTGGTTTGGGACGAGGCCGGGACGAACGTGTGCGTCGACTCGGACACCGGCGACGCGGCGGCTGCCGACGCGGCGTTCGCACGCGCGGCGCACGTGGTCCGCCTGGAAACCCAGGTCAACCGCGTGACCGGCGTACCGATGGAGCCGCGCGTCGCGCTCGCGGCATACGACGCCGACCGCCAGCACTACACGCTTTACGCCGGCTCGGGCGGCGTGCAGCGCATCAAGCACGACCTCATGGAGACGCTCGGGATTCCGCGCGCCGCCATCCGCGTCATCGCGCGCGAGGTCGGCGGCAACTACGGCACGCGCAACGCGTGCTATCCGGAGTTCGCGCTCGTCCCCTGGGCGGCACGGCGCGTAGGCCGGCCCGTGAAATGGACGTGTGATCGTCGCGAAGCTTTGCTCACCGACTATCACTCGCGCGATCTGACGTCGCACATGGAGCTGGCGCTGGACGCGGACGGCCGCTTTCTCGCGCTGCGCGGCGTTCACACGAGCAACGTCGGCGCGCACGCGGCGTCGTTCATCCCACTCGGCAAGGGCATCGGTGTCCTGCCGAGCCTCTACCATTTCCCCGCCGGCTACGTGCGCGGCCGGGCGGTGCTGACCAACACCTCGCCGACCTATCCGTATCGCAGCGCGGGCCGGCCCGAGGTCATGTACGTGCTCGAGCGGCTGATCGACATCGCCGCGCGCCGTCACGGGTTCGACCGCGTCGAGCTGCGGCGCCGCAATCTCGTGCGCCCCGACGCGATGCCCTATCGAAATCCGATGGGGCTGGTCTACGACAGCGGCGATTACCCCGCGGCGATGGAACGTGTGCTGGCGCTCGCCGACTGGAAGGGGTTCGAGGCGCGTCGGGCGGAGGCGCGCCGCCGCGGGCGCTATCGCGGCATCGGGCTGTCGAATTACCTCGAGCTCAACACGGGCGCGCCGCGCGAGCGCGCCGTGATCACCGTGCGGCCCGACGAGCACATCGACGTGATCATCGGCACGCTGTCGTCGGGCCAGGGCCACGAAACCAGCTTCGCGCAGCTGCTCGTCGAGTGGTTCGGCGTCGAGCTGCCGCAAGTGCGTGTGATCACCGGCGACACCGACGTGGTACCCGTGGGCGGCGGCTCACATTCGGGACGCTCGATGCGTCAGGCAGGCGTGGTGATGGCCGTGGCGTCCGACCAGATCGTCGAGCGCGGCGCACGCATCGCGGCGTGGCTCTTGGAGGCGGCGCCGGCCGACATCGAGTTCTCCCGCGGGCGCTTCGGCGTGCGCGGCACCGACCGCGGCGTCGGCCTCTTCGACGTCGCGCGCGCGGCGCTGCGCGGCGACGCGCCGGCCGACGTCGCCGGACCGCTCGCCGGCGAGAGCGATCAGACGAACCCGGTGCCGTCGTTCCCTTACGGCTGCGCCGTCTGCGAGGTCGAGGTCGATCCGGACACCGGCGTCGTCGACGTGGTCCGCTGGACGTGCGTGGACGATTGCGGGCGCGCCGTCAATCCAATGATCCTGCACGGGCAGACGCACGGCGGCATCGCCGCCGGCGTCGGACAAGCGCTGTGGGAAGACTGCGCGTATGCGGCCGACGGCCAGATGCTCGCCGCGACGTTCATGGACTACGCGCTGCCGCGCGCCGATGCGCTGCCGAATTTCACGACCGAGATCAGCGAGGTGCCGTCGACCACCAATCCGCTCGGCCTGCGCGGAGGCGGCGAGGGCGGCACCACGCCGGCGCTCGCCGCCACGATCAATGCGGTCGTGGACGCGCTCGCCGAATTCGGAGTCGAGCACATGGAGATGCCGGCGACGCCGGAGCGCGTGTGGCGCGCGATCCAGGCGACGCGCCGGTCTTGACGACCACCGGACACGGTGGTCTGATCTGCGCACCGTCCAACAGGAGGTCCGCCATGCCGCGCACCTACAACGTCATCGACGCCGACGGCCACGTCCTCGAACCGGTCGAGCTGTGGGACAAGTACATGGATCCGGCGTATCGCGATCGTGCGCCTCGCATGATCGTCGACACCGACGGTAAAGAGCGGCTCCTCATCGAGGGCAAGGTTCTCGGCAGCAAGAAAGGGCTCGGCTTGCTCGGCGGCATCGGTGCTCGCCAGGGAGACGTCGCCGACGACACGATGAAGTACGTCGACGGGCGCAAGGGCGGCTTCGACCCGCACGCGCGGATTGTGGACCTCGACATGGACGGCATCGATGCCGCATTTCTCTATCCGAGCGTGGGGCTGTTCTCCGGCGCAATCCAGGATCCGCCGCTCGCGGCGGCGGTGTGCCGCGCGTACAACCGCTGGCTCGCCGATTACTGCCAGCCCTACCCGGATCGGCTCTTCGGCGTCGCCATGCTGCCGATGCAGTCGATCGATGCGGCCATCGACGAGATGCGCTACGCGCGCAATCGGCTCGGCATGCGCGGCGGATTCCTGCGCCCCAATCCCTACAACGGCCGCATGCTGCATCATCCGGACTACCGGCCGTTCTGGGAAGAAGTGCAGGAGCTGGACTTCTCCATTGGCCTGCACGAGGGGTCGACCGGCGGCATGCCGCAGGTCGGTGTCGATCGCTTCGAGACGCGCGGCGCGCGTCACATCATCTCGCACACGATGGAGATGATGCTCGCGTCCATGAGCGTCATCTGGGAAGGCGTGTGCGATCGTTTCCCACGCGTGCGCATCGGCTTCCTCGAATCGGGCGGCGGCTGGATCGCGCCGTGGCTCGACCGGATGGATCGTCACTTCGACGATCAAGGGTTCAACGACTCAGGGCTCTCGATGCGGCCGAGCGAGCTCTTCCAGCGGAACTGCTGGATCTCGTTCGAGCCCGTGGAGCGGAGCCTCAGTGTGCTGGCGGACTTCATCGGCCCGTCCAAGATCCTCTGGGCGACCGACTATCCGCACCCGGACGGCTTTTTCCCGGGCGCGCCGAAGATGATCGCGGATCGGCCGGAGCTGTCGGCGGAGACGAAGCGGCAGATCCTGGCCGGTGGCGCGAAGGCGTTTTACAAGCTGGAGGCATAGCATGAAGACCATCGACGCGCTGTTCAGCGAGGCGGTCGAATCGAAGAAGATGCCGGGCATCATCGCGATGGCCGCGACGGACAAGGGCGTGCTGTACGAGGGGGCCTTCGGGCGGCGCGAGCTCGGCAAGGACGCCGCGATGACGCTCGACACGGTGGTGTGGATCGCGTCAATGACGAAAGCGGTCACGGCCACCGCGGCGATGCAGCTGGTCGAGCGCGGCAAGCTCGCGCTCGATGCGCCGGCCAGTCAGCTGGTGCCCGGCCTCGCCAAGGCGCAGGTGCTCGAAGGCTTCGATGCGGCGGGGCAGCCGAAGCTGCGCGCGCCGAAGCGACCGATCACGCTGCGGCAGCTGCTCACTCACACAGCGGGCTTCGGCTACGAGATCTGGCGGACGGAGATCGCGAAGTATCAGACGGCGACGAACACGCCCGGCATCACGACGTGCACGAACGCCGCGCTGACGACGCCGTTGCTCTTCGATCCCGGCGAAGGTTGGGAGTACGGCATCAACATCGACTGGGCCGGCAAGATGGTCGAAGCCGCCTCCGGCCAGAAGCTCGACGCCTATCTGCAGTCCAATGTGCTGGGGCCGCTCGGTATGAAGGACACGTCGTTCAAGCTCTCGCCCTCCCAGCGCGCGCGCCTGGCCAGCGTCCACCAGCGCGACGACAAGGGCGTGCTGGCGGCGATCGAGTTCGCGCTGCCTGAGGAGCCCGAGTTTCTGATGGGCGGCGGCGGGCTCAACGGCACCGCGCCCGACTATCTCGCGTTCACGCAGATGATCCTGCACGGCGGCCGCTTCAACGGCGCGCAGGTGCTGCGCCCCGAAACCGTCGACCAGATGGCGCAGAATCACATCGGCGCGCTCGAGATCGGCCCGATGAAGACCGCGATGCCCGGGCTGTCGCACGACGTCGAGTTGTTTCCCGGCATGTCGAAGAAGTGGGGGCTGAGCTTCCTGATCAATACCGCGCAGTCGCCCACCGGGCGCTCGGCAGGCAGCCTCGCCTGGGCGGGATTGGCCAACACCTACTTCTGGATCGATCGCCGCAAGCAGGTGAGCGGCGTGTTCCTGTCGCAGGTGCTGCCGTTCTTCGACCCCACGGCGATCGACCTGCTGACGAAGTTCGAGACGGAGGTCTACCGGGCGCTGTAGGGGTCACTCATAGCGCGGCGCGCGCTTCTCGCGGAAGGCCGCAACGCCTTCGCGGAAGTGCGCGCTCGCGCGCACGCGGTCGCCGAGCGCCTGATCCAGCGCTTCGCGGGCGCGCGCGTGCTCGGCCATCGTCGCGCTGATCTGCCGCTTGACCGCCTGTACGGCGGACGGGCTGTGGGCGGCGATGCGGTCCGCGGTCTCGAGCGCCCACGGCATCAGGCGCTCGGCCGGCACGACACGATTGATCAGCCCTATGCGCGCCGCCTCGTTCGCATCGATGAGTTGCGCGGTGAAGAGCAGCTCCATCGCGTGCACGTAGCCGATCTGCTGCACCAGCTTGATGGTCGCGCCGCCGAACGGATACACGGACCACTTCACCTCGGGCAGGCCGAACCGCGCGTGCGGCGCCGCCGCTCGGACGTCGGTCGCCAGCAGCAGCTCGACACCGCCGCCGGCGCAGTCGCCGTTGACCGCGGCCACGATCGGCTTGCTGAACTCGTCGAGCTTGAGCAGCGCGTGATTGACGACGCCCGCCATCTCCGCCGACGCCGACAGATCCCCGCTCATGTCGGCGCCCGCGCTGAAGGCGCGGTCGCCCGCCCCGGTCAGCACGATGCAGCGGCACGGTCCGCGCTCGAGCTCGTCCCACAGCCGGCCCAGCTCGGCCAACATCGCGCGTGTCATCGCGTTCATGCGCGGCTGGTTGTCGACCGTCAGCACGACGACGTGCGGACCGTGGGGTGTGACGCGGATCTCCATCGCTAGGGCAGAACGACGATCTTGCCGTGGGCCTTGCGATTAGTCAGCAGCCGGATGGCCTCGACCGTTCGCGCGAGCGGCATGCGGTGGCTGACGAGCGGCCGCAGCTTGCCTTCGCCGTACCAGCGCATCAGCTCGTCCACCGAACGCGCGAGCTTGTCCGGGGCATGCCAGCGGAAATAGCGCAGCGACGAGCCGAGCGCGGCGCGGTGCTTGACGAGCAGCCGATTGGCCGGGATCTGCTGCACTCCGCCGACGAACCCGACGAGCAGGATGCGCCCGCCCCAGCCGAGCGCGGACAGCGCCGCGTCGAACAATGGGCCACCGATCGGGTCGAAGCACACGTCGGCGCCTTTGCCGTTGGTCAGCGCCATCACGCGCTCCGTGAGGTTCTCGGTCGCGTAGTTCACCGTCTCGTCGGCGCCGCGCTCGCGCGCCGCGGCGAGTTTTTCCGCGGTGCTGGCACCTGCGATCACGCGCGCGCCCATCGCCTTGCCGATTTCCACCGCCGTCAGGCCGACGCCGCCCGCGGCGCCGAGTACCAGCAGCGTCTCGCCCGGCTCCAGGCGTCCCTGCCAGCGAATGGCGACGTGGCTCGACATATAGGCGACGGGAAACGCGCCGGCCTGGTCGAACGGCATACCGGCGGGGATGGTGAACGTCTCGGCGTCGTCGGCCACAGCGCTCTCCGCGAAGCCGCCGTACGCGAGGATCGCCATCACGCGATCGCCGCGCGAAAAGCGCGTGACCCCCTCGCCGACGTCGGCCACCACGCCGGCCGTCTCGAGACCCGGACTGAACGGCAGCGGCGGCTTCGTCTGATAGTTCCCGGCGACCATGATCGCGTCGGCGTAGTTGACGCCGGTCGCCTTCACGTCGATGAGCACCTGACCACGTGCCGGCTTTGGCGCCGAAACGTCTTCCACCTTGAGACTCTCGACGTCACCCCACGCGTGACACATCACTGCGCGCATAGACGCTCCATCTCTTCGCGCAGCCGCGGCTTTTGCACCTTGCCCGTCGCCGTGCGCGGAAATTCGTCCGCCTTCCTGAACACGAAGCGCGCCGGCACCTTGTAGCTCGCGAGCCGCTCGCGGCAGAACGCCGTGAGCGCCTCCACGGTCGCCGCCGTGCCCTCGCGCAGCTCGATTGCCGCCGCGGCGATCTCGCCCTTGCCGCGATCGGGCAGTCCGACCACGTATGCCTGCTTGACTGCTGGATGTGTGAGCAGCACGCTCTCGACCTCGAGCGGCGCGACGTTGATGCCGCCGGTCTTGATCATCTCCTTCAGCCGGCCGCGGAATCGGACGCGGCCGTCGTCGCCCAACGCGCCCAGGTCGCCGGTGATGAAATAGCCGTCGGCGTCGAATGCCGCACGCGTTTGTTCTGCATCGCGGTAGTACCCGGGCGTCACGCAGCCCTTCACGCGAAGCTCGCCGATCTCGTTCGGCGGCAGGACACGGCCGGTCTCCGGTTCCACGACGCGAATTTGCATCCCCGGCAGCGGCAGGCCCTGCGTCGTCAGCCGCACCTCGCGCGAGTCGTCGGCATCCGTCACCGCGCAGTTGCCATACGTCTCCGTCGCGCCGTAGACGTTGCAGAGCTGCGGCGCGTTGACAGCGTCCATCGTCATCGCGACATCCTCGGGCAGACCGATCGTCAACCCCGTGCGCACCGTCGCGAGCGCTCGCCGCGGCCGATCGGGATGCTCGCCGATCGCGCGCGCCATGTTCGCCATGCCGTAATAGACCGTGCAGCGCTCGTCGTCGAGAAGCGCGAGGGCCTCGGCAGGCTCGAAGCTCTCTTGCAGCACCAGTGCGCCGCCGTGGGTCAGGATGGCGGGCAGCGCATTCGCCGAGCCGAACGACCAGAACAGCGGCACTGCCAGCCAGACGCGGTCGGCGGCCGTCAGGTGCATCCGCTCGCCGATGTCGAAACCGTTGGCGAGCACGCCGCCGTGCGCGAGCGTCACGCCCTTCGGCGTCGCGGTGGAGCCGGATGTATAGAGGATGAAGCACGCATCGGCGCCGGTCACCGCGCTCTGCGCCGCGGCCAGCGCCGTCGCGCGCACGTCGTTCGAACGCGCCAGAGCATCGCTCCAGGCGAGGACACCATCGCGACGCCGGTCGTCGATCGTGATCACCGCCCGCAGCTCGGCCAGCCGCGCGCTCCGCAGCATGCCGGGCTCTGAGCCGGCGAGCTCCGGACACACGTCGTGAATCGCGCGCAGATACTCGTGCCCCCGGAATGTCGTCGTGGTGACGATGACGCGCGGCTGCGCGTGCTCGAGCGTCCACGCCAGCTCGCGCGCCGTCGAGAACGTGCTGACGGCCGTGGTGATGGCGCCGACTTTCGCCGCGGCAATCGCGGCGATCAACCATTCCGGCCGGTTCGGCAGCAGGATCGCGACGCGATCGCCCTTACGCACGCCGAGCGCGAGCAGGGCACGCGCGAGCGTATCCGCGCGCTCTCGCAGCGCCACGAACCCGAGCCGGTCGCCGCGGAAGATCACCGCGTCGGCAGACGGCCGCGTCGCCGCCATCTCGTCGATGAGGGCGCCTAACGTTTGGCTGCGCGGCCGCATCGGTCCGCGCATGCCTTCAGCGTCCGGTGAAGCGCGGCGTACGGCCCTCGCGGTGGGCGGCCGCACCCTCGTCAACGTCGTGGCTGCGCTCGAACGCGTAGCGCAGCGTGTCGGACAGCGAGCGCGCTTCGCCGAAGCCACCATAGAGTCGAGTATTGACGATGCGCTTCGCGCCGCGTGTGGCGAGCGGGCCACTGGCGCTGATGCGTGCAGCCAGAGCGCGCGCCTCCGCCATCAACCGATCCGCGGGGTACACGCCGAGTACGAGACCGAGCCGTTGCAGCTCCGCGGCGTCGAGCTCACGTCCGGTGCAGATGATCTCCAGCGCGCGCGCCCGGCCCACGAGCATCGGCAGCCGCACGGGCCCGCCCGCACCAGGAAAGCCGCCCCAGAGCGCTTCCGGCAGCGCGAACGTCGCGTGCGTCGCGGCCAGGCGAATGTCGCATGCGAGTGAAAGCTCGGCCGCGCCTGCCCGCGCCGCGCCATTCAGCGCGGCGATGACGATCTGTGGCAGCGCCTCCAGCGCGTCGTACACACGGTTGGCGGTTCGCACGAGCTCGAGCACCTGGTCCTTGCTGTAGCTCGCACGCACAACGGGACTGAGGATGCCCATGGAGAAGAACTCGGAGCCCGCGCCCGTCAGGACGACTGCCTGCGTCTCGTCGTCGCCGGCAAGCCCGTGAACGATGTCCTCGAGGCCGAGCAGCACCTCGCGCGTCAGACGGTTCTGATCGACGGGACGATCGAGCGTGACGACCGCAACGCGGCCATCGCGCTGGAGGCTAACGTCCTTTTGGCGGCCGGCGTCTTGTTGGCGGGCGGTATCGCTCGCCACGTCAGCGCTTTATTTCAAACGTCTTCACGTAGACACCCGGCGAGCCCTGCGCGTGACGCATGTTTTGCCGCATGCGCTCGGATGCCGGCACCGCATTGCGCTGGGCATGCCACTCCGGGGTCTCGGACACGCGCGGGTTCTCGAATTCGTAGAACGTCAAGTACGTCGGCGCCCCCTCCACGGCTCGGTAGCGCCGGCCGCGAATCACGCCAGGAACTTTCTCGTAGTTCGGCACGTAAATCGTGTTGTACCACTCGTTGAACTCGCGATCGACTTCGGCCGGCACGCCCATGCGTCCGAGCTGCAGCGCGGGCGCCATCCCGCTCGCCGCGACGGACGGCGTCACCGTGCGCGGATGGATCATCGTGTACACGTTGCGGATGAACGTCGTCGCAACGGCCTGCGGGCCGGTACGCTGCGTCCACGGCGTCGGATTCGTCGCGACCTTCTTGTACGCGGCGCTCTCCAGGACCGCCGGGCTCTCCAGCT
Organism: Candidatus Rokuibacteriota bacterium; assembly: GCA_036802765.1. Taxonomy (GTDB): domain Bacteria; phylum Methylomirabilota; class Methylomirabilia; order Rokubacteriales; family CSP1-6; genus AR12. The sequence goes on from DAIRVP010000001.1 coordinate 78,890, forward strand.
CGTATACGGCCAGATGCTTGGGCCCACCCTTCACCGCCTCGTAGCGCGCGCCATTTAGAAATCCGGGGATCGCCAGCCGCTCTGCGAGATGCTCTTCGTTGTACCAGCGGTTGAATTCGGGTTCCTTGTCCGCCGGCACGTCCGCCCACACCATCAGGAGTCCAGTTCCCTTTTTCGCTGCGGATGGAGTCATGGATGGCCCCTTTCGGGGTGGCATCGTAGATCAGGGAGCCGCGGAGTGCCAGCGGTTGGGGATTGACGCTACCGCGTCGGCGTGCGCCGACACCGCGTGTACGTCCGGCGGCGCCGCGTGTACGTCTGCCGGTACCGCGTGTATCTGATTTTGGGCATTGACAAGATTTTCGGCGCGTCCTTGGCTCGCTCAGACAATCGATCGATCGCGTCGCTCCAGACGCGCGTATCGGCG
>DAIRVP010000002.1:0-68695 GCA_036802765.1 Candidatus Rokuibacteriota bacterium
ACAACATCAAGATCATCCTCGAGACCGTTTCCGTGCCGGTGATCGTCGACGCGGGAGTGGGGACCGCGTCCGACGCGGCGATCGCCATGGAGCTCGGCTGCGACGGCGTGCTGATGAACACGGCGATCGCCGGCGCGCAGGACCCAGTGGCGATGGCGCGCGCGATGCGGCTGGCGGTCGAAGCCGGCCGGCTCGCCCGCAAGGCGGGCCGCATCGGCAAGAAGCTCTACGCGACAGCGTCCTCGCCGATCGAGGGCCTGCCCGATTGGACCAGCTGAGGCTCTGCCTCGTCACCGACCGCAGCCAGACGCGCGGCCGTGACCTCGTCGGCGTCGTGGACGAGTGTCTCGTCGCGGGCCTTCCCGCCGTGCAGGTGCGTGAGAAGGATTTCACCGCCGTCGATCTCGCCGCGCTTTGCCGGCGGCTGCGCGGGCCCACACGCGCGCGCAACGCGCTGTTGATTGTCAACGACCGTGTCGACGTCGCGCTCGCCACGGACGCCGACGCCGTGCAGCGCACGAGCGCCTCGCTCGCCGTCGACGACATCCGCGCGATCGCGGGCGCGCGGCTGCGCGTCGGCGCCTCCGTGCACTCGCTCGATGACGCGGTCGACGCGGAGGCGAAAGGCGCGGACTGGGTTGTGTTCGGTCCCGTGTACGACACGCCGTCCAAAAGACGCTATGGCGCGCCGCAGGGACTCGATGCGCTCGCGAAGCTGACCGGACGCGTGCGCGTGCCCGTGATCGCCATCGGCGGCATCACGCCTACGCGTGTGCGCGAGGTGCGGGCCGCCGGCGCTCACGGCGTGGCAGCGATCGCCGCCATTCTCGACACGCCGTCGCCGGCGGACGCTGTGCGGCGCTTCCTCGAGGCGCTGTCCGCCGCGTGAAGATCACGGTTGTCGGCGGCGGCGTCATCGGCTGCGCGACGGCCTACGAGCTGGCCAAGGCGGGATGCGCGGTCACGCTGTTCGAGCGCGCAACGCCCGGTGCGGAGGCGTCCGGCGCGGCGGCGGGACTGCTGACGCCGCTCGGCGACTCCCGAGGCTCGGCCTACGATCAGCTGAGGCTGGAGGGCTGGCGGCTCTATCCCGCGGTCGTCGACGAGCTGCGCCAACGCACGGGGATCGACGTGGAGTACGTCACGCGCGGCGCGATCTACCCGCTGTTCGATGCCGACGACGTTCGTCAGGCGGAGGCGCGCGTCGCTGGTCGCGAAGTGGATGAGTTCGGTATCGAGGCGTGGGACACCGCCGACGTCCGTGTCCGCGAGCCGGCGCTCGCGACGCGCGTGCGGGGCGCGATGTTCATCGGCGCCGAGCACTGGGTGAACAATCAGCGGCTGGTCGTGGCGTACGCGCAGGCGGCCGTGGCCGCGGGGGTCGTGCTCCGCGCCGGTACGTCGGTGAGCCGGGTCATCGTCGAGGATGGCCGCGCTCACGGCGTGGTCGCCGACGGCGATCGTTGGGACGCCGATGCGGTGCTGCTCGCCGCGGGCGCGTGGACCGCCCCGCTGGCCGCGTCGTTCGGCGCGCGGTTGCGCCTGGAGCCGGCGCGCGGCCAGATGATCGCGCTCGCCCACGTGCCGCCGGTCTTGAACCACGCCGTGCACGCCGACGACGTCTATCTGGTGCCGCGACCGTCGGGCGAGCTACTCATCGGCGCCACCGTCGAGCGCGTCGGCTTCCAGCGCTCCGTCACCGCGGAGGGCATTGCGACGATGTTGGGGGCTGCCACGGCACTGGTGCCCTCTCTCGGTCCGTTGCCGATCACGCGGACGTGGTACGGCTTCCGTCCGTGGGCGCCCGACAGCATGCCGATTCTGGGACCGTGGCCCGACGTCGACGGGCTGTGGTTGGCGACCGCGCACTTCCGCAGCGGCATTCTGCTGGCACCGATCACCGCGCTGGTAATGACCGAGTGGATGACGAGCGGCGCACCGCGGTTCGACCTCGGCGCCTTCGCTCCCGAGCGCTTCCTGACCTGGGAACGAGGCCCCCTCCGAAGTTCTTAGCGGGGCTCGCTCGACTTCTTGATATCGAGGATCGGCGGCAGGGCGCCGATCTGGGGCGCCTCCTCGATCTGCGTAATGCGGTTCATCCGCGCGACGATATCGCGGATGCGCTCGCCGCCCTCGCGGGCGCGCTCGATCCACTTCGCCTCTTCGCTCTCCGGCGGCGCTTTGCGTGCGACGAGGCCGAGTCCGCCGAGCACGACGGTCAGCGGATTGTTGATCTCGTGCGCGGCGGCGCGTGCGAGGAGCGTCACCGCGCGAAGCTGCGCGGCGTCCCGGCGCGCGGCTTCGGCCGCCCGGCTGGCCACGACGTCGGAGAAGAGCCGGGCGACGAGACCGATCCCGACGAGGTCGAGGACGAGGACGGGAAGCCAGACCGGCGCGAACATGGCGGCGCCACGCTGACCGAGAGAGAGGAACGACATCCACGTGATGACGTACACGACGAGCGCGAGCGCGACCGAGTGCGCGAAGCCGACGCCGCCGTCGCGTTTGGCCCACATCCGCGCGGCCGCGGCGGCGACGACCACGGTGACGATTCCGAGCGCGCCCGCGAAGACACCGCCGCCCCCGACCCAGAGTCGCCGCGCGATCGCGATGCTGGCGGCGATAGCGCCGGCGAGTGGACCCTCCATCAGCGTGATCAGCGCCAGCGGCACCGCGCGCGCGTCGACGAAGCGGCCGTCGCCGACCTGAATCCGGGACGCCATCAGAAAGACCGCGAGCAGGCCGAATACCACACCGTTGAGGAGCGGCCGCCAGCGCGCACGGCGCGGCGACGCCGACGGATCGAACCAGCGCCACGTATAGGAGTAGAAGACGAGGACCAGCGCGACGGCGCCCGCGACCTCGACGACGTGGTGGTAGTCCATGGCGGGTAGAATAGCGCCGGACCGGTTGTGCGAGCCGCAGGACGTCGTGGGGCCGTAGTACGAGCCGCAGCCGCCAGGCGAGGCGAGTCTGCGTGAGTCCCAACCGTCCGAGGCGAGCCTCTGAAGATGTTGTGCGAGCCGCAGGACGTCGTGGGGCTGGGGCCCAACCGTCCGAGGCGAGCCTCTGAAGATGTCGTGCGAGCCGCAGGACGTCGTGGGGCCAGGCGAGGCGAGTCCGCGTGAGTCCCCACCGTCCGAGGCGAGCGAAAGACGGAAAAGGAGCCCCCATGACGAAGAACGAGCTGAAGGAGCGCGTGTACGCGGCCATCGATCGGCGCGCCGAGCAGATCATCGGGATCGGCGAGCGGATCCGGAAGCACCCCGAGCTCGGGTTCAAGGAAGTCAAGACGGCGCGCGTCGTCGAAGAGACGTTCTCCGAGCTCGGTCTCAAGCCCAAGACGGCGCTTGCGCTCACCGGCGTGCGCGCCGAGGCGGTGGGCCGCGGGGGTGACGGGCCGACGTTCGCGCTCCTCGGCGAGCTCGATGGCCTCGTGGTCGCGGGGCACCCCGAAGGTGATCCGGCCACCGGAGCCGCGCACGCGTGCGGCCACAACGCGCAGGTCGCGGCGCTCCTCGGCGCGGCGATGGGCCTGCTCGACTCCGACGCCCTCGGCGCATTGAGCGGACGGCTCGTGTTCTTCGCCGTGCCGGCGGAGGAATACGGCGACATCGAGTGGCGCGTGGCGCAGGCGCGGGCGGGCAAGCTCGAGTTCCTCGGCGGCAAGCCGGAGCTGCTTCGCCTGGGTCACTTCGACGATGTCGACCTCGCGATGATGATCCACCTCACATCGCGCTCCGAGGACGACAAGACCGGTGTGCCCGCCTCCAACAACGGCTGCCTCGTCAAGACGATCCGCTACGTCGGTCGTGCGTCGCATGCGGGCGGCGCGCCCCACATGGGCATCAACGCGCTCTATGCGGCCCAGGTCGGGCTGACCGCGGTGAACGCGATCCGCGAGACGTTCCGCGACGAGGACACGATCCGCGTGCATCCGATCATCACGCACGGCGGCTCGCAGGTGAACGTCATCCCGGGCGAGGTGCGGCTCGAGACGTACGTGCGCGGCCGCACGGTGGACGCGATCCTCGACGCGCAAAAAAAGGTCGACCGCGCCTTCAAGGCGGGCGCGCTGGCGCTGGGTGCCAAAGTCGAGATCGAGACGCTGCCCGGGTACATGCCGATGACGTGTGATGCGACGATGGCTCGTCACTACGAAGCCAACGCCGCGCGCCTCGTCGGGGCCGAGCATTATCGGCAGATCGGCCATCGCACCGGCTCGACGGACATGGGCGACCTGAGCATGGTCATGCCGATCCTGCATCCCTATGTCGGCGGCGCCGTCGGCAGTGGCCACGGCGCGGACTATCGGATCGTCGATCCTGCGCTCGCGTACGTCACCAACGCCAAGGCGCTCGCGGGTATGGCGGTCGACATGCTGGCGGAGGGCGCCGCCGGAGCACGCGACGTTCTCAAGGCCGCCAAGCCGCCGATGACGCGGGAGCAGTACCTGACGTTCCAGCGCGGGCTCGCGCGCCGCGAGACCTACGAAGGGTAGTGATTGCGCCGTCGCGCGTCGGCGTAGCGTGCGTCGCCATCGCGGTCCTCGCCGCGATGCTCGCGTGGCGCGCGGACGGCCAGCCGCGCGCCGACGGCTCGATCGTCTGCCCGCCGGGAACCCAGCGAGGGTTCGCGGCGCGCGCGAGCGGAAGCGAGGAATGGTGTGAGCGACCGGGGACCAATGCGCGCATCCTCGACGGGCCGTTCGTGTCGCGGCATGCTGACGGCGCCATCGAGACGCGTGGCGAGTATCGTGACGGCAAGCCGAGTGGACCGTGGAAATCGTGGCACGCACAGTCCGGTGAAGTGATGTTCGTCGACGGCAAGCCCAACGGCATGCTCCTCGGCTGGCCGAGCGGGCAGGCGAGCTTCATCGTCGGCTTTCGCGACGGGGCGCCGATGGGGTCGCTCGAGACGTTCGATGCGGCCGGTCGCATGCGGACTACGGTGGACTTCGGCGCGGACGGCAGGGAGCGAAGCCGGCGCGCATGGGACGACGCTAACCACGAGATCGACCCACGCTCCGGCGAGGCCGTCGAGGCCGAGCAGCGCGCGGTCGCGTCCTCGCCGCTCATCCACATGGCGCTCATGGCGGCGAGCATCGGGCGCTGAGCGGGCGATGTACGGCAAGAGTCCCGTCGAGTTTCCCCAGCGCATCGTCTGCCTCACCGCCGAGACGACGGAGATCGCGTTCATGGTGGGCGCGGGAGATCGCGTCGTCGGCGTGCCGGGGACCGCGCGACGGCCCGAAGCCGCGCGCGAGCGGGCGCGCGTGGGCGGGTTCACGACGTTTCGTACCGATCGCATCCTCGCGCTGAAGCCCGATCTCGTGCTGGGATTCTCGGACTTGCAGCGGGACATCGTCGCAGAGCTCATCGGCGCCGGCGTCGCCGTGCTGTGCACCAATCAGCGCCGGCTCGACGAGGTGCTCGCGGCAATTTTGATGGTCGGCGGCGCGCTGGGCTGCGAGACGGCGGCGCGCGACGTCGTCGCCGACATGCGCGACGAGATCACGCAGATGCACGAGTACACCTCGGTGTGGCCGAATCGTCCGCGCGTGTACTTCGAGGAATGGATGGATCCGCTGATCACGGGCATCGGCTGGGTCTCCGACCTGATCGAAGTGGCGGGCGGCCGCGATGTCTTCGCCGACCTGCGCGACCGGCGCTCGGCTTCGGAACGTATCGTGCCTGCCGCGGAGGTCGTGGCGCGCGAACCGCAGATCATTCTTGCCTCATGGTGCGGCAAGCCGGTTGATGTCTCCGCGATCGCCGCGCGTCCGGGTTGGGACCGGCTCCCCGCCGTCGCGACGGGCGAGATCCACGAGATCCCGGGCGAAGACGTGCTCTCGCCGGGACCGTCGCTCGTGCACGGACTGCGTCGGATCCACGAAGCGATTCAAGCCGTCCAGGCGCGCTGACGGCGCTCTGGGCGGACCGGCTACAATAGATCGGTTGTAAAAGTTTGGGGCCGGCCGGCGCCGGCGGTTAGGATTGGGCCCTTCCTGATGACTGATAAGGTCGAGCGTACGCATCCCGAGCGTTTCTTCTCCGACCGGTTCAACGTCACGCCCGGCCTCATGGAACGGCTGCTCGGCAGTAACCTCGCGGGCCGCGTCGACGACGCCGACATTTACCTCGAGTACCGTGTCAATGAGGAGCTGGTACTAGAGGAAAACGTTGTAAAAAAAGCGTCGCGCCATGTGAGCCAGGGCGCCGGGGTCCGCGCGCAGTCGGGAACGCGCACCGGTTACGCGCACACCGACGACCTCGCTCTGCACAATCTCGAGGAGGCGGCGCGTCAGGCGCGCGCCATCGCCGATCGCTCGGGGAAATCGGGCATCGTCGCGGTGCCCGGGCGCGGTCGGCCGCACGACCTCTATGCGCTCGCCGAGGCGCCCATCGTCACCGACCTGGCGCGCAAGCTGGACTTGCTGCGGAAGATCGACGCGGCGTGCCGCGCGGCCGACCCGCGTGTTGTACAGGTGATCGTGTCGCTCACGAGCGAGGAAGTGGTGATGCTCATCGCCACGGCGTCCGGCTGGACCGTGGGCGACGTTCGACCGCTCACCCGGCTGAACGTAACAGTGATCGCCGAAGAGGCCGGCAAGCGTGAGATCGGCGGCTTCGGCGGCGGCGGGCGCGTCGCGTTCGATTTCTATCTCGAGGCCGAGCGCTGGAGGCGCTTCGCCGTCGAGGCCGCGCGACAGGCAACGCTCAAGCTCTCTGCCGTCGACGCGCCCGCGGGAGCGATGACGGTCGTGCTCGGCCCAGGCTGGCCCGGCATCCTGCTCCACGAAGCGATCGGGCACGGTCTGGAGGGCGATTTTAACCGCAAAGGCGTCTCGGCGTTCGCCGGACGCGTCGGTCAGAAGGTGGCCTCCGAGCTCGTCACCGTCGTTGATGACGGCACGATCGTCAATCGTCGAGGCTCGCTCAACGTCGACGACGAGGGCACGCCGACGCGTCGCAACGTGCTCATCGAGAATGGCATCCTGCGCGGCTACATGCAGGACCGCCTCAACGCGCGGCTCATGGGTGAATCGGCCACGGGCAACGGACGGCGCGAGTCGTACGCGCATCCGCCGCTGCCGCGGATGACGAACACGTTCATGCTCGCGGGACAGGACGACCCGGCCGACATCCTGCGCTCGGTGAAGCACGGCCTCTACGCGGTGAACTTCGGCGGCGGCCAGGTCGACATCACGAGCGGCAAGTTCGTGTTCTCCGCGAGCGAGGCCTATCTGATCGAGGACGGCCGGGTGACGAAGCCGGTGAAGGGCGCAACGCTGATCGGCAACGGCCCTGATGCCCTCACGCGGGTCAGTCGCGTGGGGCATGACCTGGCGCTCGACGAAGGAGTCGGCACCTGCGGCAAAGACGGCCAATCGGTGCCCGTCGGCGTCGGCTTGCCGACGATCCGCCTCGACGGGATGACGGTCGGCGGGACTGCGGTGTGACCGAGCTCGACGCCACGCTGCTGACCGACGTGCTCAAGCGCGCGACGGCGCGTGGTGCGACCGCCGCCGACGGCTTCCTCATCGAAGAGCAGTCCTTCAGCGCTTCCGTGCGCCTCGGGCAGGTCGACACGGTGACGCACTCGCGCGAGCAACGGCTGGCGCTGCGTGTGTTTGCCGGCCGCGCGTCCGCGGCCGCATCGACGTCCGACCTCTCGCGCGATTCGCTCGAGCGCGTCGTCGACGAGGCTACTGCTCTGGCGCGGGTGACCTCCGAAGATCTCCATGCGGGCCTGCCCGAAGCGCAGGAGCTGATCGAGCGCGTGCCCGACCTCGAGCTCGAGGATCACGAGGGGTCCGAGCTCACGCCGGAGGAGAAGATCGAGCTGGCGCGACGCGCCGAGGCGGCGGCGCTCGCGGCCGATCCGCGCATCACGAATTCGGAAGGCGCGGAATACTTCGATCGGCGCGCGCGTTACGCGTACGCGACCTCGCACGGCTTTGCACGCGGCTACAGCACCTCGTCGTTCGGGCTTACCGTCTCGCCGGTGGCATCGAAGGATGGCGAGATGCAGCGCGACGCATGGTACACGTACGCGCGGCGCCGGCGCGCGCTCGAGGATGCCGAGTCGGTCGGCAAAACGGCCGCGGCGCGCGCGCTGCGCCGCCTCGGCGCGCGCAAGGTGAAGACCGCCGAGGTGCCGGTGATCTTCGATCCCGACATGGCGGCCAGCCTGCTGCGCTCGATCGCCGGCGCTGCCAGTGGCCCGAGCCTCTATCGGCGCGCCTCGTTTCTGTTCGAGCGTCTCGGTACACGCATCGCGGCGCCGACGGTGACCATCGTGGATGACGGCCTCGTTCCGGGCGCCCTCGGCTCGCGGCCGTTCGACGGCGAGGGGCTGGCGACGCGACGCACGGTGCTGGTCGGCGAGGGGAAGCTCGAGTCGTACCTGTTGGACACGTACTCGGGCCGCAAGCTAGGCCTGCCCTCGACGCACCATGCGACGCGCGACGGCGCCGGGGTGTCGGTGGGAACGAACAACCTCATGCTGCTGACGGGTTCCGCGTCGCCCCAAGACCTCATCGGGTCAGTGAAGAGCGGCCTGTACGTCACCGAGCTCATCGGCTTCGGCATCAACGGCGTCACCGGCGACTATTCGCGCGGCGCGGCGGGGTTGTGGATCGAGGACGGTCAGCTCGCGTTCCCGGTCGAGGAGGTGACGGTCGCGGGGAACCTGCTCGAGATGTTCGAGCGGATCGATGGGATCGGCAACGATCTCGTGCTGCGCGATCGCGTGGCGTCACCGACGCTGAAGATCGCGCGGATGGTTGTGGCGGGCGAGTAGATGATCATCGACAGTCACTGCCACATGCACGATCCCGCGTTGCCCGACGCGCTCGACACGCTGCGCGTGGCGCAATCGCTCGACGTCTGGGGCATCATCGCGGTCGGCTGCGACGTCGAGAGCAATGAGCGCAATCTCGCGCTCGCCGCGGCGGCGCCGAAGGCCGTGTGGGCGTGTTTCGGGTTCCATCCCGATCACGAGCTCGACGACGCCGCGCTGGAGCGCGTCGAAGCGCAGGTGGCGCAGCATCACGCGCACGTCGTGGCGCTCGGCGAGGTGGGGCTGCCGTGGTACTCGCTCGAGGGCAAGGCCGATGCCGCGGAACGCTCGGCTCGTGGCCTGGCCCGGCTCGACCGGCTGCTGGCGCTGGCCGCGCGGTACGACCTCGCCGTCTCGCTGCATGCGCCCCACGCGACCGCCCTCGACGCGTTCAACAGCCTGGAGCGCCACAACATCGAGCGCGCGGTCTTCCATTGGCACAAGGCGCCGCCCGAGGTCACGCGCCGAATCGTCGACGCCGGATATTTCGTCTCCGTGACGCCCGAGGTCGTTTACCGCGACCGTGATCGCGCCCTGGTCGAGCAGGTGGCGCTCGAGTCGCTGCTGGTCGAAAGCGACGCGCCCTGGAAGTACAGCGGCGAGTTCGCGGGCGTGGAGTCTGGACCGTGGCTGGCCGCGCGGGCAGCGGAGGAAGTCGCCAAGATCAAGCGCGAGCCGATCGACGAGGTGATGTTCCGGCTGTCGACGAACGCCTGCCGACTCTTTCATCTCGCCTGGACGTGAGTTCCGAGCGCCACTGGATCGCGCTGCCCGACGGCAAGCTGTCGCTCGTCCTGCACCTGCCCGAGACTGCGTCCCGGGTGCCGTGTGTGATCGCGTGTCACGGCTTGTCCGCCTCGAAAGACTCCGACAAGTATCTCCTGCTCGGTGAGGCGCTCCCGCAGGCCGGGCTCGCGCTGGCGCGCTTCGACTTCCGCGGCTGCGGTGAGTCCAGTGGACAGGAGCAAGACACGACGATCGCCACGCGTATCGAGGACGCCGAGGCGGTGGCGGCGCACCTCGAAAGCCATCCTCGCCTCGACGGCCGCATCGGGCTGCTCGGCTCGAGTCTGGGCGGCTTCGTCGCGCTGTTCATCGCGTCCCGTCGGCCGGGCACACCGGTGGTGACGTGGAATGCGCCGGCGAGCCTGACCGAGCTCGCCAATGACGACCTGCGTGACAATCGCGGCCTCGGCGTACCGTTCGCCATCGAATACATGGAGGGACGGTACGCGCTGGCCCCCAGTGGGGTGCCGCGCCACCTCGTCGTGCACGGCGACGCCGACGACGTCGTCTCGCTGGAACACGGCACGCAGCTGCTCGAGCAGGCGGCCGAGCCGTGTGATCTGCTCGTGATTCCCGGCGGCGATCACCGGCTCACCGACCCCGCACATCGTGCGCAGGCCGTCGGCGCCAGCCGCGATTGGCTGAAAACATTCTTGCCGCCGACCGTTGCCGCCCGACCGTCGGGCGCGGAGGCGCCCCGACGGTGAACAAAAATAGGCTTCGCGACGAATTTCTCGAGCTGGCACGGATTCCCAGCGTGTCCAAGCGCGAGGGCAACGTCGCCAAGCGGCTGATCGCGATTCTCGAGGGCATGGGCGCCCGCGTGCAGGTGGATGACGCGGGAGAGAAGATCGGCAGCGACGTCGGCAATCTCGTGGCGCACTTTCCGGGGACGGCGCCCGAGGTCGCGCCGTTCTTGCTCTGCGGTCACATGGATACCGTGCCGCCCGCCGATCACGTTCGTCCCGTGATCGACGGCGACATCATCCGCACCGACGGCACCAGCGTGCTCGGCGGCGACGACAAATCGGGCATCGTGGCGATCCTCGAGGCCGTGCGGCTGCTGCGCGAGCGGAACATCGCCCACGGCCCGATCGACGTGCTGTTCACGATTTGCGAAGAGCTCGGCCTGCTGGGCGCCAAGCAGTTCGACGTCGGCCGCCTCCGCGCACGCACCGGCTTGATTCTGGACTGCGACGGCGTGCACGAGCTGATCACGCGCGCGCCCGCCGCGAATCGCATACAGTTCATCGTGCACGGTCTGGAGGCGCACGCGGGACTGGCGCCGGAGCAAGGTATCAGCGCGGTGCAGGTGGCCGCGGAGGCGATTGCCGCCATGCGGCTGGGGCGTGTGGATGCCGCCACCACCGCGAACGTCGGGCGCATCGAGGGCGGGCTGGCCAGCAATATCATCCCCAACCGCGTCGTGCTCCGCGCGGAGACGCGGAGCCTGACCGTCGAAGGGCTGGAGCGACAGACGCGTCACATGGTCGGGTGTCTGGAAGTCGCCGCGGCGCGCCGGTCGGTGACCGTCGGAGGCAAGACGACGACGGCGCGCTTCGAAGCGCGCGTCGAACGAGACTACGAGCCGCTCGCCGTCGCGGACGACGCGCGAATCGTCGGGCTCGTGCGCGGTGCGGCCGAGCGCCTGTCCAAGCCGTTCCTGACGCGGTCGACGGGCGCGGCGTCGGACGCCAACGTGTTCGGCGGACGCGGGCTCGAGGTCGCCAACCTTGGTTGTGGCATGCGGCAGATCCACACGGTCAACGAGTGGGTCGACGTCAACGACATAATGGCGACGACCGAGCTGCTCGTGGAAACGGTGCGACTACACGGCGTAGGGTGAGACGAGACGACTCGAGACGACCTGCGCCTCGGGCTCCGGGCAGTAGCTGAACCATTCCGGTCGCAGCATCAACAGCGGCTCCAGCTCCGGCAGCAACGCCTCCACACTGAACGCGGCCGGACTCGCGGCCGCCAGCGCTGCGCACTCGTGCACGCCCATCATGAGCGTGGAGACGCGCGGCTGCTCGAGCGAATGCGCGAGCAGGAGGTACGCCGGCTGGTAGGCGCTCACCGCGCGCTCGACGAAGTGGGCGAGCGCTGCCAACACCGGCGCCGAGCGGCCGGCGCGCGCGGTGAGCAGAAGCATGACCAGCGCCGAAGCGTGTAACGGCACTCGGCGAAACTCACGAACGACGGTGAGCGTGTGGCCGCCCGGCTCGCGCACGGCCGCGGAGGCGGGCGTCCAGGCCTCGGCGTCGTGCACGGTATAGAGCGCCAGACGCGTCGGGTCGCTCTGGCTTCGAAATCGCGAGCGCGCATGGATGCGCGGGTCACACGGATCGTCGCCGACATCGAGGCGATCCGTCGCGCCGGCCGAGCCGATCGCACGATAGAGTCTGAGACCGCGCATCCAGACAGGTCGTGTTCGGAGCATGTGGCGGGCAAAAGCAACTCGCATGCCGCACCGCTCGTCCTCGCGCGGCGCGGAGATGCAACTCATCCCAAATTTTTCAAACACCGAGATCGGACGGCCACGCGTCAACGGCGCGTCAGCGGTGTAAGAAACCCGACGCGGCTTGTAAGCATGGGGATTTGACGCCGCCGTCGGCGCACCACCCATCGGTTGGGTAAACTTTTTCACAGAAAAACTCAATGGACGCTTGGGCTTACGGCGCACTCGTGTGATGATTTAATGCGAGGAGCCGCGTCCCTGTCAGCTGACATCCTGTACCAGGCCGCCAACGTCATCCTCGCCGTCTCGGCGCTCGGCGTCGCGACGATGATTGTCGCCGCCGTCGGTCGGCGGCGGAACTGGCGGCCCGAGCCTCTGGCCATTGTCTTCTGCCTCGTCTTCCTCGCCGTTGGACTTCGCGCCGCGCTGCGCGTGTGGATGGCCAGTGCGTCGGGCGTTTCACCGGTGATGGTGATTGCCGACTGGCTGGCCGCAGCCGCCGCCGTCGCGTTCCTGATGCTCTACGGCCGCTACGGCGTGTTCATCGACAACGCGGAAATGGTCCGCGACTATGCCGAGAAGGATCGCGAGGCGCGCGCGCTGGCGCAGGTCAACGAAGAGCTTCGGCGCCTCGACGAGCTGAAGTCGGAGTTCCTTGCCATGGTGAGTCATGAGCTGCGTACGCCGTTGACGGCGATCGTCGGTTACAGCCGTCTCCTTCTGCGCCAGGCGCACGGGACGCTGACGCCAAAGCAGCTGGAGCATCAGGAGGCGATCTTCCGCGGCGCCCAGCGCCTGAACGACCTCATCAACGACCTGCTCGACGTTTCCCGACTCGAGGCCGGACGCATCGAGCTCACGCCGCGCTCGCTCGAGCTGCGCCACGTCGTCGAGCAGGTCGGCACGGTGGTGACGGCGGCGGCGCAGGCGCGCCGCATTCAGGTGCGGACGCTGCTGCCTTCGGATCTGCCGGCGGTGCAGGCGGATCCGTCGCGCCTGCAGCAGATCCTCGTCAATCTCGTCGGCAACGCCATCAAGTTCAGTACGCCCGGCGGCGAGGTGCGGATTCTCGCCGGCCGTCAGCGTGATCAGGTCTGGGTCGCAGTCGAGGACGACGGGGTCGGGATCGCGCGCGAGGAGCTGACGCGCATCTGGGATCCGTTCTATCAAGTGGAGGCGCCGATGCGCCGGCGTCATGGCGGCTCAGGTCTGGGCCTCGCCATCGTGCGCCGATTGGTCGAGCTGCACGGCGGCGTCGTGCGCGCGGAGAGCGAAGGCGAGGGTCGCGGCAGCCGCTTCACGTTCACGCTGCCGATCGCCGTCATGCCGGCCGACACCATCGCGCGCGGCGCCGAGCCGCCGATGCCGATCGAGGCGGTGCTCGCCGGCCGCGAGGTGCTGATCGTCGAGGACGAGCGTGCCACGCAGGAGCTGATGCGCGCCGTGGTCGAGGATCTCCTCGGCGGTCGGGCGCGCATCTGCGAGAGCGGTGAGCATTGCTTGGAGCTCTCACGCGAGCGAACACCGGCGCTGGTGCTGCTCGACCTGATGCTGCCCGGCCTGAGCGGCTGGGAAGTCGCGCGGCGGCTGCGACAGGATCCGCGGACGAGTGGCGTGCCGATCATCGCCGTCTCCGCATTGTCGCGCCCCCAAGAGCGTGAGTCCGCGCTGCACGCGGGGTGTGACGCTTACGTCGCCAAGCCGTTCACGCCGGACGAGCTGGCGCGGCTGATGGCGACGACGCTCGAGACGCAGGACGTAGCCGCGCCATGAAGACACTGGCCGCGCGCATTCTTGTTGTCGAGGACAACGCCGACACTGCCGCGCTGCTGCGCGACCTCCTCGAGGGCGAGGGGTACGACGTCGAGACGGCGGCCACCGGCGAAGCCGCGTTCGAGGCGCTCGCAGTGGCGCCGGACGTCGACCTCATGGTCCTCGATCTCATGCTGCCCGGCATGAGCGGCTACGAGGTCATCGAGCGGCTTCGTGTTCAGGCCGACCTGTCCGATCTGCCGATCCTTGTGTTGAGCGCGCTCGGCAGCGCCTCCGCGCGTGTGCGAGGCCTGCGCGAGGGCGCCGACGATTACATGACGAAGCCGTTCCTGCCGGAGGAGATCGTCGCCCGCGCGCGCACGCTGGTCACGCGGCGTCTCCTTGCGCGGCGCACGGGAGAGCTGGAAGCGTTGAGCCGCATCGCGCAGGCGGCGCTCACCGCGCCCAACCCGGAACTGTTGCTGTTTCGCCTCGTCGAGATCGTGGTCGAGGTTTTCAATGCCGACGTCGCGGTCATCTACATGCTCGACGAAGCGCGCGCCGAGCTGCGGCCGCGCGCGGCGGTCGGCCTGCCGCCGGGCGTTGAGCCCGCGCCGATTCCGGTCGGCGTCGGCGCGGTGGCCACGGCGATGTCCACGCGCGAGCCCGTGCTGATCTCGGATGGCGCCGCCGGCGCTGGCGAGCCGCTGACGCGTCGCGAGGCGTTCCGTTCGCTGATGGTGGCGCCGCTCGTCGTGGCGGGCTCACCGATCGGCGTGCTCGAAGTCGCGTGCCGCTCGCGGCGATTGGGGGGGCGCGCCGACAGGCTGTTGCGTATCGTCGCCGATCGGGCCGCGGTGGCTATCGAGCACGCGCGCCTGGAGAACGAGGCGCGCGAGCTGGCCGACGTCGTGCGGCGCATCGGCGAAGGCGTGGTCGTTGCCGACGGCGACGACAGGATCGTCTTCGCGAACCGCGCCTTCCACGAAATGATCGGCGGTGGCGAATCGCTCGTGGGCGTGCGATGGACCGACTTTCTCGCCGGAGCCCAAGACGTTCCCGCGCTCACCGCGCAGATGCGCGGGCCCTCGTTCCAGGGCGAGGTGCTGCTGCTCACGCGCGCCGGCGACCCGCGCCCGGTGCTCGCCACGTTGTCGACGGCCGAGCGGCACGACGGCGGCGGCGTCCAGCGCATCGGCGTGTTCCGCGACATCTCTCGCGAGCACGAGCTCCGCTTCCGCGTCATCCGCGAGCAGAAGTTCCGTACGCTCGGCTCGCTGGCCGCCGGGGTGGCACACAACATCAACAATCGCCTCACGCCGGTCCTGGGCTGGACGGAGATGCTGCAGGAGCGCTTGAGCGCCGACGAGGCGATCACCGGCCAGGAGCTCAAGCACGCGCTCAACGTCATCCACCAGGGCGCGTCCGACAGCGTGGAGACCGTGCGACGGCTTCAGGAGTACTCGCGTCCGGCGCGCGTGAAGGGCCCGGAGGCCGTCCAGCTTCGTGACGTGCTGGAGCAGCTGCTGGCGCTCACGCGGCCGCAGTGGGACAACGAAGCGGCACGCCGCGGCATTCGGTACGAGATCGATTTCAAGGCGGATCCCGCGCCGGCCGTGCTGGCCGTCGCCAGTGAGGTGCGCGAGGCGCTGCTGAACATCCTTGAGAACGCGCTCACTGCGATGCCTCAGGGCGGACGTCTCACGCTCTACGTCCGCGGCCAGGACGATCGCGCCATCGTATCGATCTCCGATACGGGCAAGGGGATGAGTCCCGAGGTGCAGCGGCTCGCGTTCGAGCCGTTCTTCACCACGCGCAGCACCGAAGGCGGCACGGGACTCGGGCTGAGCCTCGCCCAGGAAATCGTGCAGCGGTACCGCGGTACCGTCGCACTCGCGAGCGCCGAAGGCGTCGGCACGACGTTCACGCTGTCGTTCCCGTCGATCACGGCGGAGGCGGCGCGCACGCCGGCGTTCTTGCCGACGCTGGAACCGCTGCGCATCCTGGCCGTCGAGGACGAGCCGGAGGTGCTCGACGTGCTGCGCGCCATGCTCAGCAACGCCGGCCACACGGTCTTCACGGCGGCGTCAGGACGCGAGGCGCTCGAGCTGTTCGACCGCGAGCCGGTGGATCTCGTGCTGACCGATCTCGGGATGCCCGGCATGACCGGGCTTGCGCTTGCGGAGGAGCTGAAGCGCCGGCGCGCGATCCCCGTGGTGCTTCTGACCGGCTGGGCCGACGAGTTCGACGCGAGCACGGCGCCTGCGGTCGATCTCGTGGTGCCGAAGCCCTTCACGCGCGAGCGCCTGTTCGAGGCCCTGGCACGGACGCTGCCCGATCGCGTCCGGCCGGGCTGAGCCGCGGCGCAGTCCTCGGCTGACGCCGCGCCCCGCTTCGGCTATCGTGTCCGGGCGATGACGCGTCACCGCCAACGCCTGCCGCAGCTCGACAACGACTTCTTCCTGACCGACGGCGGTATCGAGACCACGCTCATCTTTCTCGATGGTCTCGAGCTTCCCGATTTCGCCGCGTTCGACCTGCTCCGACGAACGGACGGCGAGGCCGCGCTGCGGAAATACTTCCGCGCCTACGCCGCGCTGGGACAGCGCTTCGGAACCGGGTTGATCCTCGAGAGCGCGACGTGGCGCGCCAGCGCCGACTGGGGCGCGAGGCTCGGCTACGGCGCGGCCGAGCTCACCGAAGCAAACCGACGGGCGATCGGTCTTCTGCAGGAAATTCGCGACGAGCTGCGCGGTCATCCGAAGCCGGTGGTGATCAGCGGCTGTGTCGGACCGCGCGGTGACGGATACCAGCGGGCGAACACGATGTCGGAGCCCGAGGCGGAGGCCTATCACACGGCGCAGATCCAGACGTTCCGCGACACCGCGGCCGACATGATCACCGCGATCACGATGAACTACGTCGAAGAGGCGGTCGGTATCGTTCGTGCGGCGAGCCGGGCCGGGCTGCCGGTGGCGATCTCGTTCACGGTGGAGACGGACGGGCGGCTGCCGACCGGACAGACCTTGCAAGCCGCGATCGAAAACGTCGACGCGGCGACGTCAGCCGGTCCCGCATACTACATGGTCAACTGCGCGCATCCGACGCATTTCGAGGACGTCCTGCTCGGCGGCGCGCCGTGGGTGCGGCGCATTCGTGGCGTGCGCGCCAACGCCTCGCGAAAGAGTCACGCCGAGCTCAACGAGTCCAGCGAGCTCGACATCGGTGATCCGGCCGAGCTCGCCGCGCAGCACGCACGGCTCAAGCACCGTCTACCGCACTTCACCGTGATGGGGGGCTGCTGTGGGACCGACGTGCGGCACGTCGAGCAGATCGCGACGGCGTGTCTGCGCTCGGCCTGAGGCCCCGCTAGCTCAGGACTGGGCCTCGGCCTCCCGATCCACCGGCGTGGTGCCGCCGGTGAAGGTCACCCGTGGATTGCGTGTGCGCAGCCTCCACAGACGGAACGACTCGCGCCAGTGCTTCACGCTGAACCCGACGTAGAAGATCCTGAACAGCCAGAAGCGCGAGCGGGTGCCGATGTCGCGGAACACGTCTCCGGCGAGCAGTGAGGTGACCGCTTCCTGCACCCGGAATGGATTCGCGGGATTCAACAGGAGGCTCCGCATGCCTGGCGAGTTGAAGCGCCAGATGAACCAGGAGAAGGTCTTCACGCCGCGCTCGACCATGCGCTCGAAGTGCCGGAACTTTTGCTCGGCCGTCGGATCGCCACGCAGCCACGCGTCGAGGGCCTCGGCCCCCAGCACGCCGCTGTTCATGCCCAGGAGCACGCCGCTGGAGAAGACCGGGTCGATGAAGGCGTAGGCGTCACCCACCATGATGTAGCGCTCGCCGCGCATGCGCGTGGACTCGTACGAATAGTTGCCGGTCGCCCGCGCTTCGTTGTTGATCAACGTGGCGTTACGCATCCGGTGGCGCATCTCCGGGTGTGCCAACGCGATCGTCTGCAGCAAAAACTCGGCAGGCTTGGTGGTGCGCTGCTTCAGGTAGGCGGGCCGGCACACCGCCCCGACGCTCATGGTCCCGTCCCGCAGCGGAATCATCCAGAACCAGCCGTGCTCGAACCAATACACGCTGATGTTGCCCGCATACTCGCCCTCACGCCGGTCCACGTTGAGGAAATGTCCGAAGATGGCGGCGCTGGCGTGGTGGATGTTCTTTTTCTTGAGCTTGAACTTGCGCGAGAGAAGCGTGTCGCGGCCCGAGGCGTCGACGAAGAAACGACAGCTCCAGCGCGATTCCCGGCCCTGTTCGTCGACGGCCGAGACCACCGGATTGCCGCCCGTCGGGAAGTCGACGGCCATGACACAGACGCCTTCCAGGACGCGGGTGCCCTTGGCGCTGCTGTTGCGAAGCAGCAGATTGTCGAATTCGGAGCGGCGCACTTCGTAGGCGTAGGGGCGACTCTTATCGAGCGCAAAGGCGAAGTGGAACTGGTGGTGGCCGCTCACCTCGAGATTCGAGTTGAAGTCGGCGCCGGGCTTTTTGATGCCGATGGCATCCACCTGTTCGAGCACGCCGAGCCGCTCGAAGATCGCAAGATTGTGAGGCAGCAGCGATTCACCGATGTGAAAGCGGGGATGGTGTTCTTTCTCGAGCAGCGTGACGCGCCAGCCCTTCTCGGCGAGCAGCGCCGAGATGGTCGAGCCGGCCGGTCCTCCGCCCACGACGAGGACGTCGCACTCGTTCATCGGATCGCCGGCGGCGCGGTTCGTAACGGCGCGCGCCCCGGCGACTACCGCAGGTGGATCTTGCCGCCGCCCGGCAGCCCGCCGGGACCGCCCTTGGGATCGAAACCGGGCGGGAGCGTTGGCGGCACGACGATCTGCGAGGCAGCCTCGCGCCGTAGCTCTTCGAGCTCACGGCGAGTGCGGTCGATGGCAGTAGTCGCGCCGGCGGCGAACTTGTCGATGGCGTCGGCTAGCGACGTCGCGTCGATCTCGAACACCAGCGGCAGGAGCCCGGCCTGGGTGAGCAGCTGCGCTTCGCCCACGTAGAGCACCGGACGGCTGGCATCGGTCGAGCCGTCGACCTTGATCGGGGTCATGACACGGAGCGTTCCGACACGGCGGTCGGTGACGACCTCCTCGCGGTAGAGCGACGTCGCATCCATCTTCGGCTCACCGGTGCGGATCTCAGGCGGCATGACCCTAACGATACCAGACCGCGACAATGATCGCGGCAAGCACGAGGCGATAGACGACGAACGGCACCAGCGAGCGGCGCTTGAGGTAGTTGACGAGAAACCAGACGGCAAACCACCCAGTCACGAACGACACGAGCACAGCGGCGAGGATCGGCCCCGTGTCGCCGAGGTGCTCGCCCGTGCGGAGCAGGTGCAGGGCTTCCTTCATGCCCGCGCCCGCGGTGATCGGGATCCCGAGCAGAAACGCATAGCGCGCCGACGTTGCACGATCCAGGCCGGTGAACAGCCCCGTGGTGATCGTGATGCCGGAGCGTGACGTCCCCGGGATCAGCGCCAGCGCCTGCGCGATGCCGACGGCGATGCCCTGACCCCACCCCACCTGCTCGAGCGGATCGTCGGGTCGCGCCACGGCATAGGAATGCGTGCGCGCCGGTGGGGAAGCGGGACGCGCCTGCCGATCGGCGATCAGCATGACGACGCCCCAGAACGCCGTGGTTGCCGCGATCAGGAGCGGCCAGCGGAAGTGCGCCTCGATGTACTTGCCGAACAGGACGCCGACGACGGCGCCGGGGATCGTGGCGAGCACGATGATCACGCCGAGACGGCGGTTCAGCGCGCCGCTGAAGAGATCGAAGATCTCGCCGCGAAAATAGGCGAGCAGCGCGGCGAGCGTGCCGAGATGGAGCGCGGCGTCGACGGCGAGGCCCTGGTCCGGCCAGCCGAAGACATGCGGGACGAGAATCAGGTGGCCGGACGAGGAGACCGGTAGGAACTCGGTCAGACCCTGAACGAGCCCGAGGACCACGGCCTGGGCGTAGCTCACCCGACGATTTCTTCGCCGCCGTCCACGCCGATCACGTTGCCCGTGATCCAGTACGTGTCGGGGTGCGAGAGCACGACGATGGCCTTGGCGACATCCTCGGGTGTGGTGAGGCGGCCGCCCGGGTTACGCCGCCGCGCCTGCGCCATGATCTCCTCGTTGCCCGGAATCTTCTGCAGCGCCGGCGTGTTGGTGACGCCGGCGCGGATCGAGTTCGCGGCGATGCCGCGCGGGCCGAGCTCGGCGGCGAGCTGCCGGATGTTGGACTCGAGCGCGGCTTTGGCGGCCGACACCGGCCCGTAGTTCGGCAGCACGCGCGCGCCGCCCGACGACGTCATGGCGAAGATGTGGCCGCCGCGCGTCATGAGCCCGCGGCCCACCAGCTCCTGCGCCCAGTAGACGAGGCTGTGCGCCATCACGTCGAGCGTCATGTCCATCTGCGATTGGGTCACGGCCTCCTTCATCGGATCTGCGATGAAGAGCTTGAGCGTGCCGAAGGCGAGCGAGTGCAGCATCACGCGCACGCCGCCCGGCTCGTTGCGCTGCTCGAGCGTCTTCTGCATCTCGGCCGCGACCTCTGCGCGCTTGTCGGGATCGGCGGCGTTCACGTTGAAGAACTGCGCCTGACGCCCGAGGCCGCGGATCTCGCCGGTGATGCGCTCGACGTTGGCCAGCGTGGCCTTGCGATCGAGATGGACGCCGAAGATGTTCATCCCTGCGCGCGCGAGCGCGAGACTGGTCGCCTCGCCGAACCCAGAAGAAGCACCGAGAACGAGAGCCCAACCGTCGAGACGGATCGGAGCGTCGCCCGCCACGGCGTCAAGTCTAGCATCCATGTCGACGGCGTCGTAAAATTCGCGACGCCATGCCGAAGACTGCCGGCATCATTCTCATCGGCAACGAGATCCTCTCCGGCAAGACCGTCGACGCCAACGCGGCGTACCTGTGTCGTGAGCTTCGCGAGCTCGGCGTGGAGGTGGGGCGCATCCTCGTCATTCCCGACGACGTCGCTTCCATCGCGGAGGAAGTGGCGGCGTTCAGCAAAACGTTCGATTTTGTGTTCACCTCGGGCGGCGTGGGGCCCACGCACGACGACGTGACCATCGAAGGCGTCGCGCGGGCGATGGGCGTGCCGGTGGTCCGGCACCCGGAGCTGGTTGCGCTCCTGGAACGGTACTATCGCGACACGCTGACGGACGCCGCGCTCAGAATGGCGGAGATTCCCGACGGCGCTGAGCTGATCAGGGACAACGGCCTGCGGTTTCCCAACGTCGCCATACGCAACGTCTACGTGCTGCCGGGTGTGCCGGAGATCTTCCGGCGCAAGTTCGACGCCATGCGCGAGCGCTTCCGCGACGCGCCGATCCACCTCAAGAATGTGTTCGTGCGCATCGGCGAGGGAACGCTCGCCGACTATTTGAATCGACTGCTGGCCGACTTCCCGCTGCTGATGGTGGGCTCGTACCCGGAGCTGTCCAATCCGGAATATCAGGTGAAGGTCACGCTGGAGTCGCGCGACCGCGGGTATCTCGAGCAGGCGCTGGCCGACTTCCTGGGGCGGCTGCCGAGCGACGCCGTCGTGAAAGTTAGCTGACGGGATCACGCCGCGGTGCGCGGGATCCCCCTCGGCGTCGCACTCGTCGCGGCCGCGCTGTATCTGCTACGGCTCGGCCACGCGCCCCTCGTCGATCCGCCCGAGGGGCTGCACGCTCAGATCGCCCGCGAGATGCTGCGAATGGGCGACTGGATCACACCGCATGTGAGCGGCGTGCGCTACTTCGACAAGCCGCCGCTCATGTATTGGCTCATGAGCGGCTCGTTCGCCGTCGCAGGAGTCGGCGAGGCCGCCGCGCGGGTGTGGTCGGCCTTGGCCGCTGTCGGCATCGCCGCTGTGACCGCGCGCCTGGGCTTCATGCTCGGCGGCGCCCGCGTCGCGCTCCTGGCCGGTCTCATCGTGATCGCCAACCTCGGCATGTACCTCTATGGGCGGCTCGTGAAGCCGGACATGATATTCATCCTGTGCATCGTGCTCGCGTATGCGGGGTTCGCCGTCGCCTACAAAGGCGCCGGCCGCTGGGGTCTCGCGGTGTTCTACGCGAGCCTCGGCGTGGCCACGATGACGAAGGACGTGCTCGGGGCCGCCGGCCCACTGGTCGTGGTCGCACTCTTCCTCGTGCTCACGCGCGAGCGCCCGCTGGCGCCGTGGGCGCCGTGGTGGGGCGTGCTGCTGCTGCTCGCCATCGTGGTGCCGTGGTATGCGGCGGTGGAGGCCCGCAACCGTGGCTTTCTCTGGTACACGCTCGTCGACACTGACGTGCTGAACTTCGCGCGACACCGCGTGTTTCCCGACGAAGACGTGCCGCTCGGCGCGCTGCAGTTCCTCGGTGTGACGTTTCTCGCGTTTCTGCCGTGGTCGCTGGCGGCGCCCTGGGCGGTGACGCGCGCACTGCGCCGGCCGTGGGAAGATGCCACCGCGCGGCTCTGGGTGCTCGTGGCGCTGTGGCCGCTCGTCGTCATCGGCTTCTTCACGCTCTCGCCGTTCAAGCTTCCCCATTACGGCCTGCCCGCGTTTCCGGCGCTGGCGTTGCTCGTCGCGCGCGTGTGGGACGAATCGATGGACGCGGTGCCGGGATCGTTGCGGCCGCGCGCGCTGATCGTGCCGGTGCTGGTCACGTTCGCGGTCGCCGCGGTGGCCCTCGGCCTCGCGATGGCCGATCGGCTGCCGCTGCCGGCGGGCGCGCTCGGCAATCTCGACCTTGCGACGCGCAATCTCGCCGCGCGCGGGCAGGAGATCGCGTCTGCGCCGCTCAGCGCCTACGCGTCGCTGCTGCGCACGTGCATGATGATCTTCGTCGTCGGCTCGCTGGTCCTGGCCTGGGCCGCGTGGCGCCGATCGCCCGCGCTGGGTGCGTGGGCGACGGTGGCGGTGACCCTGGCCTTCCTGCCGGCTGCCGGCGACGGTGTGGCCGTGTTCGCGCGCACGCGTTCAGCCCGAGCGGTGACGGAAGCCCTCGTGCTCCGGCTGCAGCCGGGTGATCAGGTCATGCACGAAGGCCCACTCGAGAACAGCGGCTCGGTCCTGTTGGCGATCGACCGCCCGGTGACCGTGGTGAACGGGCTGCAGTCGAACCTGGCCTTCGGCGCGACGTTTCCGGAGGCGCGCGACCGCTTCTGGGACGGCGCACGCCTGGTCCAGGAGTGGCCCAAGCCGGGCCGCCGCTTTCTCGTCAGTGGCTTAGCACCGGACCGAAGCGTCGTCCGCATGCTGCCGCCCGGCACCGTGCACCTGCTTACACACGGCGGGGGCCGCTGGTTGTACGGGAATGTTGAAAATTGAGCGGTCGAAGTCGGATGATGGGCTAGTGGCTCTCGCGTCGCGCTACACCCTGAAGGGCGATCCCTACAGCAGCCACTCGATCATCCTGGAGTGGCTCGGCGAAGGACGCGGCCGTCGGCTCGTGGACGTCGGCGCCGCCGACGGTCTGCTGTCGCGCCTGCTGACGGCGCGCGGCTGGAAGGTGACGGGCCTCGAGGCCGACCCCGTGGCCGCAGCGGCCGGCGCCGAGCACTGCGAGCGCATGATCGTCGCAGATCTCGACCGCGGTCTGCCGCAGCTCGACGGCGAGTTCGACGCGATCGTGTGCGCGGACGTCCTCGAGCACCTGCGCAATCCCGCGGCGGCCCTGATGGCCTTGCGGTGCTCGCTGGCCAGCGGCGGGCAGGTGGTGATCTCGATTCCGAACGTCGCCCACGCGTGGATGCGGTTGTCGCTGCTGGCCGGTCGCTTCAACTACGCCGAGCGCGGCATTCTCGATCGCACCCATCTGCGGTTTTTCACGCGACGCACGCTCGGAGCGCTGGTGACGAGGGCGGGGCTTCGCGTCACGCGCATGACGTCGACGCCGGTGCCGCTCTACCAGGTCGTGTCAGAGCGCTGGCACGGGCGGGTGCTGGGTGCGCTGCACGCAGTGAACGCGGCGAGCGCGCGTGCGCTGCCGCGCCTGCTCGCGTACCAGTTCGTGGTCCTCGCGGAGCGCGCATGAGCAAGATGCGCGCGCCGAAGGTCGTGGTCGTGATGCCGGCGTACAACGCGGACCGCACGCTGCGCATGACGTACGAGGAATTGCCGAAGGACACGGTGAATCTCGTGATCCTGGTCGACGACGGCTCGACCGACACCACGCTCGAAGTCGCGCGACAGCTCGGGCTCGAGATCTTCGTTCACAACCGCAACTACGGATACGGCGCGAACCAGAAGACGTGTTACGCGGAGGCGCTGCGCGCGGGCGCCGACGTGGTCGTGATGGTGCACCCCGACTATCAGTACGATCCCACCCTGGTGCCGCAGATCATCGAGCCGATCATTCGCGGGGAAGCCGAAGTCGTGCTGGGTTCGCGGCTTAAGAGCGGCTCGGCGCTGGCGCAGGGCATGCCGTGGTGGAAGTTCGTCGCGAACCGGTTCCTGACGTGGGTCGAGAACCGTGCCTTCGGACTGCACCTGTCCGAATATCACACGGGCTACCGTGCCTTCCGCCGCGACGTGCTCGAGACCGTGAATTTCC
The DNA here is from genome assembly GCA_036802765.1 of Candidatus Rokuibacteriota bacterium. GTDB lineage: Bacteria > Methylomirabilota > Methylomirabilia > Rokubacteriales > CSP1-6 > AR12. The sequence goes on from DAIRVP010000002.1 coordinate 24,390, forward strand.
GCGCGAACGCCGACGGCTTCATCTTCGATCAGGAGATCATCGCCCAGGTGGTGGCCGCGGACTTCCGCATCGCGGAGATTGCCGTCCCGACGCGCTACTTCCGCGAGGCCTCCTCGGCGTCGTTCGCCGCCTCGAGCGTCTACGGCTTGCGCATCCTCGCCGTCGTCTTCTGGTACTTGCTGAGCAGGTGGGGAGTACGGCGTTCACGCCGCTTCGATAGCCTGCGCGCGCGCTACACGCGTCTGAGTTGAGGGGAATCGCGCGGGGACTCGACGGCGCGGCCGTCGTCCTGGCCGCGCTGGCGGTCGCCGTGCTCGCGACCGGACGGCTCCGGCTCGGCAGCCTTGCGCTCGAGCGGGCCGAGGACCTGCTCGTCGCCATCGCGCTGATCGTCGCGGCCAGGCTGGCGCTGGCGCCCATCGTCCTTCCGCGGTGGTCGTCACGCGTTGTGGTCGCCTCCGGCGTCTCCGTCTACGTCGTGCTCATGGGCGTGATCGTCGTCACGCGCCACGTTGCGCTGCGCACCCACGCCCTGGACCTCGGCTATTACGTGCAGGTCGTGTGGAATCTGGCCCAGGGCAACGGCGCGCGCGTCACCCTGCCGCCGATGCATGCGTGGGGTGACCACTTCTCGCCCATCCTTTATCTGTTCGTACCTCTGGGCTGGCTGTTCCCCGGTGCTGGAGCGCTCCTGGTGGCGCAGACGCTGATCCTGGCGGCCGGCGCGGTCGCGCTGGCGGGCTTTGCCGCCCGGCGACTCGGGGACGCGCGCGTCGCAGCCGGCTTCGCCGTGCTTTATCTGCTGAGCCCGACGCTCCACGGCATCAACGTCCGCGACGTTCATCCCACGACGTTCGCGATTGCACTCCTGATCGTCGCCGCCTGGGCGGTCGATGCCGAACGGCCGGCGTGGGCGGCGCTGGCCGTGGTGGCCGCGCTGGCGGGCCGCGAGGATTGCGCCGTCGCCGGTGTCGGCTTCGGGATCTGGCTGGCGCTCGCGCGGAGTCGGTACATCGCGGGCGCAGCCGTCGCCCTCGCATGCGTCGCGCTGTTGTGGACAGACATGAACGTCGTCATGCCCCACTTCCGGGGCGAGCCGTACCCGCACCTCATCAAGCGCTACGCGTACCTCGGCGCCACGCTGCCGGAGGTGATCACCAGCGTCCTCATCAGGCCATGGCGCTGGCTCCCCGTCGTGGTCACGCCTGCCAAAGCGGTCTATCTCGCCGCGATGCTGGCACCGCTGGGATTCCTGCCGCTCGCAGCTCCGCGCGCGGCGGCCGCTGCGCTGCCGGGACTGGCCGTGAATCTGTTGTCGACGGATTCGTTTCTCTTCAGCTACCGCACACCGTACCAGGCGTTCGTGTTGCCTTTTCTCTTGCTCGCCGCCGTCGAAGGCTTCGCGGCCGCGCGCAGCGCCACATGGTGGCCACGGCGCCTATCCCCGCGCGCAGTGCTCGTCGCCGCGGCAATCGTCGCGCTCGTGCTGAGCGCGCGCACCGTCAACGATCTGGGCGTCAGCAAGTGGGCGCTCAGTCCCGAGCAGCGCGCCGCCCGCGCTCTGATGGCGCGCATACCGCCGCTCGTTTCTGTGAGCGTCAACGAACGGCTGGTGCCACACCTCGCCACGCGGGCGGAATGCTACGTGTTCCCGACGGGGATCGATCGCGCGCAATGGGTGCTCGATCGCGAATCGCGTGTCGCGCGCGAAAACCTCCGCGGCTTCGACGTCGTCGCGCGCGATGCGGGCTGGGCGCTGCTCCGACGCTCCGGGCCGTCCGGTTAACGAGGGCCGCGACGGCTCCGCCGGCGTGGCCCGAACGCTGGGGGTCTGGGGGCCATTTCGGGGCCCCCAGTTTTAATCAGTCCTCGCGGCCGAGCACGTGCGATGCGTGATGGTGCACCATGCGCCAGCCGCCGGGGCTGCGCTCGAACACGTTCGTCGCGAGAATCGACGTCACGCCGACGCGGCCTTCGCTTTCCGACAGGATGTTTTCGGTGCAGGTGACCCAGCCCAGGTCGCCGACACACGCCACGTGAACGTCGGTCAGAGTGAAGCGCATCTCGTGTGTGTTGGCGAAGATCGCCTCCCACGACGCCCGCACGGCCTGCCAGCCGCTCAGCATCGGCCAGCCGGGATGCACACATCTCACGTCCTCGCCGTGCGCCCACAGCTGCTCCATCGCTTGGAGATCGAGCGCCTCGAACGCGCGATAGAAGGACGCATTCGCCTGCTGGACGTCGTTCACGGACACGTGACGATAATGGTGTCGCCGTCCCGCCGCAGCGGCAGCCGCGTGAGCGAGTCGCCTGCGCACGGGCCTGCCGTGCAGTAGCCGGTGGCCGGCTCGTACAGTGCGCCGTGGGTCGAGCAGATCAGCGTGCGACCGTCCTCGGCGAAGAAGTCGTTGGGCCAGAGATCGAGCGGTGTGCCGACGTGCGGGCAACGATTGACGTAGGCGTGGTATTCGCCGCCGTGGTTGACGATGAAGCCTTCGACGCCGCGGCCGCGACACTCGAGGCGGAATTTCGTCGTCCGCCCGGGCGTCAGCTCGGTGGCGGAACCGCGCCACTCCGCCGGAGCCGTCATGCGCCGCATGTTACCATTCACGCATGCGCTCGCCCGCCGCGTCCCTCGCCATCGAGGCGCGCGAGGTGGCCAAGACGTTCCGTTCCGGATGGCTTCGTCCCCGACTGACCGAGGCCCTGCGCGGCGTGACGCTCGAGGTCCCGCGCGGCGCGATCGTCGGCATCCTCGGGCCCAACGGCGCTGGCAAGACCACGTTTCTCTCGATCCTCGCGACGCTGCTCATTCCCGATCGCGGCAGCGCCCGGGTGCTCGGGCTGGACGTCGTCCACGATTCGCTCCCGCTCCGCCAGCGGATCAACATGGCGAGCGGGCGCCCGTCGTTTCTGTGGAGCCTCCGCGTGGCCGAGATCGTGGGCTTCTACGGCCGGCTCTACGGAATCTCCGGCGCCGCGTTGCGCGCCCGCGTCGACGCGCTCATCGAGGAGTACGAGCTGACCGAATATCGTCGCGTGCCGTACAACGAGCTGTCCACCGGTCTGAAGCAGCGTGTGGCGCTGGCGAAGGCGCTGATCAACGACCCCGAGCTGTTGTTTCTCGACGAGCCCACGCTTGGCCTCGATCCGGACGTCTCCGTGCGCGTGCGCGCGCACATTGCGGCGCTGCGCCGCGAGCGCGGGGTGACGATCGTGCTGACGACGCACTACATGCGTGAAGCCGAGGAGTTGTGCGACGAGGTGGCCTTCATCAAGGCCGGCCGCATCCTGGACAAGGGCACGCCGGATGAGCTCAAGCGCCGTATCGGGCTCGGCGACGTGATCGCCTTGCGCCTGGAGCCCGCGGCGCCGTCATGGCTGACGGCGGCGCCGGGCGTGTTGCGATGCACGACCGATGGCGACTGGACGAAGTGCACGGTGGACGACGCGGAGAAGCGGCTGCCCGACCTGCTCCGCCAGCTCTTCGCCGAGGGCATCACCGTGCGGAACGTGCGTGTGCGCGAGCCCGAGCTCGAGGAGGTCTTCGTTGAGCTGGCGCGCTGACGCGTTGGCGATCTGGGCCGTCGTCGTGCGCAACGCGCTGATGGCCTCGCGCAACGTGTTCTTCTTTTTCGAGCTGCTGTTCTGGCCGATCGTCGGTGTCGTGTCGATCGGCCTCATGACGCGCTTTCTCGGGCTGTCGGGGCCGCAGGCATCGTTCGTCCTCGTCGGCACCATTGCGCTGTCCGTGGTGAACGTGTGCCAGCTCGACGTGGCCTATGCGGTGCTCATGGACGTGTGGTCCAAGTCGATCAAGCACCAGTTCCTGGCGCCGATCGGCATCCGTCATCTCTCCGTCGGCTCGTGGCTCGTCGGAATGGTGCGTGGCGCCGTGCTGTTCGCGCTGCTCGCCGCGCTCGGGTGGTGGGCATTCGGCTTTCGTGTCTTCGCGCCGGGTGGCGCGGCCGTCGCCGCGTTCCTGGCCGGCTGCTTCCTGAACGCGTGGATCGTGGGCGTGCTGGTCTGCGCGCTCATCACGCTCTTCGGCAACCGCGCCGAATCGTTCGCATGGGCCAGCGTCAACCTCGTGCTGGTGCTGGCCGGAATCTACTATCCAGTGTCGGTGCTTCCGGGACCGGCGGCCGCCGTGGCCCGCGCGATTCCGCTCACGTACTTCCTCGACGCCTACCGCTCGCACTTCGGCTTCGCGTCGGAGTTCACGGCGCCGATCGCGACCGGTCTGGCGTTGGCGGTCGTGTACGCGATCGTCGCGCACCTGGCGTTCTACGCGTGCGTGCAGCGGGCGCGACGCACCGGGCTGCTCCTCAAAATGTCGGAGTGACCATGGACAACGCTTTCGCCACGATCTCCCCGTGCACTTTCGCCGAAGTCGTCACGCGTGATCGCGTCATGGACCCGGCCATCCGGCCGCTCTGGCAGCCGATGCCGCGACTGGCCGGTTCCGCTTACCCCGTCGCGTGTCCCGCCGGCGACAATCTCATGCTGCACGTGGCGATCCATCGGGCTCCGGCGGGCTCAGTTATCGTCTGCGCAGCGGGCGACTCCAACTGGGCCATGGCCGGCGGCAACGTGTGCGCCTACGCGAAGCAGCGCGGCATCGCAGGATTCGTCGTCGATGGCGTCATCCGCGACATCGCCGAAACTCGGAAGAACGCGTTTCCGGTCTTCGGCCGCGGCGTGATTCCGATTCCCGGTGTACGAAAGACGCCGGGACTCATCGACGTCGCGGTCGTGTGTGGCGGCGTCACCGTGGCGCCGGGTGACGTGGTGATCGCCGACGAGGAGGGGATCGTCGTGCTGCCGAAGGCCCAGGCGGCGGACATGCTCGCCAAGGCTCAGGCGCGCGCCAAGAAAGAGGAAGAGACGACCCTCGAGCAGTGGGTCAAGAACCACAAGGAACGGATCGACGAGGCGGTGAAGACGCTGGGGATCTAGCTCCCCAGCGCCTTGTCGATCTTCGCCTCGAGCATCGCGCGCGGCACCGCGCCAACCACGGTATCGACGATCCGTCCGTCCTTGACGAGCAGGATGGTCGGAATGGAGCGGATCTCGTAGCGGGCGGCCAGCGCCGGCTCCTCGTCGACGTTCACCTTCGCGAGCTTCACGCGTCCCGCGCGGTCCCGCTCGAGTGCGTCGAGCACAGGGCCAATGGCGCGGCACGGGCCGCACCAGGGGGCCCAAAAGTCGACGAGCAGCAACTCGTCTGTCGTGGCGAGCGTCTCGTCGAATGTCGATTCGGTCAGGGTCATTCGGGCTCTCCTTTCACCCGATTAGGATGCGCGGAGAGCCCGATGAGATGCCCGTCGGCCGGGTCTATTGCTTCTCGAAGAAGGCGACGTTGTTCATCGGCTTGCCTTCAGCGTTCGTGCCCTTGGCCGTCGCGGTCATCGTCTTGCCGTCCGCTGACACCACGCGCCGGATAGTCTGAATCACCTTGCCGTCCTTCTTGTCCGTGCGCACGGTCGTGCGCGCATCGATGCGCTTGAGCGAAACCTTGTCGGCGCCGAGTGCCGAGCCCGTGAGGGGATAGTCCTTGCCGTCGTAATTGGCCGTGTACGTGCTTGTGACCTTTTGGCCGTCCGGCGTCATCACCTCCGAGGTGAGTTTTTCACCCTTACCGGCGGACTCGACCGTGAGGGTCTGGCTCTGGGGCGCCGGACCTGGGTTGTATTTGGACTTGGCGACGTTGAGCTTCCACGTGCCGATGCGCGGGTCCTGGGCCTGGGCCGACAGGCTTGCGACGTCCGCAACGAGCATCACGACAAGAGCGACGAGTCCGAGAATGATCCCACGCCTGGTCGAGGTCATCGTGCTCCTCCCCTTGAGAGTGGTGAGTTCCCCACCGTGCACGCGTGCGCCGCTCTCCGCAATGGCCATCTGGCCTGCGCCATGGCGCTGGTCTAGTCGACCAGACCGATCTTCACGCGGCGGTTGTGCCGACCCTTGTTGTCGATCTTGAGGATGCGAACGGCGCGCGACCGCCCCGTGGACGCGAGGTGCGTGCCGCCGCACGCCTGGCGATCGAGCCCGACGATCTCGACGACGCGCACGCTGCCGTCGGGCGCGGGCGGCGGCGCCACGGACCGGCAGCGGATGAGACCGGGTTCGCTCGCGAGCGCTTCGGCCGCGACCCACTCGAAGCGCAGGGGCAGATCTTGCTTGATCACGTGGTTGAGCTGAGGCTCCAGCGCGCGCAGCCGGTCGTTGTCGACGTCAGGCAGATCGAAATCGGTCCGGGCGGTGCCGTCGGCGTTGAGCTGGGCGCCGGTGATGAGCGCGCCGTGAAAGTGCTGGAACACGAGCGCGTTCAGCACGTGCGCGTTGGTGTGCAGCTCGGTCTGGAGCGCGCGAAAGGACGCGTCGACGGAGGCCTGCACGACGCCATCGATCTCGACCGGCTCGGCGAGACGGTGCCACACGCGGCCGTCCGGCGCGACCTCGAAGCCGGTGATCGCCGTCTCGCCCGATCGCCACGCGAGGTGCCCGCGGTCGGCGAGCTGACCACCGCCACCCGGATGAAACGGGCTCTGCTCCAGCACGATGGCGCCGGGACGGGCGTCGATGACGTTCGTCTCGAGGACCAGCACGTCAGGATGTTCGTGGCAGAAGTAACGCGACACGGCCGCTCCGGTCAGCGTCCCATGAACTTCGCCACCGTGCGTGCGATGCCGGCGGGGTCGAAGCCGAATTTCGCGTAGAGGCCGCGCGGATCGCCCGATTCGCCGAAGACCGTGGTGCCGATTCGCTTCAGCGGTGTGGGACGGACTTCCGCCAGCCATTCGGCGACTGCGCCGCCTAGGCCGCCCGCGATCGAGTGGTCCTCAACCGTGACGACGCGGCCCGTCTTCGCCGCCGAGCGACCGAGCATCTCCTCGTCGAGCGGCTTGATGGACGACGCGTTGATCACCTCGGCGGAGATCGCCTCGCGCTCGAGATGCCTCGCGGCCTGCAGCGCGTTGAACACGGTGCCGCCGGTGGCGATCAGCGTGACGTCCGTGCCCGGTCGCAGCAGACACCATCGGCCGAGACGAAACCGATAATCCGGTGGGCTGACGGGCTCGAGATTCTGGCGCGTCAGGCGCAGGTAGAGCGGGCCGACGTGCTCGGTGGCATACGCGACCGCCTGCTTGGTCTCGAGCTCGTCGGCAGGTTGGACGATCGGCACGTTCGGCAGCGCGCGCATGCACGCGATGTCCTCGAGCCCCATCTGGCTGTAGCCATCCTCACCGATGGCGACTCCCACGTGCGTGCCGACGATCTTCACGTTCGCATTCGTGTACGCGACGGAGATTCGGATCGTCTCGAAGCGGCCGACGATGAAGCAGGCGAACGAGCACGCGAAGGGCACACGACCGGTGAGCGCAAGCCCGGCCGCGATGCCGACCATGTTGGCCTCGGCGATCCCCAAATTGAAGGCGCGGCCCGGAAACTGTTTGGCGAAGCCGGCCGTCATCGTGGATTTCGACAGATCGGCGTCGAGCGTGACGATGCGCTCGTCTTTGCCGCCCAGCTCGATCAGCGCCTCGCCGAACGCAGCACGGCTGGCTTTCGCAGCCATCGCTCCTCCTCTATATAGGGTGACCAGCCGCTACTTGATATAGGGTGACCAGCCGCTACTTGGGGTCGAGACGACGCAACTCGGCGACGATGGCCGCCGTCGCCTGATCGGTGGCCAGATGCGCCTCCCAGGCGGACTCGGGCACCCCCAGGATCTCGCGGATCGCGACGATCGCCTCCGCGGGCTTGGGCGCCTTGCCGTGCCATTCGGGATTGTTCTCCATGAACGAGACACCCTTGCCCTTGATCGTGTGCGCGACCACCAGCGTCGGCGCTCCACGGGTCGCTTCGGCCTGATCGAGGGCTTTGGCAATCTGCCCCATATCGTGCCCGTCGACCTCGATGACGGGCCAGCCGAACGCCTGCCACTTGCCGATAACCGGCTCGAGATCGAGGATCTTGGCGCAGAAATCGTCGAGCTGGATCTTGTTGTAGTCCACGATGACCGTGAGGTTGTCGACCGGATGGTGCGGCTGTCCGAGCTTGGGCGCCGACATGGCGGCCTCCCAAACCTGTCCTTCCTGAATCTCGCCGTCGCCGAGCACGCAGTAGACGCGCGATGGCCAACCCGCGAGCTTCGCGCCGAGCGCGAGCCCCAGCGCCACCGAGAGGCCCTGACCGAGCGAGCCGGTGGCCGCCTCGATACCGGAAAGGGCGACGCGATCAGGATGTCCCTGCAGCGGCGAGCCGAGCTTGCGCAGGGTGATGAGCGCGTCTTCGGAGAAGTAGCCGGCCGTCGCCATCGCGCAGTAGAGCGCCGGCACCGCGTGGCCCTTGCTCAAGACGATCCGGTCGCGCTCCGGCCACTCAGGACGGCTCGGATCATGGCGGAGCCGGCCGAACATGATTGCGACGAGCACGTCGATCACAGACAGCGAGCCGCCCGGATGACCGGAGCCCGCATGGGTGAGCATCCGAATGATCTGCACTCGACAGGCTCGGGTAATGGCCTCCAGACGCGCGTCAGCCATCGACTCCCTCCGCGTGAGCGATCGCATCGATATGGACGCCGCTGACCGCGATCTCGGGGGCGTACACGACCTCATCCGCCGCCCACACGATCGTGCCCTTGACGTCTTTGGTGACGCCGACGACGTTGTTGAGGAACGTGGTGATGTTGTCGTTGATGCGGATCGTGTTCGCCTTGATCGGCTCCGCGATCCGGCCGTCGCGAATCATATAGGAATCCGCGGTGACCGTACAGGTGAAATCACCCGCGCGGAGCCCGTTGATGGGGTACGTGTACCAGATGCGTCCGATGTAGAGCCCGTTGCCGACGCGGCGCAGCAGCTCGTCGCGGCTCACGGGGTCGGCGCCCTCGACGACGACGTTGGTGGCCGCCACCGAGGGGCGGTTCGCAAACTGCCGTCCGCCACCGGCACCGAAGCGAAAGCCATTGCGCGGAACGAGGGCGGCCGCCCGCGCCGCGTCGCTGTCTCCGCCGAGCTTTGCCGTGCGCTGCGGATCGCGCAGCAGCCGCTGCGTGTCGTACCAGCACGACAGGCAGCCGGTGAGGACGCCGTCGCGAATCAGGTCGGTGCGCCCCGTGGGCAAGCCCTCACAGGTGATGCCTTTGGAGCCCATCATCGTCGGCATGGCGCCATGGTCGTAGATCGACAGCGCGGCCGACGCCACGCGAGCGCCGAGACGTCCGAGAAACGGGGACGCCGAAGCGTAGAACGTGTCGGCGGTGCAGGCGGGAATGATCAGATCGTTGAGGATGTCGGTGACCGGCTGACGACCGAACACCACGGTGTAGCGGCCGGATGGCACGCGCACGCCGCCGACGGCGGCGATGGCGGCCTGCGCGGCTTCGCCGCCCGCCTCGTCGGTGAAATCGTCGAGTCGCGTTCCGGTGGACCAGCCGGAACCCTTCGCCGCATGGGCCTCGACCATGGACGTCACGAACGCGGTGACCAGCGTCGACTCGTCGGTCTGCACGCGGGGCATTGCCGTGGAGGCGATCGCCATGCGCTCTTGAAGAATGGTCACGTCGCCGCCGATGATGAGTCCCAGCCGGCGCAGCGCTTCCTCGCTGTTCGCCAGCTCGGCCAATCGCGAGGACGCGAGGAACGTCCGCAGCGCGCCGCCCACGATGGTCCAGCCGGCCTCGACCAGGCGCTCGTCGCTCACGCGCATGAGCGACGGATCGTGGTAGTCGGCCAGCGTGCGCGGCGTGGCCAGCGGGCGTGGCAGCGAGACGAAATCGGGATCGGCGACGGCCGCGCGCCGCGCCTTGTCGAACGCGCGCTCGATTCCGGCGAGCGAGAGGTCGTTCGGCTCGCTGCCGAAGCCGAGGCGGGGGCCGCCCGGCGCGTCGAACACGATCTGGAGCCCGAGGCCGTACGACTCCACAGACTTGGGCTCCTCGACGCCGTTGCAGGGGATGTGCGAGGTGTAATTGAGCCGCGTGAGCAGCGCAGCGTTCGCGGAGACGAAGGCCTCCACCTCGTTGACGCCCGCCTGCGCGCGGGCCCACTGCAACGCCTGCTCGGCGGCGCGCGTCAGCTCGGCGAGATCGCGCACGTCAGTGCTTGGGGTCGTTGCTGACGTTCGTGCCCTGCACCGGATAGCCCTTCGCGTGCCAGCCCGGCAGGCCTTCTTCGAGCACCCGCTGGTTCCGCCATCCGAGCGCGTACAAGACGTTGCTGGCCCCACGGGACAGCGCGTGCGGACACGTTCAGTAGAAGACGACGAGCCCGGTCTTGCTGATCTCCGGCGCGCGCCGCTCGACGCTCCGCAGCGGCATCGAGCGCGCGCCCTTGATGTGCATCTCGACGTACGCGTCCCAGTTCCGCACGTCGATGATGTCCGCCTTCTCCCCCCGATCGAGCGCGGCCTTGAACTCGTCGACCTTGATGAAGTTGACCGGAGCGTCCGGCGGTGCGGCGGGCGCGGCCCCGATCAGCACGATGGCCGCCGCGAGCGCCGGGATCATTGCGCGCCGCATCGGTCAGCCTCCGAGCACGCGCGCGCGACTGCGCATGGTGGGGCCGCCGTTGCCGAGCTTCTTGCTCTGCATCGGCTGTCCCTTGCCGCAGTTGGGAATCGGATAGAGGCGGAAGTCGCGTCCGACGGCGTCGACGTTCATCAGATAGTCGCGCGTGTCGGCGGCGATGCCGCCGTTTCGATAGAGCCGCGTGACCTCACCGCGCTCGATCGCGTATACCTTGCGCGCGGAGATGCGGAAGTTCTCGCGGCTCTCGGCGATCGACGGGATGCGGTGGCCGACCAGGTAAAAGCCGTGGTCGACGTCGCCGATGATGCGCGCCGGGTCGTCGTTGCCGCCGTCGAAGACGGTGTTCGACATACGGATCAACGGCACGAGGGCGGCGCTGGTCGCCTTGAAGTGGCCGTTCGGCTCGCCGCCGAAGACGGCAGCCGTCTGGCGGCTGTTCATGAAGCCGCGAAAGATGCCGCGCTCGATGTGCGTCACCCGCCGCGCCGGCGTGCCCTCGTGATCGTAGGCGTAATGACCGTAACCGGGCAGGGCGGGGTCCGAGTAAGCGGTCACCAGCGGGGAGGCGATCCGACGCCCGACCTGGTGGGCGTCGAGATCCCCGAGCAGCCACGAGCGGCCGGCGTACGCCGTTTCCATCTTGAGCGCGCGGTCGAGCTCGGCCGGGTGGCCGACGATCTCGTGCGAGACAAGCGTGTTGTAGTGCGGGTCGGTGACGACGACGACCTCGCGGTCGGACGTTGGCAGCGTGGGAGCCTGGGCCAGCTCGGCGGCGTCGCGCGCCAGCGCCAGCGCGAACTCGCGGAAGGGCGGGAAGGTGAGCAGCGGCTCGGCCACGCCCACGCCGATGACCTCCCAGCCACGCTGATGGCCCATGACGTCGTAGATCTCCTGGCTCGTTTCCGGCCCCACGGCAACGACCGAAGCCGCGCCCTGCGTGAGGGCAAAGCCCTGATCGATGAGCGCACCCTCCGTCGAGGCGAACAGCTCGCGTGTGAGCTGGGTCAGCAGCGGCACCCAGTTGTAACGCACGCTCGGCTGCGCCGCAGCGATCGCGCGCGAGACGTCGGTCGCCACCGCAACCATTTCCGCCAGCGTCACGCTCCGCGGATCGATCCGATAGACGGCGGGCACGACGTCGCGTCGTACGTCGACAGCATGCAGCTGCAAGTCGGCGAGCGCGTCGCCGAGCGGCCCGAACTTCTCGCGCGCCGTCGCCTTGTGCTCGGCGTTGGCCATCGCCCGCCGGTATGCGCGCTCGAGCGCCTCGATCAGTCGCTGCTCGAGCTCGTTGACCTCCGCGGCGCCGAGCACGATGCCGATCCATCCGGGCGCGACCGCGCGGTCGCCGGCCAGCACGCGGACGCCGGCCGTGCACATGTAGTCGTCGCCGGACGAACGCTCGGCGCCGTTCTCCGCGATCGCGTAGCGAGCCTCGGTCACTTCGAGCCTCAGGTCGGCGTACGCGAGGTGCGGCAAGCGGCGCCGTGCATCGGCGAGGATCGTCGGCACGCTCGTGCGTGCGCGATCGATGAGATCGACGGTCAGCGTCGTCATGTCAGAGCACGTCGAACGGTTCGACGGTGACGCGCTCGCCGGCGGCCACGTCGCCCCGGCTCTCTTCGAGGACGACGAAGCAGTTGCCGGCGACCATCGAGAACAGGATGCCTGAGCCCTGCGGCCCCGTCGTGCATACCTCCCAGTCGCCGTTGCGAAAGCCGAGCACGCCGCGCTTGTACTCCGTCCGACCGGTCTTCTTGCGCATCGGCTCCAGGGCTCGCGCCTGCCACGTCGCCGGAAAGAGCCGGCGCCGGCCCGCGAGCTTATAGAGCGCCGGGCGCACGAACAGCATGAACGACAGCAGTGACGCCACCGGGTTGCCGGGCAGCCCGAAGAACAGCGCGCCGCCGATGCGACCGACGGCGAAGGGGCGGCCCGGCTGCATCGCCACCTGCCAGAAATCGATCGCGCCGAGCTCCTGCAGCACGTCCTTGACGAGGTCGTAGACCCCGACGGAGACGCCGCCGGACGTCACGACGATGTCGGCGGCGCGCGCGGCGTCTTCGAGCGTGGCGCGCAGCGTGTCGCGGACGTCCGGCACGATCCCGAGGTCGCTGACGTCGCCGCCGCACTGCTCGATCGAGCCGCGCAACGTGAAGCGGTTCGCGTCGTAGATCTGACCCGGCCGGCGCGGCGAGCCCGGTTCCGCAACCTCGTCACCCGTCGACATCAGGGCGACCCGCGGCCGCCGGTGCACCGGGATCTGCCAGGCGCCGAGCGAGGCCATCAGCCCGACTTCCTGGGGCCGCAGCACGGTGCCGCTCTCGATCACCGTCTTGCCCATCACGACGTCTTCGCCCGCGCGCCGGACGTTCGCCCCTTTGTCGAGCGGCCCGATCCGTACGCGATCGCCGACACGCTCGACCACTTCTTGCGGATAGACGGTGTCGGCTCCCGCGGGCATCGGCGCGCCCGTCATGATCCGCAGCGCCTGGCCGGCCGTGAGCGCGCGGTCGAAGACGGAGCCGGCGGCGAGATCACCGACCACGAGGAGCTCACGCGTGCCACGCGCGGGGATTTCTGCGCTGCCCATCGCGTAGCCGTCGACCGCGGAGTTGTCAGCCGGCGGCACGTCGAACGGCGCGGCGAAATCCTCGCTGAGGACGCGTCCGAGCGCGCGCGTCAGCGGCACCAGCTCGGATGCGAGCGGCGCGTCGATGCGGGCGAGGATTTGCGCTTGCCCGTCGCGCACCGAGATCATGCGCGTATTATACGCGCCATGAACGCGTGGGCTTCGGGCGCGGTGCATCCCGCAGGCTTCTGGGTCCGCCTCGTCGCGTTCGCGATCGATCTGCTCGTCATCGCGCTTGTGCAGCTCGTGCTGCAGGTCATCGCCGCGGCGCGGCTCGGCGATCGCGCGCTGAGCACCGTCGGGTTCTTCACCTTCGTGTTCGCGGTCGCGTATCCGACGGTTCTGCACTCGATCGCGGGCCAGACGATCGGCAAGCTCATGATGCGCGTGCGCGTGGTGGCGCTCGACGGCGGCGCATTGCCGCTGGGCGCCTCGTTCCTGCGTGCGGTCGTTTTCTGGGCGGCGCTTCTGTTCACGCTGGGGATCGGCCAGATCATCGGCGGGCTGCGCAAGGACAAACGGGCCCTTCACGACCTCGTGGCGGGCAGTCGCGCCGAGCGTCTGCCGGGCTCGACCACGGTCCTCGCCGCGCCGCCGCCGCTCGCATCGCCAGGGTCGTTTGCGCCGCCCCCCGAATCGGGACCGCGCTCGACCGGGTGATCCGGACACTGCCGCTGCCGTTGCGCAACCGTCTCGCGGCAACGATCCTCGAGGCGGTCGCCGATGTGCACGCGCGCCAGACGCTGGCAAGGGTGGCCGAGTCACCGACGACGTGGCTGTCAGCGGATCAAGCGCAGTGGGCGCCGCTGCTCGCTGCGCGCGCCCGACGCGCGAGCGATGCGCTGTCCGCGCTGCCGCCGTCGGAGAGTCACGGACTCGACGCCGTGCTGGATGTCGCGGCTCGGCTCTACGAGGCGGCGCTGTACTTCGAAGTACACGAATGGCTGGAGCCGCACTGGGTCACGGCGATCGGGCCTACGCGTGAGGCGTTGCAGGGATTGATCCAGACGGCGGTGGGCTGGCAGCATCTGGCGAACGACAATGTCGCCGGCGCCCGCTCGCTGCTGACCGAAGGCGCGGCGCGGCTGCGCGGTCAGCGTCTTGGCGCGCGCGATCTGGACGGCTTCGGACGCGCGACCGCGATGGCCGCGACGCGCCTGCCCGCGGCGGCGCCGCCGCCGTTTCCCGAGAGGTAACAGGTTGCACATGAGAGAGGGAGGAGCCCTATGAACCTCGAGCTGACCGACAAGGTGGTGGTGGTAACCGGCGCGAGCCGCGGCATCGGTCGCGCGATCGCGCTCGGCATGGCCGCGGAAGGCGCGCGTGTGGTGGCGGTCGCCCGCGACAAGGCAGCGCTCGACACCGTGACGAAGGAGGCGCACGCCCGGAGCGGGCGCGACGCAATCGCGATCGGCGCGGACCTGTCGCGCCTGTCCGAGGTCGAGCGCGTGATCGACGAGGCCAAGCGCGCATGCGGGCGCATCGACGTCCTCGTCAACAACGCGGGCGCAATTCGCGGGGGCGGCTTCCTCGACATTCCCGATGCGCAATGGCTGGACGACTGGAGTCTCAAGCTGATGGGGTATATCAGGATGGCGCGCGCGGTGTTTCCGGTCATGCGCGCCCAAAGCGCCGGCCGGATCATCAACGTCGTCGGCGCTGCTGCGCGTAACCCGACCGCGACCTATCTCACCGGCGGCGCCGCCAACGCAGCCCTCGTCAACTTTACAAAGGGCCTCGCCGACCTCGGCGCGGAGTGCGGAGTGCTCGTCACCGCCGTGTCACCCGCGGCCACCCGGACCGAGCGCTGGGACCAACTGATCGAGCAGCAGGCCAAGGCGTCCGGCAAAACTGTGGCGGAAATGCACGCCGCGGCGCAGGCGCCGTACAAGCTCGGGCGAATCGCAACTCCCGAGGACATTGCCGACGTCGTCTGTTTTCTCGCGTCCGCGCGCGCCTCGTTCATCACCGGTATTTGCATCACCGTCGACGGTGGCGCCACACGCGGCGTCTACGCCTAGGCGCCTGTCGCCGTCCACGCGTAGGCGCCTTGACATGCGTTGCCTCCTGTCATTATCTTTCCCTAGCGCTGGGCTGGGGTTCCCTATCTCGCCGCTTTCAATGAGGGCAGGAGGTTCGCGCGATGGCGGCAAAGTTGTTCGTCGGCAACCTTTCCTTCCAGGCCACGGAGGAAGACCTGCGTGAGCTCTTTGCGCAGGCGGGAACCGTGGAGACCGTGCGGATCATCACCGACCAGTTCACCGGACGCCCGCGCGGCTTCGGCTTTGTTGAGATGGCCACGAAAGAAGAAGCGGTGAAGGCGGTCGAGATGCTCAATGGCCGGCTCTTTCGCGATCGCAACCTGGTCGTGGACGAGGCGCGGCCGCAGCCGCAGCGTGGCGCCGGAGGTGGCGGCCCGCGCGGCGACCGCGGCGGCCGTCCCGGGGGCGGTCCGGGTGGCGGAGGCGGCTGGCGCCGCTGAACACGCGTCACAATTTGGGGGGCCGGCAGCGGCCCCCCGAGCAGTCTCAGAACAGGCTCAGCTGCGGCGATTCCGGCTCGTCGTCGACATACGCCACGAGGCCATCCTGCTCGGTGAAGCGACGAAACCGCTCCCACGTCTCGAGCACCTTCGACTGGTAGTACTCCACGTTCTCGTCCGGCCGCGCGGCATCCCAGAGGCTCGCCAGCTTCGCGACGTCGCTGACGGCCACGCGCGCCGTGCGGCCCGCGACATAGTAGGAGATCTGATCGCCCGGCTGCACCGGACGTCCGCTCGCCGCGGCGAGCTCGTAGGCTGCAGACACCGGCCGCAGTCCGGCTGCGACGCGCTCGCGATAGACCTCAAGTGATTCTTGAAGTGTCTCGCTGCGCGCGAAGACGCGCACGTCGAGCCGATGCGCGGCGAAGTCCGCGAGCCAACGGTCGACCACGGCCTTGGCGTCGGCGCGACGCCCGAGCAGGAGCAACCGGACCAGCTCGTCGATCAGCCTGCGCTGGAAGGGCTCCAGCCCACGCGAGCGGAAGGCCGAGCCCTTGAGCGTCACACGTCCGCGCGCATCGAGCAGCGCGTACGTCTTCATCTTGTACGAGAACATCGCCGGATAGCGCCCGTCGAGTTCGAGCGTGATGCCGGGCGGCAGCTTGTCGGTCAGCGCTTCGAGCAATCGCCGGTCGTCCGCGACGGTGTGGCTGGACGCCGGTGTGAAGTACACGCCGTCCGTGTCGGCCTCGATCGGCGTGGCACCAAGCGCACGCAGGCCATCGACGACGGACGTCACCACGGCGCGGCCGTCGGCGGTGACGCGATTGGCGGCGTCGAAGTCGTTCCAGTGGGCGGAAGAAAAACCGAGATATCCGTAGAACGAGTTGATGAGAATCTTGAACGACTGCGACAGCGCCAGGTGGTGCTGGCGCTCCTCGTCGACCACGGCCGCCTGCGCCTGACGCTTGGCGGTCACCCGCACGTCACGCAGGTGAGTCAGCAGATCCAGAAAGACGCCGAGCTCGTCGCTCGCGGGCGCGACGCGACCGGCGATCATCAGCGACGGATAGAGCGACGTGACGTCGACGTGGAGCACCGGCGCCGCCACGCCCTGCTGCCAGACCGCGGTGAGTCCGCCGCCGACCGACTGCCCCGGGCGTGGTCGCGGCACGGCGCGGCCGACTCGGAGGTACTCGCGCAGCAGCAGCGCATCGACCTTGGCGGCGGAGCCGCGCAGCGTGGTGGCCTGGTAGTCGAACGGCACGAGCTGCGCCTGGGCGAAGTAGGGCGGCGACAGGATCGCCGAAATCGCGAGCGTCTCCGCGGCGTCGTCGCCCGCGTACGCCATGAGCCGGTCGGCGTCCTCGGCGAGCTGGCGGGCAACATTCGAGGCGTCGACGTAGGTGCGGTCCGCGGCGGCGACGCCGAGATGTCGCGCGATGTCCTTGAGGCCGAACGAGGGGAGGTCGCGTGCGCCGACATCGTGCAGCTGGGCAAGCATCCACGTGTCGATGATGTGACGGCCGGCGACCTCATACCGGCGAAACCCGATCGCCCGCTCGGCGACTTGCAGTCGCGCCGGCCGGCTGCGTAACAGGCTGCCGTCGCGACCCCACGCGAGCCGCACATCGTGTCGCCGCGCACGCGCCTCGAGATACTCGAGGTCGAAGCGGAAGATGTTGTGGCCTTCGATGACGTCCGGATCGCGCTCGCCGATCAGACGTCCGCATTCGGCCAGCAGCGTCGGCTCGTCGAGTCGATCGCCGCGGAGCACGTGACGAAACCCCGTCGAGTCCGCGAGGGCGATCGCGACGATGCGATCCCCGGGACGGGCCGCGGATGGGAATTCATAGCCGTCGGTCGTCACGACCTCGATGTCCAGCGCGAGACGTCGAAGATCGCCGAAGTGCAGTGTGCCGAAGGAGGTGCGCCCGGTGGTGAGCAGATACTGGTGCACGGGATCCGGAAAGAAGCGGTATGGCGCCTCGGGCGCGTTGGCTGGCAGTCCGGTCGTCTCGCGGCAGCGCTCGCGTGCCGCGAGCGCCGCGCTCCAGGAGACGAAGCGCGCGAGCCAGCACAGGCCGCCCCCGCCCGCCAGGCGCGTCGTCGCGACGAGCCCCGCGGCGCCGCTGAACAGCGCGTCGTCGGCGGCCAGCAGGAAGGGTGTGAAGGCAACATGCTCGACCCGCGTGGCGGCCGCCTCGCGGAGCCAGAGGCGGATGGTGCGGCCGTCCTCGGCCAGGGCGGCGGCGACGAGCCCCGGTGTGGGGTCGGCGCCGAACAGCAGCGGTGTCGAGACGCTCAGCCGGCGGCTTCCTCGACGGCGGCGCGGTACGTCGCGGCGTCGACGAGGCCCACGAGTGAGCGCCCGGACTGGGGCAGGATGACCGCCGGGATCGCCCGCACGCCATCGGCCACCGCCGCCTCGTAATCCTTCACGACGGCCTCGCGGCCCACGCCGGCCTCGAGATCGGCGGTGTATCGCGCCATATCGACGCCGGCGTCGGCGACGATGTCGGCGACGACGCGCGGGTCGGCGATGTTCAGGCTTTTCGTGAAGTACGCCTCGTAGAGCCGCGGATGCACGCGCTCGAACAGCTCGTCACCCTGCCGCGCCACACACTTGGCCGCCTCCAGCGCGGGCATGCTCCAGTTGGGCATCGTCGGGTGGGGCCACGGCGTGAATGCGATGCCGTCGTCGGCGGACATCGCGTGGCAGCGCTGCCATCCTGCCTCGCGATACGTGCCCTTGAACGGCACCGGCGGCACCGGGGTCGGACGCAACGGAAACGCGCGATGCTCGATCACGAGCGAAGAGCCGCGAGCCTCTTGCAAGCGCCGGAGGCGGACCGCCGCCGGATAGCACCACGGTCAGAGATAGTCGCTGTAGAGGACGAGTCGGACGTCGGCCATGCACGATTCTATACCCGAAGCTGTCGGTATATGCTCGACGCGTGATCGACGTCTCGGTCGAGTACGCGCGCCATCTGCTCGGCGCGGTGGTGAACCTGCACGCGCAGGTGCCGAAGGCGCATCCGTCGTCCCGGATCCTGGGCAGCGAGCGCATGGGCAGCGGCGTCATCGTCGATGCGTCGGGTCTCGTCCTCACCGTGAACTACGTCGTCATGGGCGCCCACACCGTCGACGTCGCGTTCCTCAAGGGCCGCCGCGTGAAGGCCGAGGTCGTCGCGCAGGACTTCGAGATCGGGCTCGCGGTCGTTCGCATCAAGCGTCAGGGTCTCACCGCCATTCCGCTTGCCGACGGCGAGCTGAGCTGTGGCGATCCGGTCGTCGCGGTGGCGTCGACCGGACCTCAGGAGCGTCGCGTCGGCGGCGGGCTCGTCACCTACCTGGGTGAGTTCGAGGCGTACTGGGAATACCTGCTGGATCACGGCATCGTCACCAGCGCTCAGAATCCGGGGTTCGGCGGCGGCGGCCTGTTCTCGATGACGGGCACGCTGCTCGGCATCGTCTATCTGAACCTCAACGAGATCGTCCGCTGCTCGCTGTCGATTCCCGTCGACAACTATCGCGAGCACGCCAGCGAGCTGCTCCGGTATGGCCGCATCGTGAGCCGCCCCAAACGTGCCTGGCTCGGCGTCTTCGCGACCGCGGTCGACGAAGGCGTTGTCATCGCGGGCATCGTCCCCGAAGGGCCCGGCGATCGCGGCGGGCTGCAGGAGGGCGATGTGATCGTGTCGCTCAACGCCGAGGAGGTACCGAGCCGCAAGGATCTCTATCTCACGCTGTGGCGCCACGGACCCGGTGAACGGCTGACGCTCGAGGTGATGCGCGACAAACGGCTGCGTCGCCTCGAGGTGACGACCGGCGACCGCGCGGAGTTTTTCAAGCAGATTTAGACGCCCACAAGGGAGACATCGGAATGGATCTGGGATTGAAGGGCAAGGTGGCGCTGGTGACTGCGGCGAGCAAAGGCATGGGCAAGGCGTGCGCGCTCGCCTTCGGCGCGGAGGGCGCCAAGGTGGCGATGTGCGCGCGCACGGAGGCTGACCTCAAGGCGGCCGCCGACGAGGTCCGCTCGACGACGAAGGCGGAAGTGCTCGCGATTCCCACCGACGTCACCCGCAAACAGGATGTCGAAGCGCTGGTGCAGCGCGTGACGTCGCAGCTCGGAGGCGTGGACATCCTCATCGCCAACGCGGGTGGTCCCGCGCGCGGCTTCTTCGAGGAAATGTCCGACGAGCAGTGGCAACAGGCATTCGAGCTGTCGCTGCTGTCCGTCGTGCGGCTCGTGCGCGCGGTGTTGCCGGGCATGCAGGCCAAGAAGTGGGGCCGCGTGCTGACCATCCAATCCGTGTCGGTCAAGCAGCCATTGCCCGATCTGCTGCTGTCCAACGCGGTGCGGCCCGGCACGCACGGGTTCATGAAGACGCTCGCGCTGCGCTACGGCAAGGACAACGTCACGTTCAATACGGTGTGTCCGGGCCGCATCCTGACCGATCGTCTGATGGGTGGGCTCAAGGCCTCCGGTCTCTCGCGCGACGCGTACGTGGCGCAGCTGGGCGCCGAGATCCCGATGGGCCGCGTCGGCACTCCGGAGGAATTCGCCAACGTCATCGTGTTCCTCGCGTCGGAGCGGGCGTCGTACGTGACGGGCACGGCGATCCAGGTGGACGGAGGCCTGGTGCGCGGCCTGCTCTGAGCCGGGCCGATGCTGGCCATCCGCGGCGCGTTCTCGCGTTTCTTCGCGGAGAGCGGCTTTTTTCTCGCCGCGGGACTGGCGTTCTTTTTCATGATCTGCTGCATCCCGCTGACGCTGCTCGGCGTCTCGACGCTCGGCTTCGTGCTCTCCACCGAGCGGGCGGCGGACGAGGTGGTCGGGCAGCTGGCGCGGAACTTTCCCGTGTACCGCCGTGAGATCGCGATGGTGTTGCTACGCATCGTCGAGACCCGCGCGCTCTCGGGAATCGCCGGCACGGTCGTGCTCGTCTTCTTCTCGACGCCGCTGTTCGGCGCCTTGCGGCTCGTGATGCATCGCATGCTGGGCGTGCGCGCCGCTGGCAACTACCTGCGCAATCTCCTGCACGACGCCGGGCTGGTGCTGCTGTTGACGCTGCTGCTGTTCCTCGCGTCCGTCGTGACCGCGATCTTTCAGTGGTTCCAGGAATATTTCCTGGAAGCCATCGGCGTGCCGTGGACCTGGCTCTACTGGACGAGCGTCGCGTTCAGCCTCTCGTTGTCCACCGGCATGTTCTACTTCGGGTATCGGTACGTGCCACGGCGGCGGCCGCGTCAGGTCTCGGCGGTCACCGGCGCCATTCTCACCGCGCTGCTGTGGGAGGTGGCCAAGCAGCTCTTTCGCCTCTATATCCGTCGTGTCGGCGTCTACGATCAGATCTACGGCCCGCTCGGCGTGCTCGTGGCCTTCGTGATGTTCGTCTACTACACCTGCATCGTGTTCGTCCTCGGCGCCGCCTACGTCGCGGCGCTCGAGGCGCGACGGGCCGCTCGGCACTGATCCCCTTCCGCGCTGTGGTATTGTCTCGACCGCTTCGCACACGGGACGGGGAGGGAGCGCGCCATGATGCTCAAAGGCAAATCGGTGGTCATCACCGGAGCCGGCCGCGGCATCGGCCGGGAGATCGCGCTGCTGATGTCCAAGCAAGGCGCGCGCGTGGTCGTCAACGACTACGGCGGCACGGCGGCGGGCAGCGGCGGCGAGAAGGGGCCCGCCGACGAGGTCGTGAACGAGATCCGCAAGGGCGGCGGTGAAGCGGTCGCCAACTACGACTCGGTGGCGACCATGGCGGGCGGCCAGTCGATCATCAAGAGCGCGCTCGACGCCTTCGGACGCGTCGACGTCGTCGTCAACAACGCCGGCATCCTGCGCGACCGCATGATCTTCAACATGAGCGAGGAGGAGTGGGACGCGGTCATCAACACCCACCTCAAAGGCACCTTCGCAGTCACGCGGGCGGCCGCGCCGCTCATGCGCGAGCAGAAGTGGGGCCGCTTCATCAATATGACGTCCACGTCCGGGCTCATCGGGAACGTCGGCCAGGCGAACTACGCGGCCGCCAAACTCGGAATCTTCGGGCTCACGAAAGTCACCGCGCTCGACATGGCGCGCTACAACGTCACCGCCAACTGCATCTCACCGTTCGCGTGGACGCGGATGATCGGCACTATTCCGACCGAGACCGAGGCGCAGAAGGCGCGCGTGGAGAAGGTCAAGCGCATGGGGCCCGAGCACATCGCGCCGGTCGCCGCCTTCCTCGCGTCCGATGCGGCCAAGGACGTGACCGGCCAGGTCTTCGGCGTTCGCGGCAAGGAGATCATGCTGTTCGGCCACGAGCGGCCCATCATGCGCGTGCACAACGACGAGGGGTGGACGCCGGAGAGGATCGCCGACATGTTCCCGGGCACGCTGCAGCATCACCTCGTGCCGCTGGTGACGTCGGGGCAGTACTTCAATTACGACCCGCTCGTCTGAGGTCGAACAGCCGCCTGGTCATTGGGGACCAGGCGGCCGTCCGTGATCTCTAGCGGGCCGTTCCTCGGCGGTCGTGAGATACGGTGCAGGTTGCCGTCTGCGTCGCGGTGTTCCCGGCGAGATCGGTCGCTGTGGCCGTGATCGTATAGACGCGGTCGGTGCCGGTTCCCGCGCGCTCGGCGCCTAGCTGCACGACACCGCCCGAGATCACGATGTCGGGCGCGAAGTTTCCGTCCCCGGTGCCGTTGACGGGCTCGTTGCCCGTGGCGGTAATCGTCGGCGTGCCGGCGAGCCCCAATACCCCATTCCCGGCACGGCCAGCCGCGGCAAGCCGCGACGGCGCAGGTCTCAATCCTAGGCCGCGGAGGCGTTTGACACGCCTTCCTCTCTGATGTATCTGAACGGACACTAGACCTTGGTCCAGGGTCGGCCTCCGGGCATATTTCGACAAAAACGTCTACGGAACGTCATATGAGGAGATTTTGGATGCCGTCGACGCTCTCGTGGCCGCGGAACGGGTTCAAGCGCGTATGAAGCGTCGACGGGTGTCGGCGCTCCCGAAATATCTTCTCGTCACGGCGGCCCGAAACGAAGAGCAGCACCTGGAGCAAACGATCCGTGCGGTGCTCGAGCAGACCGCGCGCCCGGTCAAGTGGATCATCGTCAACGACGGTTCGACCGACGCGACGGCCAAGATCATCGACCGGTACGCGGCGTCCACAGATTGGATCACGCGCCTCGATATGCCGACCCACCGCGACCGGAACTTCGCGGCGAAAGCGTACTGCTTCAACGCCGCGTGGAACGCCGTGAACGGGCTCGATTATGAGGTGCTCGGCAACCTCGACGCAGACATCACGTTCGAGCCGGACTATTTCGAGTTTTTGTTGAGGAAGTTCGCCGCGATCCGCGACCTCGGCGTCGCGGGCACGCCGTTCCTGCAACACGGTGGTTACGATTCCTCCCGGGACAGCTTCGAGGGCGAGAATCACGTCGCGGGCGGCTGCCAGCTCTTCCGGCGCCGCTGCTTCGAAGAGCTCGGCGGATATGTTCCGGCTAAAGGCGGAGGCGTGGATTGGATTGCCGTCACCACGGCCCGGATGAACGGCTGGAGGACGCGGTCCTTCCGCGAGAAGCGGTTCATTCACCATCGCCCGCTCGGGACCGCGGAGCGCAGCTCGCTGTCGGCCTTCTATTCCTACGGCCAGAAGGATTACTGTTTTGGAGGCAGCGCGGTCTGGGAAGTCTGCCGCGTCGCGTATCGGATGAGCAAACCGCCGTTTGTCGTTGGTGGCCTGGCACTCGGGGCGGGTTTTCTCTCCGCAGCCATCCGTAGGGTCGAGCGGCCGGTCTCGCCGGACCTGATGCGCTTCCATCGGCGCGAACAGATGACGAAACTGAAGGCGATCGTCGAAACGCTCGCGCTGCTCAAAAAGCTGGACCACTTCACTCTTCGCACACGCTCGCGAAATTCCGCCCGGAGCGCGATTCTTGCGATGATCGCCGGCGCCCCGCTGGCCAGGATCGAGACCTTGGCGGAGCAGTTGTGGCAGTGGCTTCCGCAATAAGCCTCAAGCGGAGCGCCCGGGCTCTGAGGGATGGCGCCAGGTTCACGCTGTTCCGGCTTCAGACGCTGCGGTCGACCAAAGAGAGATTCGAGTGCCCGGTGTGCGGCTACGTCGGTCCATTCATGGATCTGCACCCTCCGACCGGGGTGAGACGGCACGCGAAATGTCCGTATTGCGGCGCGTTCGAGCGGCACCGGCTGCAATATCTCGCCATCCGAGACGTCTTGCAGAGCAGGCAGACGTCCGACATGCGGATGCTGCACTTCGCTCCGGAGCCGTGCTTTCGCCCCCTGTTTCGCCGGATGTTCCGCGCGTATGAGGCGGTGGACCCGGCCATGGACGAGGTCGACTGCAGGGTCGATATGCGCAACCTGCCATTCCGCGACGCGAGCTATGACTTCGTCATGGCGTCAGCCGTGCTGGATTACATCCCCGACGACAGCACGGCGATACGCGAGGTGCGAAGGATTTTGAAGCCGAATGGGATCGCGCTGCTGCCCATCTCGCTGGCGAGTCCGAGGACCATCGAGTATTCGGCGCCGAATCCCTACGAGTCCGGTCACGTGCGGTCGTGCGGGATGGACTATTTCGAGCGGTACGAACCCTATTTTCGTGAGGTCCGAAGATTGTCTTCGGAGTCGTTTCCGGCTCGATATCAGCTGTTCGTGTACGAGGACAGAACCCTGTGGCCGAGCAAGACGTCTCCATTGCGCCCGCCGATGCCCGGTGAAAAGCACCTCGATGTCGTCCCCGTCTGCTACGCGTGAATCGGACGGTACGCTGAGCGCTCCTCAGCATTGATCCAGTGAAGCGCCAGCGCGATCAGATCGTCAGGTTCGTGCCGATGCGGCTGATGAGGACGATTCTGCCGGGCCGCGTGTTCATCGTCTGCTATCACGCCGTCAGTGCTCGTCCGCTCCCGCACATCACGAATTTGTACGACATCAAGTCGCCGCAGCAGTTCGAGCAGGATCTGCTCTTTTTCAAACAGCACTGCGTGGTGGCGGGCCATGACGAGCTCGTCGCGCACCAGCAGGGAAGGCATCGACTCCCTGCCGGCTCCGTCTGCATCACGTTCGACGACGGGTTTTCTCAGTGCCATGACACCGTGCGGCCCCTGCTGCTGAAGCACGGGATGCCGTGCACGTTTTTCGTGTGCACCGGCATGATCGACAACCGCACGATGATGTTTCGCAACGTGATCAGCCTGTGTCTCGATCGGCTGCGCGCCATGACCGATGAAGAGCTCGGTCCGGTCGCGGCGCGTCTCGGCAGCCGCTATGGTGTGCGGCTCGACACCCGCGAGCAGCTCGGCAGGTGGATGCGGAGCCTGACGTGGCCGGAGCGCGACAGGCTGCAGACGCTCTGCGAGCTGCTGGCGCTCGACGTCGACGAGTTTCTTCGCCGTCATGCGCCGTACATGACGCGCGAGCAGATCGTGGACCTGTCGCGCGACGGATTCACGATCGGCGCGCACTCGTGTAATCATCCCGAGCTCTGGCTCCTCGACTGGGCGGACGCCACTCGCGAGATCGTCGAGTCCTGCGATGTCGTGCGCCAGCTGACGCATCAGCCGAGCGTGCCGTTTGCGTTCCCGTTCAACGGGGCGCGCCTCAGTCGGGACAAGCTCGCACAGCTGAGGCGTGAGCACCCGTTTGTGGGCTTGTTCTACGACACGAACGATCTGCGGCTGGAACGGGACTTCGTCGTGAACCGAATCGGGGGCGATACGCCGGCGGGATGTGAGGCGGGCCAGTCGAACTTTCCACTCCTCATGCGGGAAGCGTACGCGCTGGAGCCGCTGCGACACATCAAACGCATGGTGCAGGGCCTGCCGTCAGGCCTGCGTCAAATCACGGACCCCATCAGGGCCGCGCACGCCGCGCGCTGATCTGGTACTCTTCTGCCCCCCGGAGGGACAGATGGGTGTCGTGCGGAGCGCGCAGGAGGGCTGGAAGACCGCGGCCACGGTCGGTGTCGCGGTCAAGCGCCTCCGAGACGACAAGGCAAGCGGCGCTTCGACGTTTCTGCTGCGTGTTGACGCCGGCGCCCGCGTGCCGCTGCACGACCATCCCGGCGGCGAGGAGCTGTTCGTCATCGAAGGTGACCTTCGGGTCGGCGCCGCTCACCTGAAGGCCGGGGATTATCTCTATACGCCGCCCGACGGCAAGCACGCCGCCTCGTCCGACGGCGGATGCGTCGTTCTCGTCACCACGCCGAAGCCGGTCCGCTTCGTCGAGCCCCGCGGATAGCACGCGTGCGCCGCCTGTCCGTCGTCCTCACCGCGGCCGCGCTGGCCGCCTCCGGATGCGCACAGGGCCGAACCGTCGTGCCGGTACGCATGCAATCGGCGGTGTTCGCGTCGCCGGCCGCGCCCGCGATGCTGGACGTGTCATCCCACGAAAACACGGTGCGGATGGTCGCGACCATCATGGTGCGGGATCTCGGGTTGCCGTTGCCCGAGACGGTCATGGTGTACGTCTACTCGTCGCGTCAGGTTTTCGAGCGAGGGCTGATCGACGATGGTCAGGTGTCTCGCGTCCGCGCCGCCGAGCTGAGCGATTTCGCGGTCGGCGTCGGCAAGCGGCGTCAGCTGTTGCTCCACCACGAGTCCAATGTCGGACGCGGCGAATGGGTGCGTCTCGTGGCCCACGAGCTGTCGCACGTGGCGCAGATCGAGCTCGCGGAAGGTGAGGGCCGCGCCGAGCAGTGGCTGGCCGAAGGGATGGCGGAGTGGGTCGCCTTTCGTGTGCTCGAGCAGTTGCGCCTGGACACGGTCGGGCGGCGCCGGGTGGTCGCCCTCGAGACGGTGCGAGACCATCCCGCCGTCGTCGCGCGTCGGCTCGACCTCGAGACGCTGGGCACGCCTCGTGGCTTCACGCTGCGCCACCTGCGCGAGGGATCGCATCCGACGTACCAGCTGGCGTATCTGCTGACGGACTATCTGATCGCCCGCGACGGATTTGACCGCGTCGTGGAGTACTTCCAATCGTTCGCGAAGCATGTGGATCGCCGCGGCAACTTCGCCGCCGCCTTCGGGCAGTCGCTGGCCGAGTTCGAGCAGGAGGCCATCGCTCATCTCACGACGTCCACGCACTAGGCGCGGCGTCGCGTTCCTCGTCGTCGTCCTTGGTCTGGCCGCGCTGGCGACGTCGGCAGAGGGCGAGATCCTCGTCTCCACCGGTGACGTCACACCGACCAGCGCCGTCGTGTGGGCGCGCGGCGAGGTGGCCGGAACGCTCGACGTCTCGTATGGTGTCGCCGGTGATGCCGCCGCTCGGAGCCGGCGTCCGCTCGCCGTCACCGCTGGGAGCGATCTCACCGGCAAGCTCACACTGAACGGGCTCGCGCCGGCGACACGCTATGCAGTGCGCGTGAGCCAGGGCCAGGCGCACGCGGATGCCGAGTTCGTGACCGCACCGGCTCCGGACACGCCGGCGCGGGTGACGTTCATCTGGTCGGGCGATCTCGGCGGCGGCGGATACTGTCGTCCTCAGGATGGCGGCTATCGCATCTTCCGGCCCATGCTGGAGCGCCGCGCGGATTTCTTCGCGTTCGTCGGCGATACGATCTACGCCGATGTGCCATGCGACCGGCCGGGGGTTGTGTCGGGCGCGGACTTCCGTGCGCGCACGGTCGCCGAATATCGCGCGCGCCACCGATATCAGCTCGAAGACGCGCCGCTACAAGCGCTGTTGCGCAGCACGTCCGTCTACGCCATCTGGGACGACCACGAGGTGCGCAACGACTTCTCGGGCCCGCACGACGCGCTGATGCCGGTGGGGCGGCAAGCATTGCTGGACTACTGGCCGATCGCGCCGCCGACCGAAGAGCCGACGCGCCTCTACCGGCGATTTCGATGGGGACGGCTGCTGGAGGTCTTCATCCTCGATACCCGGCAGTACCGCAGCCGGAACACCGATCCCGACGGCGTCGGCAAAACGATGCTCGGCGCCGCACAGAAGCGCTGGCTGCTCGACGCCGTGACGTCGTCCACCGCGCTGTGGAAGGTCGTGGTGACGAGTGTGTCGTTGTCGATCCCGACCGGCCGGCCCGACGCCCGAGACTCGTGGACCGGCGTATCGCCGTTCGGCCTGCCGCAGGACGGCGCTGGCTTCGTCACCGAACGCGACTCGATTCTTGAGTATTTCCGCAAGCGGGACGTCAAGAACCTCGTCTTCGTGGCCGCCGACGTGCATCATGCCGAGGTCATTCGTCACGAGCCGGCGCGGTCGTGGGTCTTTCACGAGCTCGTCGCCGGTCCGCTGTCGGCAACCACCGGCCGACCGCGGCCGCTCGACTCGACGCTCAATCCGCGATCACTGTTCGCGCGCGGCGGCGTCTTCAACTTCGGCGAAGTCGTCGTCGAGCCCGCTCAGTTGACCGTTCGTCTGATCGACGACACCGGCGCCGTGATGTTCACACACGCAATCAAACCGGAGAATCCATGATCGACCTCACGCTCGCGATGGCAGAAACGGCGCTCAAGGCCGCACAAGCGAAAGCCAAGGCGCTCGGCGCGCCGATGACGGTGACGGTGGTGGACGAGGCTGGCCGGCTCGTTCTGTGCGCGCGCGGTGACGGGACCGGGTTCCTGACGCCGGAAACGTCACGCGCCAAGGCGACTGCCGCCGCCGCGTTTCGCCGGAGCACCGCAGAGCTGACGGCATTCGGCGCCAAGGGCTGGGGTTTCTGGCAGGTGATGCCGATCGTCGCGCAGGGCGAAGTGCTGCCGACCCTCGGCGGCGCGCCGATCACCGTCGGTGGACGCGTCATCGGCGGCATCGGGTGCGGCGGTGGGACCGGTGAGCAGGATCAGGAGTGCGCCGATGCGGGCGCCGCGGCGGTGAAGGGCTAGCCACTCTTCCAGGCCAGCACGACCCATGCCGCGAGCGCGATCGCGGTGAGCGCGACGCCGGCGATCTCGGGCGGCCCGGGACCGTAGCGGAGCGTCACGGTCTGAGCTGCGCGCGCGAGGCGCACCTCCAACAGTCCGTCCGCGCCGCGACGGGTCTGAAGCGGTGTGCCGTCGGCGTCCGCACGCCAGAGCGGATAGTACGCAACGCGCGCGGACGTCCAACCGCCCGCCTCGCCGGTGAGAGCCACGCGGCCGCCGCCGTCGCGCGCCGACGGCAGCGCCACGGGCGTCTCGCGCGCGAAGACGACGAACGGCGCGAGCGCGAGTCGGCGACGGAACGCCGTGTTGTCCGTGATCCACGCCAGGTGCATCACGTCGTCCTCCAGCGCGACCACGGCGACCACGCCGAGTCGATCCGTGTGCTCGCTGAATCGGTCGGCGTCCAGCGTGTCGAGGCTCTCGCCGAAGAGCGAACGCCCATCCAGCCGCTCGGCGAGCTGTGTGATTGCGCCCCGGCCCACGTCGCCGCGATAGACGAGCGCGGCGATCGGTGAGGGATGCGTGAACGTGCCGTGCACGATGTCGCGGTCGCCGTCGGCCGGCGTCAGCGCAGTCACGTGCGTGTGAGGACGCCACCAGTCGACGCCGTGAACCAGCGGCACGCCCGAGCGCACGAACAGGATGCGTCCTTCGGGCAGCCGACCCAGCAGGCTCCACAGGTCGGGCAGCCGAAGTCCCCGCTCGATCGAGATCAGCGACGGCCACATCATCGACGCCGGGCGCAGCATCAGCGTGTCGCCTCGGATCGCGAGGAGCGCGAACAGCGCCGCAACGACGAGCCCGACGGCCGGCTCACGAAGCCCGATATCGAGAGCACGTGGCAAGGGGAGCGCATCGAGCCGCCGTGTGAGCCGGAGCGCACCGACGCCGGCCGCGAAGAGCAGCGCCATCCACGCGCCGTCGACGACACGGTCGGCCGGCAGCCAGCGAATACCGAGCGGCTCCAGCGCGAGCCGATCGAGTGCGGTCACCGCCACAGCGGCCGGCATCCACCAGAGCGCGAGGCGAGCGCCGGTGCCCGTCGGCGCTCGATCGACCAGGCCGGCGATGGCGAGGGCGATGAGGACGATCGGAAGCGGACGCGCCACGTCGGCGAGCGACAGCGTCCCCCAGGCGAGCGCACGCGTCTCGGCCAGACGGAACAGCAGCGGCAGCGTCCAGAATCCGGTCAGCGCCGCACCGACGCCCACGGCCGTCAGCGCCTCGCGACCGCTCGCGCGCCACGGTGGGCGAAGAAACACGGCCAGCGCGATCAACACCACCGCGGCCGGCAGCTGGGCGGGATGCAGAAGCGTGACGACGGCCAGGAGAAGCGCGACCGCCGGCGAGAGCGGGCGACGCTCCTCGATCCATCGCACGAGCAGCGTCAGCAATATCGGGAGCAGTGCCCACGCGAGCCGCGCTCCTACCATTCCGGTTCGCACGCCGCCGTTCACGCCGCTCGCGAGCCCGGCCGACAACGTCAACGCGACGAAAGAGAACGGCAACGCCATCCACCGCTGGCCGGTGAGCCGCGTGAGCGCGAGGTACGTCGTGACGCCGGGCAGCAGGTACGCGAGCCAGAGCAGTCCCTGGTAGACAGTCCGAATATCGAACACACCCGCAGTAGCCCACGCGAGCAGCGCACCGACGTACGCAAACCCCGGCGGATAGAACTGCAGCTCGGGATAGCCCGCCCACCAGCCGCGGTCCCATGCCCACGGCGCCGGGCCGTACGTGAGCACGTGCCAGACGCGGTAGAGCTGACCGGGGTGATCGTCGAATCCGAGCATCGCGCCGCCAAGCGTTGCTCCGCCGAACGCGACGCCGAAGCCGACCAGCAGCACGAGCGGGAGCACGAAGCGAGCATACCGCCTTGTATTTCCCGCTGGATATGCTTTAGTAGCGGAAATCTCTTGCTGTCGGTGCTGTAACACTCGGGGCTCAATTCCCCTACCGATGGAGAGGCCATGGCGAAGCTGAAGGGGTTGAAGTGTCGGGAGTGTGGCCGTCACTATCCCGCGGTCCCCGTTCACGTCTGCGAGTTCTGTTTCGGCCCACTCGAAGTCGACTACCAGTACGAGGCGCTCAAGGGCGTCGTCACACGCGCATCGATCGCCGCGGGGCCGCCGAGCATGTGGCGCTACAAGGACCTGCTGCCGGTCGAGGGCGACGTGGCGGTGGGCCACCACGTGGGCTTCACGCCGCTGATCCGGGCGCGGAACCTGGCCGACGAGTTGGGCTGTCGCGAGATCTGGATCAAGAACGATTCCGTCTGCCATCCCACGTGGTCGTTCAAGGATCGCGTCGTGTCGGTGGCGGTGACGAAGGCGCGCGAGTTCGGGTTCGACACCGTCGCGTGTGCGTCGACAGGAAACCTGGCCAACTCCGTGGCGGCTCACGCGGCCGAGGGCCGGCTGAAGTCCTATATCTTCATCCCGGCCGATCTCGAGCAGGGCAAGGTGCTCGCGACGCTGGTCTACGATCCCACGCTCGTCGCCGTTCACGGAACGTACGACGAGGTCAACCGCCTGTGCTCGGAGATCGCGGACAAGTATCGCTGGGCGTTCGTGAACGTGAATTTTCGGCCGTACTACTCGGAAGGATCGAAGTCGTACGGATTCGAAATCGTCGAACAGCTGGGCTGGCGCACACCGGACCACATCGTCGTGCCGTGCGCAGGCGGCTCGCTGATCACGAAGATCTGGAAAGCCATCAAGGAGCTGAAGAGCCTCGATCTGCTGGACGGGCCGGTTCGGACGAAGATGCATGCCGCGCAGGCGCTGGGCTGCGGGCCGATCGTCACGATGATCCGAAATGATACCGACGTGCTGAAGCCGGTGCGCCCGAACACGATTGCCAAGTCGCTGGCCATCGGCAATCCCGCGGACGGCTATTATGCGTACAGGGCCACGAAGGAGTCCGGCGGCTTCGGCGAGCACGCCACCGACGCTGAAATCATCGAAGCCATGCTGTTGCTGGCGCGGACGGAAGGGATCTTCACCGAGACGGCCGGCGGTGTGACGCTCGCCGCTGCGAAAAAGCTCATCGAGGCGGGTGTGATCCCGCGCGACGAGTCGGTGGTGGTGTGCATCACCGGCAATGGGCTCAAGACGCCGGATGCGCTCTATGATCGGCTCGAGGCCCACGTGAAGATCAAACCCTCGCTGTCTGCGTTCGATCGCGCGCTCGCCGACCTCAAGAACCAGACGAGCTGACGAGGCGAGCGAAAGACGAAAGACGAAGGAGACCAGAATGCCGGTGACGGTTCGAATTCCAACCCCGCTGCGACAGGTCACGAAGGGTAACGCCGAGGTGCAGACCAAGGCGGGTACCGTCGACGACGTCGTGGCCGATCTCGAGCGCCAGTTTCCGGGTCTCAAGGAGCGGCTGGTGGACGACAGCGGTGAGCTGCGTCGCTTCATCAACATCTACGTGAACGAGGAAGACATCCGCTTCATGGACGGCCGCAAGACGACGCTGAAAGACGGCGACGCGGTGTCCATCGTGCCCGCGATCGCGGGAGGGTGGTAAGGACGCGTGACGGCCATGACCCGCACGCGAGTGCGGCTCACGTTTCCGCCGAGCCTGATCCAGGAGCCGATCCTCTATCGGCTGGTGAAGGACTTCGACATCGTCATCAACATCCGCCGCGCTGACGTCAAGGCCGACTACGGCTGGGTCGCCCTCGAGATGGAGGCGGCCGAGGACACGCTCGATCGTGGCGTGGCGTGGCTCAAAGGCAAAGGCGTGCAGGTCGATCCGATCGAGCGCGACGTGATCGTATGAGCGGCATCTCCCAGCGTGTCCAGGGCTTCACCGAATCCGTCATTCGCGAGATGACGCGTGTTGTGAGCCAGCTCGGTGGCGTGAATCTCGCGCAGGGGATGCCGAACTTTCCGCCGCCGCGGGAGCTGCTCGAGGCGGCGCATCGGGCGATCGACGGCGACTTTCACCAGTACGCGATCACGTGGGGCACGCCGGCGCTACGCCGCGCGATCGCGGACAAGTACCGCGCGTTCTACGGCATGGACGTCGATCCCGAACAGCACGTCACGGTCTGCTGCGGCTCGACGGAAACCATGCTCTCGACGCTATTGGCCGTGCTCAATCCCGGCGACGAGGTCGTCATCTTCGAGCCCTTTTACGAGAACTACGGGCCGGGCTGCATCATTTCCGGCGCCAGGCCGGTGTGGGTGCCGCTCGAGCCGCCGGATTTCACGTTCGATCCCGATCGCCTCCGCGCGGCGGTGTCGCCGCGCACGAAGGCGATCGTCTTCAACAGCCCGAACAATCCTTCGGGGAAGGTGTTCTCGCGCGCGGAGCTTCAGACCATCGCCGACGTCTGTCTACAGCACGACCTGCTGGCCATCACGGACGAGATCTACGAGCACATCGTGTACGACGGGCACGGCCACACGCCGATCGCGACGCTGCCCGGGATGGCCGAGCGGACGATCACAATCTCGGGGATCTCCAAGTCGTACTCCGTCACCGGCTGGCGCGTCGGCTACGCGGTCGCGCCGCCCGAGCTTTCGGTCGGGATCCGCCGGGCGCACGACTTCGTGACCGTCGGCGCGCCGCATCCCCTGCAGGAGGCCGCGGTGACCGCGCTTCGATTCCCGGATTCTTACTACGTCGGTCTGCGGGAGGGCTACCAGAAGCGCCGCGACCTGCTGTGGCGCTACATCGAGTCGGCGGGGTTCGTCGCGTGGAAGCCGAGCGGCGCGTACTACATCCTCACCGATGCGGGGCGCTTCATGAAGGCGGCGCGCGTGGACGACGACTACGCATTTGCGATGTGGCTCATCAAGGAGTGCGGTGTCGCGACCGTCCCCGGCTCGTCGTTTTACGCCCATGCCGAGCTCGGACGCACGAAGATCCGCTTCTGTTTTCCGAAGACCGACGACATGCTGACGGAAGCGGGAGAGCGCCTACAGAAGCTGCGCACGTTTGCCTGAGGCGGCCCGCGAGGCCGCGCTCGCAATCTGGCGCGCGGCGCTCGCCGCCGCCGACGTCCCACCCCTCGTCGACCGCGCGCTCGATCGTCTGCCCGTCGATCTGAGGCGTCGGCTTCCGGGCAGGCTCCTCGTCTTTGGCTGCGGCAAGGCCGGCGGCTCGATGGCGGCGGCGCTCGAGCGTGCGCTCGGTCCGGCGATTACCGAAGGCCTCGTCATCGTCAAGGACGGTTACACCGTGCCGACGGAGCGCATCGTCTTGCGAGAAGCCGGCCATCCCGTGCCAGACGCGCGCGGGCAGGCCGCGACCGAAGAGATGATTCGTCGTGTCCACGCCGCAAAAGCCGACGACCTCATCGTGTTCCTCGTCTCGGGAGGCGGCTCGGCACTGACGCCCGCGCCGGTTCCGCCGATCACGCTCGCGGAAGAGCAGGAAACGACGCGGCTCTTGCTGGCCGCCGGCGCGACGATCAACGACCTCAATGCGGTGCGCAAGCATCTCTCGTTCTTCAAAGGCGGGCAATTCGCGCGCGCGGCCGCCCCGGCCACCGTGATGGCGCTGATCCTCTCCGATGTCATCGGCGATCCGCTCGACGTCATCGCGTCCGGGCCAACGGCCCCCGATCCCACAACGTTCGCGGATGCGCTCGATGTGCTGCGGCGGCGTGGCGTGATCGCTCGCGTCCCGGCCTCGGTGCGCGCGCGGCTCGACGCCGGCGCGCGCGGCGAGATTGCGGAGACGCCGAAGCCTGGCGACCCTGTCTTCGAGCACGTGACGAATGTCGTGATCGGCAACAACGCCACCGTCGTGGAGGCGGCCGCCTCACAGGCGCGACGCTTGGGGTACCGCACCGAGATTCTCACGCGCGAGCTGCAGGGCGAGGCGCGCGACGTCGCGCGTGAGCTCGTTGCGCGTGCGAGGAGCGTGGCCGCACGCACCTGTCTGATCGCCGGTGGGGAAACGACGGTCACGGTCCGCGGGAGCGGACGCGGAGGCCGCTGTCAGGAGTTCGTCCTCGCGGCGGCGCTCGAGCTGACGCGCGAGGATCGGCTCGTCGTGCTCGCCGCCGGCACGGACGGCAGCGACGGTCCGACCGATGCGGCCGGCGCCATTGCCGACGCGATCACGATCCCGAATGGCGAGCGTTCCGGACGCTCGGCGCGCGCCGCGCTGGACGACAACGACGCGTTTACCTTTCTGTCGAGTGCAGGTGATCTGATCGTGTCGGGTCCGACCAATACGAACCTGCTCGACGTCTACGTCATGCTGCGCGATTGAAGGCAGTCGCCACCGTTCTGCTCATCGCGTGGGCGAAACGCTCTAAGCGACCGACATTCCACGCCGTGACGGGAGTTCCGCACACGGTTATCCACGGCTCGCCCACGAAATCGGTGGACGGGCGGATGTAGAGTTTTCTCCCCGGTGCCGCGGACGAATTCCGCGGTGCTATCGGATCGTCATCTCGTCGTCAGCGACCAGTACCGGTCGCGCCCCCGAGCGCACCGGCGCCCAGCGGTGATGTCGACGTCGTCCCGGTCGTTCCGAACGTCGAAGGGCCGGGCAACGCGCCGGTGATCGAGCTTCCGGACTGGAACGGCGTGGCGCCTAGCGTGCCTGGGATACCGCCAGTGATCGAACCGCCGGAGACGTTCGGCGTGCCGCCGAGCGTGCCGGGAATGCCGCCGGTCATGGACGGAGTGATGACTGGGTTTACCGGGGGAGCGAAGCCGGGGACCAGCGACGGAGTGACGCTCGGATTGATCGACGGAATGAGCCCCGGCGTCAACGATGGCGTGAGGCTTCCGGTCACCGAGGGACTGATGCCCGATGAAATGCCCGGTGAGGTTGCGAACGGGCTCACGGGAGCCTGCGCGAACGCCGGAGCGATGAAGAGTGCGATCGAACCGAGAATCGCCACGAGAAAACTGAACAACAGCATCTGTGCCTCCAAGACGATCGGATGCTCACATCATGTTGGAGGGCGGTCATGCGTTATAGGGCCGGATGGGCACGCACGACCGCTCGATCACGACGCGTCTGAGCGCGCGGCGTGTCGGTTTTGCAAACGATCACCGTGTTATTCTTCGTCCGATGTCCGCTCAGAACCTCGTAGGAATGCTGCCTTCGGAGATGGAAGACCTCGCGGCAGAGCTCGGCGCGTCGCGCTATCGCGGACGCCAGCTTGCGACATGGATCTATCGCAAGGGTGTCGTGGACCTCGAGGCCATGACCGACCTGCCGAAGGAGTTTCGGGCGACACTCGCCGCGCGTGTCGTCTCGCGGCTGCCCGACGTCGAGCGTGAGACGCCGTCGCAGGATGGCAGCCGCAAGCTCGTGTTCCGGCTCGACGATGGCGCACGGGTGTCGAGCGTGCTGATGCCCGACGATGGGCGCGTCACCCTGTGTCTGTCGACACAGGTCGGCTGTGGGTATGCATGCGCGTTCTGTCTGACCGGCACCATGGGGCTGACGCGAAACCTCAGCGCGGCCGAGATGGTTGGGCAAGTGCTGAGAGCGAACGCCACCGAGCACGCCACACACTTGGTGTTCATGGGTATGGGGGAGCCGCTCGCCAACTACGCCGAGGTCCTCAGGACGCTGAAGATCTTGACGGATGCCAAGCTCGGCTTCGGGTACTCCCCGCGGCGCATCACGGTCTCGACGGTCGGTCTCGTGACCGGTATCGAAAAGCTCGGCCGAGAAAACCTCAAGGTCAATCTCGCGATCTCGCTGCATGCGGCATCCGACGAGATCCGCTCCCGCCTCATGCCCGTGAATCGCGCCTGGGATCTGGAGGCGTTGATGGGCGCGGTGCGGCGTTATCCGCTGGCGCCGCGGCAGCGCGTGTTCTTCGAGTACGTGTTGCTCGACGGCGTCAACGACGCGCCCGAGGAGGCGCAGCGTCTCGCGCGCCTCCTGCGCAACATCCGCGCGAAGGTCAATCTGATTCCGTTCAACGACTGGCCGGGCGCGGATTTCCGCCGGCCGCCGCTCGCGCGGATTCTGGCCTTCCAGTCGATCCTGCTCGAGGCCGGCGTCACGACCACCGTGCGCTGGAGCCGAGGTGAAGACATCGGCGCCGCGTGCGGGCAGCTGAAGGAGGCCGTGGCGTGAGTCGCCGCGTTGCCTTCGCCACGCTCGGCTGTCGCGTGAACCAGGTGGACACGCAGCAACTCCAGGCAGCCCTCGAGGCACGCGGGTTCTCCACGGTCCCGTTCGGAGCCGCGGCCGACGTGGTCATCGTCAACACCTGCACGGTCACGGCGCGCGCCGAAGTCTCCGACCGGCAGGCGATCCGGCGTGCGCGCCGCGCCAATCCTGAGGCTCGTGTCGTCGTGACCGGTTGCTGGGCACAGACGAGCGCGGATGAGGTTGCCCGCGAGGTGGGCGTGGACCTCGTGGTCGGCAACGCCGACAAGCCTCGGCTCCCGCTGCTGGTGGAGGAAGTGCTTCTCGCTCGTCGCGGATCGGCGCGCCTGGAGGTCGGCGACCTGCGTCACGCGCGGATCGCCAGTGATCCCCCCGCGCGTGCGCCGGGGCGCTCCCGTGCGTTCATCAAGGTTCAGGACGGTTGTCAGCACCGGTGCGCGTTCTGCATCGTCCCGCACGCCCGAGGTGAAAGCCGCAGCCTCGATCTACTCCGCGTGGTCGATCAGGTGCGCGGGCTCGTCGACGGCGGGCACGCCGAGGTGACGCTCACCGGCGTCGACCTCGGTCATTACGGCGCGGATCTGGTGCCGCGTACGTCGCTGGCGGCGTTGCTGCGCGCGCTCGTCGACATTCCGGGGCTCCGCTGGCTGCGCCTGTCCTCGATGCTGCCCGCGTACTTCACCGGCGACGTCCTGGACATCGTTACGAGCGCGCCGACGATCGCGCCGCACTTCCACGTGCCGCTTCAAAGCGGCAGCGACCGCGTGCTGCGCGCAATGCGGCGGCCGTACACGGTGGCGATGTATCGGGCGGTCGTCGAGCGCCTGGCGCGCGCCATTCCACGGTTGGGCCTGGGCGCGGACGTGATCGCCGGCTTTCCCAGCGAGGGCACGGACGACGCGGCCGCCACACAGGCGCTCATCGAGGCGCTGCCGTTCACGTACCTGCACGTGTTTCCGTACTCCGATCGCAACGGAACGGAGGCGGTCACGCGACCCGGTCATATCGACCGGGCGACGAGCGCGCATCGCGCGGCGCGCCTGCGTGCGGTCGGCGCGGCGAAGGCCCTGGCGTTCCGACAGGCGCTGGTCGGCCGCACAGAAGACGTGCTGGTGCTCGAGACGCGCGACCGCGCGACGGGTGGGTTGGTGGGACTCACGGGAAATTACGTCGAGGTCGTGTTCGAAGGGCCGGACGCGCTCATGCGCCGCACAGCGCGTGTGCGACTGCTCGCTGCCGACGCGGGCGTGCGCGGTGAGCTCGTGGGGTCGGCGGAGCGCGTGCCGGCATGAACGGCGCCATCGGGATCATCGGGGGCAGCGGGCTCTATGAGCTGGAAGGCTTGACGAACATTCGCTGGCGTCGCGTCCGCACGCCGTTCGGCGATCCCTCCGACGAGTTCTGCACCGGTGACTTCGACGGGCGACCGGTCGTCTTCCTGCCGCGGCACGGCCGCGGGCATCGCCTCACACCGACGGAGCTGAACTTCCGCGCCAACGTGTGGGGGCTGAAGTCGCTAGGGGTGGAGTGGATCATCTCGGTGTCGGCCGTCGGGAGCATGAAAGAGGACGTCCGGCCGCTCGACCTGGTGATCCCCGACCAGTTCGTGGATCTGACCAAGCGCCGCGTCTCCTCGTTCTTCGGCGATGGTATCGTCGCCCACGTCGGCATGGCGGAGCCCGTGTGCGGCCAGCTGGCCGACCGGCTCGAAAAGGCCGCGCGCGAGACCGCCAGTCGCGTGCATCGCGGCGGCACGTACGTGTGCATCGAAGGTCCGCAGTTCTCGACACGCGCGGAGTCGCGCATCTACCGCTCGTGGGGCGTCGACGTGATCGGCATGACGAACATGCCGGAGGCGAAGCTGGCGCGTGAGGCGGAGCTCTGCTACGCGACGCTCGCGTTGGCCACGGACTACGACGTCTGGCACGACACGCACGCCGCCGTCAGCGTCGAGGCCGTGGTGGCGAATCTCCTCAAGAACGTGGCGACCGCGAAGCAGGTACTCCGAACCGTCATCCCGACGATCGGTGGCGCACGGGAATGTGAGTGCCCGCGGCTGCTCGAGAGCGCGGTGATCACGAACCCTTCGGCGTTTCCCCACGCCACGCGCCGCCGCCTCGATCTGCTGATCGGGAAGTATTTCCCGCTCGACAAGCGGAGTCGGGTCGCGCCTAAGTCAGGCCACCCGCGACGCAAGCCGGGCTCGCGGACGCCGCTACAATGAGCTCGCACGAGCTCGACGTCATCGGCATCGGCAATGCGCTGGTCGACGTGCTCAGCCACGAGAGCGAGACGTTCCTGGAACGCCACGGTCTCGCGAAGGGCACCATGCACCTGATCGACGAGGCTCGTGCCGGCGCGTTGTACGACGCCATGGGGCCGGCCGTGGAGATCTCTGGAGGCTCGGCGGCCAACACGATGGTCGGCGTCGCCTCGTTCGGCGGCCGCGCACACTACATCGGCAAGGTGCGCAACGATCAGCTCGGCGCGGTGTTCAGCCACGACCTCAAGTCGGTCGGCGTGCAATACACGACGCCGATGGCGACGAGCGGTCCGTCGACCGGACGCTGCCTGATCGTCGTGACGGCCGACGCGCAGAGGACGATGAATACGTATCTCGGCGCCTCGACGCAGCTCGGCCCCGCCGACGTCGACGCGCGGCTCATCGCACGGGGACGCATTCTGTACTTGGAGGGCTATCTCTTCGATCCGCCCGCGGCGCAGGAGGCGTTTCGCGCGGCCGCGGGGTTCGCGCACGCGGCGGGCCGGAAGGTCGCGCTGACGCTGTCGGATCCGTTCTGTGTGGATCGACATCGCGCCGCGTTCGTCGATCTCGTGGAGCGTCACGTCGACGTGCTGTTCGCCAACGAGGTCGAGATCTGTGCGCTGTACGAAGCCAACGAGTTCGACGCCGCGCTGCAGCAGGTGCGCCGGCACTGCGAGATCGCCGCGCTCACGCGCAGCGAGCGCGGCTCGGTCGTCGTCGCCGGTGACGAGGTGCACGTCATCGAGGCGCAGAAGGTGAATGCCGTCGTGGATACAACGGGCGCCGGCGACTTGTATGCCTCGGGGTTCCTGTTCGGCCTCAGTCGTGGCATGGATCTGCCGACGTGCGGCCGCTTCGGCTCACTCGCGGCCGCCGAGGTCATCTCGCACGTCGGCGCCCGTCCCGTGACACCGCTCGCCGAGATAGCTGGAGCGTCCTGAGCGATGGACGTGGCTCTCGACGCCAAATATGCGCGGCTGCTCGAGACGATCCGCGAGCTGGAGAGCGTTGTGGTCGCGTTCTCCGGCGGGGTGGACTCGACACTCCTGGCGCGCGCGGCCAAGGATGCACTCGGCGAGCGTGCCGTCCTCGTCACGGCCGATTCGGAGACGTATCCGGAAGGTGAGCTGCTCGAGGCCAAGCGCCTCGCTGCACTGATCGGGCTGCGCCACGTGGTGGTCCGTACCGATGAGCTGGCGAATCCGGAGTATGCCGCGAACGGCGCCAACCGCTGCTTCTTCTGCAAAGAGGAGCTGTTCACGCACCTGGCGCCGGTCGCCGAGCGGGAGGGCTGCCGCGCGCTCGTGTACGGCGCGAACGTTGACGATCTCGGCGATCACCGACCTGGGATGCGCTCAGCGAGGGAACGTGGCGTACGCGCGCCGATGATCGACGCGGGACTGACGAAGCAGGAGATCCGCGATCTCTCTCGGACCCTGGGCCTGCCGACGTGGGACAAGCCATCCTTCGCGTGCCTGTCGTCGCGCTTTCAGTACGGCGACCGCATCACGGCCGAGAACCTCCGCCGCGTCGACGCCGCCGAAGCGTTTTTGAAATCGCTCGGCTTCCGTCAGTTCCGCGTGCGGCACCACGATCGTCTGGCTCGGCTCGAGATCGCACGGGACGAGATGCCGCAGCTCTGGGTCGACGGCCGTCACGACGCCATCGTGGCTCGCTTCCGCGAGCTGGGGTACGTGTATGTCGCGGTAGATCTCGCCGGCCTGCAGTCCGGCTCGGCGAACCTCGTGTTGAAACTGGGAAGAGCCCAACCGTGAATCCCGAAACGCTGCGCACATTGCTGGACGCCGTGGCCGCCGGTCGCGTGACGGCCGCCGACGCGATGGCGCGTCTGCGCGACCTTCCGTACGCCGATCTCGGCTTTGCGAAGGTCGATCTGCACCGCGAGCTGCGCGCGGGCGCGGCCGAAGCGGTGTTCTGTCCCGGCAAGACGCCTGCCCAGGTCGTGGCGATTCTGCAGCGACTCGTGGTCGACCACGCGAACGTTCTGGCCACACGCGCGGACGACGCCGTGCTCGGCGCTGTGGTCGCCGCCGGCGTGCCGCACGCATGGCATCCCCTCGCTCGACTCATCGTCGCGCGGCCGGAGCCTCGCGACGGCGTCGGTCTGATCGTGGTGGCCGCCGCCGGAACGGCCGATCTGCCCGTGGCCGAGGAGGCGGCGATGGTGGCCGAGGCGCTCGGCAATCGTGTTGAGCGCGTGACGGACTGCGGCGTGGCCGGCCTGCACCGGCTGCTGGCGCATCGCGAGCTTCTGTCGGAGGCGAACGTCATTGTCGCCGTCGCGGGGATGGAGGGCGCGCTCCCGAGCGTGATCGGCGGTCTCGTCGATCGGCCCGTGATCGCTGTGCCGACCAGCATTGGCTACGGCACCTCGCTCAATGGGCTCGCGGCGCTGTTGGCGATGCTGAACTCGTGCGCCCCCGGCATCTCCGTGGTCAATATCGACAATGGCTACGGCGCGGCGCACCAGGCGAGTCAGATCAATCGGCTCGTCGCCAAGATCCGCTGAGCGCGGCGCCGATGAGCGTCGCATGACGTCGTCGACCTTCCGCCGATGAGCGTCGCGAACTGAGATGTCGCGCGTCATCTACTTCGACTGCCCAAGCGGGGCGGCGGGCGACATGATCATGGCCGCGCTGGTCGACGCGGGGGCGCCGTTCGAAGCGTTGCGCGAGGGCCTGCACGGGCTCGATCTCGGCGGATGGGACCTCGTCCGGCACGAAGTCCGCCGCGGTGATTTTCGCGCCACGAAAGTCGACGTCGAGATCGACGCGGCAGCGCACCATCACCATCGCGGCCTCGGCGACATCCTCGCCATTCTCGACCGCAGCCGTCTGGCAGCATCCGTGGCGGAAAGCGCGCGGCGCATTTTCGAGCGTCTCGCCCAAGCCGAAGCACGGGTGCACGGCACCACGCCCGAGCACGTGCGCTTTCACGACGTCGGCGCGGTCGACGCGATCGTCGACGTCACGGGCGGGGTGCTCGGCATGCACCTGCTCGGAATCGATACGGTCTACGTCTCGCCGCTGCCGCTCGGCGGCGGCTTCGTCGACGGACCGCACGGGCGGATGCCGATTCCGGGGCCCGGGACGGTCGAGCTCCTGCGCGGCTTTCCAGTCGTCGACACGGGAGTCCGGTTCGAGCTCGTGACGCCGACGGGCGCGGCGATCCTGACCACGCTCGCGCGCCCGGCGATGCGTCCGCCCGCCATGACGCTCGGCGCGGTGGGTTACGGCGCGGGCACGCGGGATCTGCCTGGCACACCGAACGTGCTGCGCTGCTTCGTCGGCGAAACGATGGACGCCTCGGGCGCGATCGAGACGATCGTGCAAGTCGAGACGACGATCGACGACATGTCGCCGCAGCTGTACGAGCCGCTCGTCGACCGGCTATTCGAGGCGGGTGCGCTCGACGTCTTTCTCACGCCGGTCGTGATGAAGCGAAGCCGTCCGGGGACGGTCCTCACCGCGCTCTGCGCGCCCGCCCGCGTCGGCGAGCTCTGCCGTGTTCTCTTCGAGGAGTCCTCCACGATCGGCGTGCGCTGGTCCGAGTGGCGCCGTGTCGCCCTGCCGCGTGAGATCGTGACGCTCGACACGAGCCACGGACCGATTCCCTTCAAGGTCTCGCGACTGGAGGGACGCGTCGTTACGGTGACCCCGGAGTTCGCCGATGTCGCCCGCATCGCGAGAGAGAAATCACTCCCCGTGCGCGAGGTGCTGGATCAGGCGCGCGCGGAGGGCCGCCGACTACTGTCCGCCCGTTGACAGGCCGCAGGGGAGGTCTTACCCTCTCTCGCGCCGACTCACACCCGGGAGGTCCACGCCGTGAAACTACCAGCCAAGATGACGATCAACGGACAGACCCAGAGCCACGAGGTCGAGCCGCGCCTCCTGCTCGTCCATTACATCCGCGAGACGGTAGGACTCACGGGCACGCACGTCGGCTGCGATACCAGCCAGTGCGGCGCCTGCACGATTCTGATGAACGGTCAGGCGGTAAAGTCGTGCACCGTCTTTGCCGTCCAGGCCGACGGCGCCAAGATCACGACCATCGAAGGGCTCGCGAAGAACGGCGACCTGCATCCGATCCAGCAGGGCTTCTGGGAAAAGCACGGACTGCAGTGCGGCTTCTGCACGCCGGGCATGATCCTGGCCGCCTATCAGATGCTGGAGCGCTATCCGAAGCCGTCGGAGGAGCAGATCCGCCACCAGCTCGAGGGCAATCTGTGCCGATGCACCGGTTACCACAACATCGTGAAGGCCATTCAGTGGGCTTCGGAGCACATGGCCGGAGCGAAGTGAGGTAGCAGCATGGCCACCGCGACCGACACGCGCATGTTCGGAAAGTCCATCAAGCGTCGCGAGGATCCGCGGTTCATCACAGGCCGGGGCAATTACACGGATGACCTGAAGCTTCCGGGGATGACGTACGCGGCGTTCGTGCGCAGCCCGCACGCGCACGCGAAGATCCGCAAGATCGACGTTGCCAAGGCGAAGGCGCATCCAGGCGTGGTGGCAATCTTCACCGGCAAGGACATGACCGGCGTCAACTCGCTGCCGTGCGGCTGGCTGCTGCCGGAGCTCAAGGTGCCGGCGCATCCGCCGCTCGCCGTCGAGGCCGCGCGGTACGTGGGCGATCCCGTCGCCATCGTCATCGCCGAGAGCCAGGACGCGGCGCTCGATGCCGCCGAGAAGGTGAGCGTGGACTGGGACGTGCGGCCCGCCGTCACCGCCACCGCGAAGGCCGCCGACAAGGGCGCCGCGCAGATCCACGAGGTCGCGCCCGGCAACGTGGCCTTCAAGTGGCAGATCGGCGACGCGGCCGCTGCGGACGCGGCGATCAAAGGGGCCGCCGTCGTCGTCAAGAAGCGTATCGTCAACCAGCGCCTCGTGGCCAACGCCATGGAGCCGCGGGCGTGCGTGGCGCGCTTCGAGCCGGCCACGGGCGATCTCACGCTCTGGGTCACGTCGCAGAACCCGCACGTGCACCGTCTGCTCATGACGGCGTTCGTGCTCGGGATTCCCGAGCACAAGGTGCGCGTGATCGCGCCGGACGTCGGCGGAGGCTTTGGCAGCAAGATCTTCCTCTATAACGAAGAAACGGTGTGCTCGTGGGCGACGCGGCAGATCAAGCGGCCCATTCGGTGGACGTCGACGCGCCGCGAGGCGTTCCAGACCGATGCGCACGGCCGTGATCACGTCACCGACGCCGAGTTGGCGCTGTCGCGCGACGGCAAGATCCTGGGCCT
Organism: Candidatus Rokuibacteriota bacterium; assembly: GCA_036802765.1. GTDB lineage: Bacteria > Methylomirabilota > Methylomirabilia > Rokubacteriales > CSP1-6 > AR12. The sequence goes on from DAIRVP010000002.1 coordinate 68,610, forward strand.
GCGCGTGAAGACGGTGGCCAACCTGGGCGCGTACCTCTCGACGTTCGCGCCGGCGGTGCCGACGTACCTCTACGCGACGCTGCTCA
>DAIRVP010000003.1:0-1816 GCA_036802765.1 Candidatus Rokuibacteriota bacterium
GGGTATTACCTCGTGGTGTTCGACTACGCGACCGATGAATTCTTTGCGTGGGTGGGACTGGACGCATCCCATCGCGCCGCGCGACAGATCACCACGTTCTGTCTCGAGGCGCACGTGACGTATCACCGTGAGGTCCGCGCCGGCGATCCGCTGCGCTTCACCACGACGCTGCTTGGCCACGACACCAAGCGGCTGCACTACATCCATGCGATGTACCACGCGACGGAGGGTTTTCTGGCCGCGACGAACGAGCTGATGTCGCTGCACGTGGACCGTGCGACGCGTCGTGGAGCGCCGATGGCGCCGGAGATTCTCGCGCGCCTGGCCGCGATCCAGCGCGTGCACGACACGCTGCCGCGCCCGCCACAGGCGGGCCGCGCGATCGGACTCGCGAACAAGCCGAGCTGAGGACTCGATGAGGCCACGGCGCTACGAGGCGCCGAGGCCGCGCACCAGACGCGGCACCGCCTCGCGCGGCCGCGGCCATCCGTCACGCGTCGTCGTCGGCGTCGTCCGCGCGCTCGAGGATGCGATACAGGGTGCGACGATCGATGCCGAGCAGCTCGGCGGCGCGGACCTTGTTGCCGCCGGCCTCGTCGAGGATGAGCGCGACGTACCAGTGCTTGAGCTCGTCCAGCGTCATCCGCGTCGCGGGCAGCTCGGGCGCCCTCGCGGTCTGCGCGCGAACATCGGCGGGGAGGTCTTCAGGCAACAGCAGCGGCGAGCGTGCGAGGGCGACCGCGCGCTCGATCGCGTGCTCGAGCTCCCGAACGTTGCCGGGCCATGTGTACGCGCGGAGCGCGTCGAGCGTGCCGGGCGCGAAGCCGTCGACGATCTTGCCGGCGGCGGCCGCGTACTTGCGCACGAAGTGCTCCGCCAGCAGCGCCACATCGTCGCCGCGCTCGCGCAGCGCGGGGACGACGACCGTGACGCCGTTGAGACGGTAATAGAGGTCCTCGCGGAACAGTCCGTCCTCGACGCGCTTGCGCAGATCGCGGTTGGTCGCGGCGACGAGACGAATATCGACGGGAATGGGCTCGTTGCCACCCACGCGTCGCAGCACGCGATCTTGAAGCACGCGCAAGAGCTTGGCCTGCAGCGAGCCGGACAGCTCGGACACTTCGTCCAGGAAGCAGGTGCCGCCCTGCGCGGTCTCGAGCAAGCCGCGCCGGGTGGTGACGGCGCCGGTGAAAGCTCCGCGCTCGTGCCCGAACAGCTCCGACTCGAACAGCGGCTCGGGAATCGCCGCGCAATCGATGACGACGAACGGCCGCTCGGCGCGAGGGCCGGCGTAATGGATCGCACGCGCGACCAGCTCCTTGCCGGTGCCCGTTTCGCCCTGGATGAGCACGGTGGTGTCCAGCGCCGCCACGCGCGCGATGAGCTTGTAGATCGCGACGATTTCCGGCGAATGGCCGACGAGCCGGTCGGCGTCGAATCGCTCGCGAAGCTCGCGGCGGTAGCGCTGGTTGTCTCGGGCCAGACGTTGCACCTCGAGAGTGCGGCGGACCGCGCGCTTGATGTCGTCGAGACGGAACGGCTTGCTGAGGTAGTCGTAGGCGCCGCGGCGGATCGCCTCGATTGCGGTGTCCATGGCGGCGAAGGCGGTGAGGATCAGCACCGCCGGCGCGTGCTCGCGCGCGACGAGGCGCTCGAGCACGGCGAGCCCGTCGGCATCCGGCATGCGGAGATCGACGAGCGCCACGTCGAACAGCTCGCGCTCGGCGAGCGCGATGGCTTCGGCGCCGCCGGCGGCGGCGCGCACGCGATAGCCCTCGCGCTCGAGCACCTCGACCAGCAAATCGCGGGCGACGGC
>DAIRVP010000003.1:1916-63976 GCA_036802765.1 Candidatus Rokuibacteriota bacterium
GATGCCGCAGCCCGTGTCAGCGACCTCGAACTCGACTTCGCCGCCACGAGCCCGCGTAGCGACCTGGACGACGCCGCCGGGCGGCGTGGCATCGAGCGCGTTCGTCAACAGATTCAGTAGAACCTGCTGCAGCTCGCTGCGCTGACCGAGGAACCGCGGCGCCGCAGGATCAGCCTGCACTTTCAGCTCGAGCTGAGCCGCCACCAGCGCCGGCCGCACCAGCTCGATCGTCTCCTGCACGAGCGCGTTGATGTCGACGGCCACCGGCGGCTGCGGCGAGCGGCGCGTCACGTCGAGGAGCCGATCGATGATCTCGCGCACGCGACTCAGCTGGCTCTCGATCACACGCAGCCGCCGTTCGATCGTTCCCGACACGGTCGCGGCCGGCAGATCTTCGCGCAGCAGCTCCAGGTGTCCCATGATCGAGTGCAGCGGCGTGCCGACCTCGTGCGCGACTTCCGCCACGATTCGTCCCGAGAGCGCCAGCCGCTCGGCGTGGCTCAGATCGCGCTGCATCGCGAAGAGCCGCTCGCGGGCGCGCGCGATCATGTCGTTGAAGTGTCGGGCCATCGCGCCGAACTCGTCGTGCGAGCTCACGGCCACGGGCTCGGCCTCTGCGCCGCGCATCGCCCGCACGAACCGCTCGATGGGCCGATTGACGACGCCGTTCACCGCGAGCGTCATCAGGGAGCCCATCACCACCACCGAGATCGCCGTGAGCCAGAGCGCGGCCGAGCGGCTGCGCGTCTCGCGCTCGTCGAAGCGTGCGAGCGCAAAACGTGCGGCGACGGCGCCCGCGACGGCTCCATCGAGATGGATGGGCGCCATCACCTCCCACGAGCGGCCGCCGGCGTCCGAGAGCAGGCGGGAGACGACAGCGCCGCCGCGGACGGAGTTTTCGTCCGCCGCCGTGAACGGCAGGCGGAACCCCGGCTCGCTGGTTGCGACGACGGCAGCGCCGTCGGGCGGTAGACGGACGATGTCGAGCTGCAGGACGCTGCGGCGGACGGCCATGATCTGGTGGATCTTGCGATCGACGAGCGCGCCGGCCTCGAGCTCGTGATGATCGCCGATGGTCGCGGCGATCTCGCGCGCGAAGACGACCGCGCGCTCCTGGAGATCTTCCTCACGCCACGTGCGCGACAGGCGCAGCTGCACCGCTGTGAACGTGAACGAGACGACGACCAGGATCAGCAGGCTCAACAACACGAGCTTCTGACGCACACCGAGGCGCATGCTGCGCCCGGTGTATCACAGCCCGGCAGCCGCGGGAAGTGAGGCGGAACGCCTCACATGATCAATTTCGCCACACGCGCGCAAGCGCGCGACTGCGGCACGCGCAGCCAACCACGCGAACTCTCGATCGTTCCGGGACGCGCGGCTCTGGCCTCGGCCTTGCTCACCGGCGGCGGCAGCTCATCACGCAACGAAAGGAGCTCGATCGATGGGGCGTGTCGCATTCGTGCTCAGCATAGTCGTCGCCCTGGTGTTCGCCGTCGCCGGTCCCTCGTCGGCATTCCAGTGCCCCAAGCTCATCCAGAAGGTGAACGAGGAAGCGGGGAACCGCCTCGATGAGCCCGCCTACAACGCGCGGCAGCTGGCCGAGGAGGCCGACGCGCTGCACAAGGCCGGCAAGCACGCGGAAGCGGAGGCGAAGGCGAAGGAGGCTCTCAAGCAGCTCGGCATGTAGCGGTTACGGCGAGGGCGTGGTATCCAGATCGTCGTGACCGACGACCCGGAGCGCGCCCTCGTCAACGTCCGCGGCTGGATCGCCGCCGCGCGACGGATCGTGGTCCTCACCGGCGCCGGCATTTCCACCGACTCCGGCATCCCGGATTTCCGCGGCCCGCAGGGTCTCTGGACCCGGAATCCCGAGGCCGAGAAGATGGCGACCATTCACCACTATGTGTCCGATCCCGAGGTGCGCAAGCGGGCGTGGCGCACTCGGATTGAGTCGCCCATGCACGACCGCGAGCCGAACGATGGACACCGGGCGCTGGTGGCGCTGGAGCGACGGGGCACCCTCGACACGCTCATCACGCAGAACGTCGACGGTCTGCACGTCAAGGCCGGCTCCTCTCCCGAGCGTGTGATCGAGATCCACGGCACGTCGCGCGAGGTCGTCTGCCTGTCGTGTGGCGAGCGTGCGCCGATGGAGCGGGCGTTGGCGCGTGTGCGCGCGGGTGAGGTCGATCCCCCGTGCCGCAGCTGCGGGGGAATCCTCAAGTCGGCCACCATCTCGTTCGGCCAGGGGCTCGTGCAGAAGGACCTCGAGCGTGCGGGCGACGCCGCGCGCCGGTGCGATCTCATGATGGCCATCGGGACGAAGCTGTCCGTCTACCCCATCGCCGGCGTGGTGCCGGTCGCCAAAGAAGCAGGGGCGCGCGTGGTCATCATGAACGCCGAGCCGACGGAGATGGACTCGCTCGCCGACGCAGTGCTGCGCGGCTCGATCAGCGCGCTGCTGCCTCGCTTGGTCTGACGCGACCCGCCACCGCGCGGACGCGGCGCGGCGCCGCGACCCAGATCGAAATGACCGACAGCGCGCAGGCGCCGATGGCGAGCAGCCACGCGGCCGAATACGACCCGGTCCGGTCGTAAATCGCGCCTGCTACCCAGGGCCCAAAGCCGGCCCCTGCATTCGCGCCGAGCGTCAGCGTCCCGAAGATCGTTCCGTGATGGCGTCCGTGGAAGATCTCCGCCGGTATCGCGCCGAACACGGAGGCGAGCCCGTAGCCGAGCAGCCCCTGCGACGTGACCATGAGGTAGAGCAGACCTGTCGACGGGTGGACTGGCAGCAGCAGCAGCGACGCGTAGCAGATCGCGAATCCGACACCGCCGAGCGTCCAGGCCCATTCGCGTCCGATCCGATCGGAGAGCCAGCCGAGCGCGATCTGTCCGGCGATGCCCGTGAGTCCCACGAAACCGAGCGCGTACGCGGCCCGCTCTCGGTCGAAGCCGATGTCGAGCAGATATTTGGTCTGGTGCGCCTGCACCATGTACCACGCGAGCAGCGCGGCGAAGAACCCGACGAACAGCCACCAGAATTTCGCCGTGCGCGCCGCGCGACCCAGCGTCCAGTCCACCGATGCCCACGCGCGGTCGACCACGTTGTCGACGGGGCCACGGCCGCCGGTCTCGGCCGCCGCGTCGCCGTCCGGCGTCAGCCCCATGTCCTCGGGGCGCCGTCGCGGCAACGTGATGTTCAGCGGCAGCAGCACGACGACCAGAAGCGCCGCCAACGCCCAGCACGCGGCGCGCCAGCCCGAGGCCGCGATCAGATGGCCGAGCCATGGGAAGAGCAGTATCGATCCGATGCCGACGCCCGAAAACGCGATGCCGACGGCGAGACCGCGGCGCCGCACGAACCAGTGCGGCAAGAACAGTGAGTGGCCGATGTAGGTCATGAAGATCGAGCCGCCGCCGACGAGTGCGCCGAGCGTGACGTGCAGATGCCACGGGCGGCTCGTGAGCGGCGCCAGCACGAGGCCGAGGCTCGTGATCACGATACCGATGGGAATCACGACGCGCGGTCCGTATCGGTCCATGGCCAGGCCGAGGAATGGCACATACGCAGTGGCCACGAGGAAGCCGACGGAGAAGGCGCCTGCGGTGACGGCCCGGTCCCAGCCGAACTCGGCGAGGATCGGCGGAAACAACAGCGAGAACGCGGTGCGCGTGTTCACGCCGATCCCCATCGTGACGAAGGCGACCGCGACGACGACCCAGCCGTAGAAGAACGGCAGCCGACGCGCGATCACGCGAAGCGCCAGCCGTCGAGCGCGCGCGGCGCGGCCGGCACGATCGCTTGCGGCAGATCTTCTGGGGCGAGCACGCCGAGCGCGATCAGCGGTTCGGCGCCCCGGCTACCGCGCGCAACGGCGGGCATGCCGGTGAGACGCCGCGCGAGCCCGCGGGCCGCCGCGGGTAGCCAGGCCGCTCCATCTGGCGTCTGCAGGCGAAAGCGCCGGCGTGCGCGATCCAGCGCGCCGGCCGTGACCGGCACCTGCGTCCAGAGCCAGCGTGGATCGCGACGCGGTCTCGGCCGGGCGCGGCCCGAGGCAACGTCCCACGGCACGCTGTGTGCGCGCGCTCGCCGTCGCGACCACGTCAGCGACAGCGCGAGGGAGCGGCCGTGACAGACGACGGAATGCGGAACGCGCGCCGGCATGTAGAGCAGGGAGCCCGGCGGCAGCTGCACCGTGCGCCAGCCGCGACCACTCGCACGCCGTGCGTCGATGTCGAGTGCGGTCCGCGGCGCCACCGGCGGGCCGAGCGTCACCGTGCGATGGCCTTCGAGCTGGACCCAGAACGCGTCGACCTCCCCGTCGTGGTGCAGACCGAAACCGTCACGGCCACGGCCCTCGACGAGGAAGAGGAAGGACGTCTCCTCGGCGCGCGCGCCGAGCAGCTGCTCGCGAAGCGCGACCATGAGCCGCGCGACGCGAGGCAGCACCTGGTGCGCCTGGGGAACGTAGATCGTTGCGCCGCGTGCCAGCGCGCCGGCCAGCCGCCGCGCATCGCCGCTGCGATCGTAGCGGCGATCGAGCGCGGTCTGAAACGGCACACCGGCGCGCGTGAGCGCGACGGCTCCGGCGAAGCGCGGCGCGAGCGTGCGCCACGCGTCGTCGCGCGCGCACAACAGCACGACCCGACGATTCAGGACGCGTCGCGCGAATCGACGCATGGCAGAGGGGCCGGCGAACCAGGACGCCAGCGGCGAACGCACGCGAACGGTCAATCGGGCGACCTCGCGCGCGAACGACGAACGTGGATGACCACGTCGTGCACGCGCGCGCCATCCAGCTCGATGTCGACCTCGTAGCGCTCGATGTCCCAGTGGCGCACGGTGGTGAGCCAGCCGACGTGCAGGCCACGCTTGGGGCTGCGCCGCGTGTCCCGATACACGAGCGTGCGGCGCGCACCGTCGGCGAGGCGATGATGTTGCTCGTCGGGCTGGCCGCAGATGCGGACGACATCGTCGTATGTCGACTGGCCGGGCTTGATCTCCGCGAGCCGCTCTTGCGTCAGCGCGAGCCCCGCGCGCGTGTTGTTCCCGCCGGCCACGCGCAGGCGCGCGCGGACCAGCGACGAGAGGCGGCCGCTGATCATCACCAATCCCGCCAGATTGCCGAGGACGAGCAGCCCGAGCGAGATGAGCACGGGTCGCCACGCGAAGACGCCGCGGTAGTACGCGTATTGCACCGTGAGCGTCTGCGGCGCGGCGTCGACCGTGTTGAGCGGCACCGAGACGGTTTCCGTGCCGGCCCGCAGGCGGCTGCCGCGCCGCACCGCGCCGGAGGGCTCGATCGCCTCGATGCGCAGGTGATCGGCGTCCGGGAAGTTGACGATCAGGCGTGAGTACTCGCGCGCGAGGGGGACGATCCGATCGCGATGCTCGTGGTAGAGCGGATAGAACGTGATGGAGCCGACGTCGCCCCACGACAGCGCGAGCGCGTTGCGGCGGCCCCAGAAAACGTCCTCCAGCCACGTCGCCGGCTTGGGCGCGATCATGCCGCGAACGGGGAAGGTGAGATTCAACACCCAGCGCTGGTCGCCGAGGTGCGGCGTGGGAGGAATCCAGATCAGCGCGCCGGTGCCCGATTGCGGCGGCGCGTCGCGGCGCACGAACGAGACGTAAGAGGCGCCGACGGCCAGATCCTCGGCCGGGGTGCCCAGTCCGAGTTGGCTCTGGTTGCGTGTGCGCAGCATCAGCCGCCCCGAGCCCGTCGACGTGAAGCCGCGTGACTCGACGTAGTTCACGAGGGCCGGGTCGACGGGGCCCGCCGTGGTGGCGGCGGCGATCTCCGACGGCCAGAGCAACCCCAGTGTCTGCTCGTACGGCGGATTTTCTCGCCGCTGGACGAGGTTCCACGTGACGCTCACGTTGACGGGCGCGGCGAAGTCGCTCGGCGCGGTGGCGGCGACGAACAGCGGGCCGATCGCGATATCGGGCCGCGGCGTCGCCGAGACGAAGACCTGGGCCGAGACTTCCGTCGCCGAGAGCGCGACGAGCGCGGCGCCAAGCAAGAGGCCACCGAACGCACGTTTCCGGTCCCGTACAGGGCGGCACATGCGCGTGATTGTACAATCCGGGCGCCGCCATGACGCCCGCCCTCGTCCGGAGCGATTCCAAGTGAGCCACGTCGGCCGTGCCACGCGCCGTCGCGAGGATCCGCCGTTGTTGCGCGGGGAAGGGCGCTTCCTCGACGACTTGCGGCTGGACGACGCCGCGCACGTCGTGTTCGTGCGCAGTCCACACGCGCACGCCCGGCTCTCCGCGCTCGACGTCGAGGCGGCTCGCGGGACGCCCGGCGTGGTCGCCGTGTTCACCGGAGCGGACGTGGACAAATTCCCGCCGATCGGGATGGCGCGCGCGATCGACGGCATGGTCGTGCCCGAGATGTTCTTTCTGGCGGAGGCCGTCGTGCGTAGTCAGGGCACGCCGGTGGCGATGGTCGTGGCAGAGTCCGCCGCGCTGGCGCACGACGCGGCGGCGCTGGTCCGTGTGGAGTGGACACCGCTGCCCGGCGCCGCCGAAGCCGACGCGGCGCTCGCCGCCGACGCGCCGTCGATCGTCGGCCGTCCGGACAACCGCTGCTTTACGTACGCCGTCCGTGCCGGCGACACTGACCGCGCGTTCGCGACCGCCCACCGAACCGTTTCCGTCGACGTGCGACAAGCGCGGCTGGCGGGCGTACCGCTCGAGCCGCGCGGCGTCGCCGCGCGCTGGGCCGACGAGCGGCTCACCATCTGGTCGTCAACGCAGACGCCGCACCGGATCCGTGACGAGGTTGCGCGGCTGCTCGGACTGGCCGCCGATCGCGTGCGCGTCATCGCGCCCGACGTCGGCGGGGGCTTTGGCGTGAAGGGCGGGCCGTATCGCGAGGAGATCTTGATTCCGTGGCTGGCTCGTCGCCTCGGCCGTCCCGTGAAATGGGTCGCGACGCGCATCGAGGACTTGCTAACGACCCATCATGGCCGTGGCGGCATCGCGCGTGGCGAGATGGCCGTGGGCGCCGACGGCTCGATCCTCGGAGTGCGCGCGCGAATCCTGTGCCCGCTCGGCCCGAGCATCGGCTACACGGCGATGGGCACGCCGCGCAATCACGTTCGTTGCCTGCCGGGGCCGTACTCCATCACCAACGTCGACATCGAGGCCGTGGGCGCGTTCACCAGCACGCCGCCCGTCGGTCCCTATCGCGGGGCCGGCCGGCCGGAGGCGGCATTTCTGATCGAGCGCCTCGTCGACGCTGCCGCGCGCGCGCTCGACATGGATCCGGCCGAGCTGCGCCGCCGCAATCTCGTGCCGCCGGAGCGCTTTCCGTTCTCGACGGCAACCGGCGAGAGCTACGACTCGGGCGACTATCCCGCGCTGCTCGCGCGCGTGCTCGAGGCGGCCGACTACGAGAGCCTGCGTCGCGCGGCGGCAGAGCGTCGACGCCGAGGCGAGCTGGTCGGCGTGGGCGTGGCCGTCTACGTCGAGCCGTCCGCGCTCGGCTGGGAGAGCGGGCGGGTGCGTGTGGAGGCCGACGGCCGCGTGACCGCGGCCACGGGCTCGAGCGCCCACGGGCAGGGGCACGAGACGGTGTTCGCGCAGATCATCGCGGATCGACTGGGGATCGAGCCCGACGCGATCGACGTCCGTCACGGCGACACGGCGGTGATCGACCGGGGCATCGGGACGTTCGGCAGCCGCAGCACCGCGCTCGGTGGTGGCGCCCTCGTCTACGCTGCGGAGGCGGTGGTCGCGAAGGCGCGACGCTTGGCGGGTGCATTGCTCGAGGCGCACGCCGACGACATGCGCCTCGTCGCCGGCGGCTTCAGCGTGGCCGGCGTGCCGAACCGATTCGTCGGCTGGGCCGAGGTCGCGCGGGCCGCATGGAACGGACCCCGGCCGAACGGTGAGCCGCCCGGCCTCGAGGCGTCACACGTGCTCGCTCCCGAGGCCGAAGTGTGGAGTGGCGGCGCCGTCGTCGCCGCGGTGCGCATCGACCGCGACACCGGGGTGTTCACGCTCGAACGGCTCGTGTGGATCGACGACGCGGGCACGATCGTGAATCCGCTGCTCGCCGACGGCCAGCTCGACGGCTCGCTGGCGCAGGCGTGGGGTCAGATCGCGCTCGAAGCCGTCCGCTTCGATTCCGATGGCCATCTGCTGTCGGGAACCCTGATGGACTATGCGCTGCCGCGGGCTGACGAGATGCCCCACGCCGAAGTCCTGCACGCGCACTCGCCGTCGCCGCGCAATCCGCTCGGCGCCAAAGGGCTCGGCGAGGCGGGCAACATCGGCGTGCCGCCGGCGGTGGTCAACGCGGTCGTGGACGCGCTGGCGCCGCTCGGCGTCCGTCACCTCGATATGCCGCTGACTCCAGAATCGATCTGGCGCGCGATCCGCGCCAGCTGATTACGTAATTACGTGCACACGCGGTTGCGGCCGCCGCGCTTGGCGCGATAGAGCGCGGCGTCGGCGGCGTCCAGGACTTCGTGCGCCGGCGCCGCGCGCCGCCCCGCCTCGGCGGCGCCGACGGACACGGACACCGACACGCGGCGCGACGGACGTCCGGCCCGCGGCGCGTCGTGAGTCCGTCGGCTGCGGTCGGCGCTGCGCAGACCAAAGCCCGTGGACTCGATGGAGTGACGCAGCGCCTCCAGATGGGGCAGGGCGTCGTCGAGCGTCGTGTCGCTGAAGATCACCGCGAACTCCTCGCCGCCGTAACGAAACGGTCGTCCGCCGCCGCCGACTTTCGCGAGCCGCGCCCCGATCATCCGCAGCAACTGATCACCGGCGTCGTGGCCGTACGTGTCGTTGAACGTCTTGAAGTGGTCGATGTCGACCATCGCGATCGTATAGACGCCGTCGAGTCCCGACAGCGTCTCGGTCAGCGCCCGGCGGCTTGGCAATCCGGTCAGCTCGTCGCCATAGGCGATCGCGTGGGACGTTTCCACCAGCGACACGAGCAGCACGAGCCCGGAGCCGGCGAGGGCAATGGACGCCGCCTTCGGCGTCGCGACGCCGAAAGCGATCATTGCGCAGATGAGCGCCGAGAACATCCCGCATTCGAGCGCCTGCGGGCGTATGAGCACTCGCACCGCGGCCAGCGACAGCGCGCAAGAGAACGCCAGCAAGCCGATCACCGGCAGCCGACCTGCGCCCAGGGGCAGCGCGAGCACGTTGGCCATCGGGGCGGCCTCAGGCTGTGCGAGCAGCGCCGCGGTCAGGGCTTCGGCGGCCACGAGGCCGACAGCCCAGCCGAGGACCTGACGCCCGCGCTCGGGCAACAGCGAAAGCACGGTGAGATTGAATGGCAGCGCGGCCGCGGCGACGGCCGTCACGACGGCGGTGGCGGCCGTCGGCGAGGCGAGCGTGATCGCGAGCGTCCGCTCGGCGGCCGCGAGCGAGAGCGTCGCGGCGAGCACGCGCCATCGCCTGAAACGCCAGGCGAGCAGCGCGCCGGCGAGGAAGGCGATCAGCGGATACGCCGGCAGCAGCGAGGTCGTGAGCGGCGTCAGCGCGGGGACAGAGAGCAGCGCTACCGTAGCCGCCATGAGGGCGACGCCCGGCAGCAGGCGGAGCGAGAGCGTCTTCAGTGAATCGGGCCTGGACGAATGTGCAGATGGCAGCAGCCGTCGCGTCCGGGCTGCCACGTATCGGCGGAGAACTCGAAGCCGGCCGCCTCGAATGTGCCGTTGTCGACGCGGCCGGCGATGCGACACAGCGCGGCGACGTCGGAGTCGGACACGCCGGCGGCCTGCCACGCTTCCTTGAGCGGACATCGCTGAAGCGCGATGTCCAGCGCGGCGGCGTCGCACCGCTCGACCCGAGGCGCGAACATCCGCCCCTCGTCCGGGACGCCGCCGACGAACGCGTCACGAAGACCGGCGAGATCCGCCGGCGCGTACCGTGCGAACTGCCGGCCGATCTCACGGCCGCGCGCCTCGATGGCGCGGGCCATGAGACCGGTGGCTTGCGGCTCGCCGAGCGCTCGGCGGAGCTCATCGAACACGTGCCAGTACATCAGCGCACGGTTCTTGAACGCGGCGTACAGCTCGCCGCGAAGGCGCTCGGCATCGGCCATCTCAGGCCCGCTCGACCATGTAGATGTGCGGCAGCATGTCGAAATAGATGTTGCCCTCGACCACGGTCTCGCCGCCCTTGTTCTTCTCGAGACCCCGCACCGTCGGTTTGGCCGCCGCCCATCGAGCGACCCAGGCGACGGGGATGTAGCCGACGTCGGTCTGAAGAATCTCTTCGGCCTTCGCGTAGTTGACCATGCGCTTCTTCGGGTCACGCGTGTCGCGTCCGGCTTCCAGCTCTTTGTCGAACGCGTCGTTGACCCACGCCTGGCGCTTGCCCTCGGTCTTCTTGCCGTAGAAGGTATCGAAGTATTCGTTGTGCGGGTCGGGATAGTCCATGAACCAGCGGATCCACACGAACTGGTAGTCGTTCTTCCAGAGGCCCGCGCGGAAGACCCGCTGCTCCAGGACTTCGAGCTCGGTCTTCATGTTGAGGTGCTCCAGCAGCACCGACTGCACGGCCTCGGCGAGCGGCTTGCTGCCATAGCCTTCGTCACGCATCGTCAGCGTGATCTTTGGCCAGTTGCGTCCGCCCTCGAACGGCGTGCCTTTGAGCTGCGCCATCGCCGCTTTCGGGTCGAAGCGCTGGATGTCCCGGATCTTCTTGTCGTCGACCGCGCCCGGAAAGCCCGGCGGAATCATCGCGAAGGCCGGCACGGCGAAGCCGTCGGCCACGCGCACCACGTTCTCGCGATCGATGGCGTGCGCGACCGCGCGCCGCACCTTCACGTTGTCGAACGGCGGCTTCGTCACCTGAGGCGTGAGGTACCACGTCCCTGGGAACGGATAGTGGAACACCTGGCCCTTCAGCCGCGGATCGTCGCGCAGCCGCTTGAGATCGCCCGTCTGCAGCGACGTCATGTCGAGTTCGTTGTTCTCGAATGGCAGCGCGCCCGATTGCACCGGAATGATCGGAATCGTCACCTTCTCGAGCGTCACGTCCTTCGCGTTGATGAAGTGTTTGTTTTTGCGGAGCACCATGACCTTGTTGTGCTCCCACGTCTCCAGCGTGAACGGACCGTTGCAGACGAGGTTGCCCGCCTCCGTCCACTTGTCGCCGTACTTCTCGACCGACGGACGATGCGCGGGAAGCGCGGCCAGATAGGCCGCGAGGACCGGGAAATAACCCCGCGGTCCTTCGAGCGTGACCACGAGCGTCCAGTCGTCCTTGGCCTGCACGCCGACCTGCGAGGCGTCCGGCACCTTGGCCTTGTTGAACGGCTCGGCGCCCTTGATGTCGTAGAAGTAGCTCGAGTAGGGATTCTTGCTCGCCGGGTCCATCTGTCGCTTCCACGACCATTCGAAGTCGCGCGCGGAGCACGGCGAGCCGTCCGACCACTTGGAGTCTTTGCGGATATTGAACGTCCACACCGAGCCGTCGGCATTGGACGACACGCGCTCGGCGACGTATGGCACCGGCTGGAAGTCGGCCGTGAACTTCATCAAGCCCGCCCAGAGCGCCGGCACGCCGCTGCAGTAGAGATCCTTGTTGTAGTCGTGGCTAGACGGATCGTTCTGCCACCAGCCGCCGCCGCCGTAGCGGAAGTGCTGGTCTTTTGCGAGCTTCTCACCCGGCGCGAGCTTGGGTGCCGCGGCCGCGGGGCGCGCGTTGAAGCCGGCCGCGCCGAGCGCGGTGAGGCCGGCGGCGATGCGCAGGAAATGGCGGCGCCCGACGCCCGCGGCGGCGAGCCGCGTGGCGAGCAGGTCCATCTGCGCATCGGAGATCGGGGGTCGCTTCATGGAATCCTCCTGTGGGGTGCTATTTCATTTTGGGATCGAGAGCGTCGCGGACGCCGTCGCCGAAGAACGTGAACGCGAGCATGGTGATCGCGATGGCGATCGACGGAAACACGCAGAGATGCCAGTACGAGCGGATGTATTGCTGGCCTTCGCCGACCATCTGTCCCCACGACGGCGTGGGCGGGTTGATGCCGACGCCGATGAACGACAGCGCCGCCTCGGTGAAGATCGCTTGGGGGATGCCGAACGTCACGGCGACCACGATGGGCGTGAGCGCATTCGGCAGCACGTGACGGAACAGAAGCCGGCCGGCCCGCGAGCCCAACGCGCGGGCGCCCTCGACGTACTCCTTCTGCTTGATGGCCAGCACCTGGGCGCGCGTCTGGCGCGCGATGCCGACCCAGCCGGTGAGTCCGATGGCGATGAAGATATTGGTGAGCCCGGCGCCGAGCATCGACATGACGAGGATGACAAACAGCAGCTGAGGGAACGCGTACATGACATCGATGAAGCGCGTCAGCGCGAGGTCGGTGCGGCCGCCGACGTAGCCGGACAGCGCGCCGATCGGCACGCCGATCGCGACCACGATGAGCTGAGCGCCGAGGCCGACCAGCATCGACACCCGGGCGCCGTAGATCATGCGGGAGAGCAGATCGCGGCCGAGCTGATCGGTGCCGAGCGGATAGAGGCGCGAGGGCGCTTCGTTCAGCCGACCGAAGTTGGTCTTGGTGTAGGGCAGCGGCGCGAGGACGTCCGCAAAGATCGCGATGAGACACAAGACGACGATCACGGCGCCACCGGCCATCGCGAGCCGGTTGCGTCGGAGCCGGCGGACGCCATCACGCCAGAGACTGGTCGGACGTGTGGTGAGCGTCGCCTCGGCGTCGGGCACCGCGGGCGCGCGGGCAGCGTCGGCGTCGGCGACGGCCCGTGCGCCGGCGCTGAGGCTAGTACCGGATTCTGGGGTCAAGCGCGCCATACATGAGGTCGACAACGAGGTTCATGATCGCGAGGAAAACGCCATAGGCCAGCACGACGGCCATGATCATCGGATAGTCGCGGCCGGTCATCGACAGGACGAAGAAGCGACCCATCCCGGGGACGCGAAAGATCGATTCGACGAAGAACGATCCGGTGCCCACCGCCGCGAACAGCGGCCCGAGCAGCGTGACCACGGGGATCAGCGCATTCTTGAGCGCGTGCTTGAAGATCACCGGGCCCTCGGCCAGGCCCTTGGCGCGCGCGGTGAGCGTGAAGTCGGCTCGGATGACTTCGAGCATGCTGGCCCGCGTGAAGCGCGCGATGATTCCCATCGGGGCCAGCGCCAGCGTGACCGTCGGCAGGACCCAGTCGCGCGGCGAGTTCCAGCCGCCGGTCGGAAAGAGCGGCAGCATGAACGAGAAGATGATGATCAGGAACACGGCGAGCACGAAGTTCGGCACGGCGACCCCGACCGTGGCCAGCGAGACCGAGACATAGTCCCAGCCGCGGTTCTGATGGATCGCCGCCAGGACTCCGAGCGTGAGGCCGCCTGCCACAGCGAGTGCCAGGGCCATCGAACCGAGGAAGAGCGAGATCGGAAACGTCTCGCGGAGGATCTCGGCGACGGTCCGGGTCTTGTACACGAACGAAAACCCGAAATCGCCGCGAACGGCTTTCGAGATGAAGATGGCGAACTGCTGCCACAGGGGCTTGTCGAGCCCGTAGTAGGCGGCGAGCGCCTTTTGCGCCTCAGGCGACAGCGGATTGGCGCCCTCGGCCACCGGGTCGAGCGGGCTGCCCGGCGTGGCGTGCATGACGAGAAACGTCACGAGCGCCATCGCGAGTAGGGTCGGCACGAGCCAGAGCAGCCGGGAAATCGCGTAGTGAAGCACTGAAGCCTCCGGAGTTTCGCTACTATAACCGAAACCGGGGATGACCGAGGAGCATCGGCGGCTCGAGGAGGCGGCGCGCCGGACGGCGCACTGGCGGCGCTGGGGGCCCTATCTGTCGGAGCGACAGTGGGGGACGGTGCGCGAGGACTACAGTCCGGGCGGCACGGCCTGGGAGTATTTCCCGCACGATCAGGCGCGCTCGCGCGCATACCGGTGGGGCGAGGACGGCCTGGCCGGCCTCTCCGACAACCATCAGCGCCTCTGCTTCGCGCTGACCCTCTGGAATGGCCGCGATCCGATCCTCAAGGAGCGGCTCTTCGGCGTCACCGGCACGCAGGGCAATCACGGTGAGGACGTCAAGGAGTACTACTTCTACCTCGACAGCACGCCGACCCACTCCTACATGAAGTACCTCTACAAATACCCGCAGCGCGCGTATCCGTACGGGCGGCTGATCGAAGAGGCGGCGCGCCGTGGTCGGGGTCAACCGGAATACGAGCTGCTCGACACCGGCATCTTCGCCGACGATCGCTACTTCGATGTCGTCGTCGAATACGCGAAAGCTACCGTCGACGACCTGTTCGTTCGCATCACCGTCGAGAACCGCGGACCGGATCCGGCTCAGCTGCACGTCCTGCCGACGCTGTGGTTTCGCAACACATGGACGTGGGAACCGGGCTCGCCGCGCCCGCGGTTGCGTGCGCCAGCTTCGGGCGTCGTCGGTGGCCTGGTCGAGGCGGAACACGCCACCCTGGGCCGGCGCTGGCTCGTGTGTGAAGGCGCGGCCGACCTGCTCTTCACCGATAACGAGAGCAATTTGCGCCGGCTCTGGGGCGTTCCCAACGCCACGCCGTACGTCAAGGACGCCTTCCATGACTACGTGGTGCGCGGCCGGGCGGAGGCCGTCAATCCGGCGCGCGAAGGCACGAAGGTCGCCGCGCACTATCCCTGGACGCTGCGCGCGGGCGAGACGCGCAGCGTGCGCCTGAGACTGACCGACGTTCCGCCCGCCCGTGATCCGTTCGATCGCGAGTTCGACGCGCTCGTCGAGCGGCGGCGCGGAGAGGCCGACGAGTTCTACGCGACGATGGTGCCCGCGGTCTGCTCCGACGACGCGCGGGCGGTCGCCCGCCAGGCGTACGCCGGCATGCTGTGGAACAAGCAGTTCTACCATCTCGACGTGAAGCGCTGGCTCGTGGGCGATCCGGGACAGCCGATCCCGCCGCGCGAGCGCCTGCGCGGCCGCAACCACCGCTGGACGCACCTCTACAACGAAGACGTCATCTCGGTGCCCGACAAGTGGGAGTATCCCTGGTACGCGGCGTGGGATCTGGCCTTCCACGCGATCGCGCTGGCGCCGATCGACCCTGAGTTCGCCAAGACGCAGCTCATCCTCTTCCTGCGTGAGTGGTATCTGCATCCCAACGGCCAGATCCCGGCGTACGAGTGGGCGTTCGACGACGTGAATCCTCCGGTGCACGCGTGGGCGGTGTGGCGCGTGTACAAGATCGATCGGCGGGTGACGGGCGTCGCCGACCGCGACTTTCTCGAGAAGGCGTTTCAGAAGCTGCTGCTGAACTTCACGTGGTGGGTGAACCGCAAGGACACCGAAGGGCAGAACGTCTTCGAAGGCGGGTTCCTCGGCCTCGACAACATCGGCGTGTTCGACCGCTCGGCGCCGCTGCCGACGGGTGGCCACATCGAGCAGTCGGACGGCACGTCGTGGATGGGCATGTACTGCCTCAACATGCTGGCGATCGCGCTCGAGCTGTCGCAGTCGAATCCCGCCTATGAGGACATCGCCTCGAAGTTCTTCGAGCACTTCGTGTACATCG
The DNA here is from genome assembly GCA_036802765.1 of Candidatus Rokuibacteriota bacterium. Lineage (GTDB taxonomy): Bacteria > Methylomirabilota > Methylomirabilia > Rokubacteriales > CSP1-6 > AR12. Next base: position 17,443 of record DAIRVP010000003.1, read on the forward strand.
CGAAGGCGATGAACGATCTCGGAGGTGAAGGCATCACGTTGTGGGACGAGGAAGACGGGTTTTACTACGACGTCCTGCACACCCCGGGAGAGGCGCGCCAGCTGAAGGTGCGCTCGATGGTCGGGCTGATTCCGCTCTTCGCGGTCGAAACGCTCGAGCCGGAGGTGATGGATCGGCTCCCGGGGTTCATGCGCCGCATGCAGTGGTTCATCGACAACCGGCCGGAGTTCCGAACCCACGTCGACGCGGTGACCCTGGCCGGTGGACGGGTGCGCCGGCTGCTGTCGATCGTCAATCGCGCGCAGCTGATCCGCGTGCTCCGCTACATGCTCGATCGCGCCGAATTTCTGTCGCCGTACGGCATCCGCGCGCTATCGCGACATCACCGGGAGCATCCCTACGTCCTCACGGTGGACGGCATGGACCACCGCGTCGATTACGAGCCGGCCGAGTCCACCACCGGGCTGTTCGGCGGCAACTCGAACTGGCGGGGCCCCGTCTGGTTCCCCGTGAACTACCTGCTCATCGAGTCGCTGCAGAAGTTCCACTACTTCTACGGCGACGACCTCAAAGTCGAGTGTCCGAGCGGCTCGCATCGGCTGCTGAACCTGTGGGACGTCGCCGGAGAGCTCTCGCGCGGCCTCGTGCGCCTGTTCCTGCGCGGCCGTGACGGCCGGCGGCCGGTGCATGGGGCCGCCGAGCGGTTCCAGACCGATCCGAACTGGCGCGATCTGTTGCTCTTTTACGAGTATTTCCACGGCGACGAGGGCGCCGGGATCGGGGCGAGTCATCAGAGCTGGACCGGGCTGGTCGCCAAGCTCATCCAGCAGAGTGGGGAGTGAGGCTCCCGTGCGCGGTATGCTGGGTTTCCGAGGAGGGTGTCCATGAGCGAACGCGTGAAAGAGATTCTGTCCTGGTACGGCAGCGACAACCCCGGCACGCTGACCAATCTTGCGCGCCTGCTGAATGCCGGCACGCTGGCCGGCACCGGACGGTTCGTCATCTTGCCGGTCGATCAGGGCGTCGAGCATGGCCCCGCGCGGAGCTTCGCCGTGAACCCGCCCGCGTACGATCCCCGCTACCATTTCGAGCTTGCGATCGAGGCGGGCTGCAATGCGTACGCGGCGCCGCTCGGCTTTCTCGAGGCCGGGGCGCGTGAGTTCGCCGGACGCGTTCCGCTCATCCTGAAGCTGAACAACCACGATGTGCTGCTCGAAGAAAAGGATCCGAATCAGGCGATCACCGGGTCGGTGCACGATGCGCTGCGACTGGGCTGCGTCGCGATCGGCTTCACGATCTATCCGGGCTCCGAGCACCGCCTGGAGATGTACCAGCAGATCCGCGCCATGTCGGAGGAAGCCAAGGCCAACGGACTGGCAGTGGTCATCTGGTCGTACCCGCGCGGCTCTGGCCTCACGAAGGAGGGCGAGACGGCCGTCGACGTGACGGCGTACGCCGCGCACATCGCCGCGCAGCTCGGCGCGCACATCATCAAGGTGAAGCTGCCGTCGGCGCACCTCGAGCAGTCGGCGGCGAAAAAGGTCTACGAATCGACGCAGGTGCCGATCGGCACGCTCGCCGAACGCGTGCGGCACGTCGTGCAAGCGGCGTTCAACGGGCGCCGCGTCGTCATTTTCTCGGGCGGCGCCGCCGCCAAGGACGAGCAGGTCTTCGACGAGGTCCGCGCCATCCGCGATGGCGGCGGCTTCGGCTCGATCATCGGACGCAACTCGTTCCAGCGGAAGAAGCCGGAAGCGCTGAAGTTCCTCGCGACGGTCATGGGCATCTACGCCGGGACACAGAAATAGCGTGATCCTGGCGGGTGACGTCGGCGGCACGAAGACGACGCTCGCCCTCTTCGAGCCGAGCGGGTCCGGCTGCGCGTTGGTGCGCGAGGACACGCTGCCAAGCCACGACTTCGCCTCGCTCGAGGCGGTCATTGCACGCTTTCTCGCTGAAGGGCCGCCGGTCCGAATCGATGCCGCCTGTATCGGCATCGCCGGGCCGGTGGTCGACGGCCGTGTCACGACGACCAACCTGCCGTGGGTGGTGGACGAACGCCGGCTTGCGTCCGAGATTCCGGCCGAGCGTGTGCGGCTGCTGAATGATCTGGAGGTCACCGCCCACGGCATCGACGCGCTCGAAGCTCACGAGCTGATGACGCTGCAGCCGGGCGTGCCGCGGGCGGCCGGCAACCTGGCCGTCATTGCCGCGGGCACCGGCCTCGGCGAAGCCATCGTGGTCGATCATGGACAAGCGCGGACGGTGGTCGCCACGGAGGGCGGTCATGCGGAGTTCGCGCCGCGCGGCGAGCTCGAAGAAGACATGCTCCGTCACCTGCGCAAGGAATTCGGCCGCGTGTCCTACGAGCGAGTGCTCTCGGGGCCTGGGCTCGTGAACGTCTACCGCTTTCTTCGCGACACCGGTGTTGCCGCGGAGTCAGCACAGGTGGCCGCCATGATGCGCGAGCGAGATCCGGCCGCGGTCGTGACCGAGCTCGGTGTGCGCGCAGCCGACCGCCTGTGCGAGATGGCGCTCAACGTGTTCGTGTCCGTGTATGGCGCCGAGGCCGGAAACCTCGCCCTCAAGGCGCTCGCGGTGCGCGGCGTGGTCGTGGCCGGCGGCATCGCACCGCGCATCATCCAGGTGCTGGCCGCGGGCGGATTCGTTGCGGCGTTCCGCGATAAGGGCCGCCTCACACCGTTGATGGAGAGCATCCCGGTGCGGGTCACGCTCAACCCGAAGACGGCGCTCCTCGGCGCGGCTCGCGTGGCGCGCGCGGTGCTGGACGAGCGGGGTTAGGCCCGCTCGATTACAGAGTCGTCTTCGAGACGCAGCGGTAGCGCCACTATAAACGTGGTGCCGCGCCCGACCTCGGTGTCGACCTCGATCGTCCCGCCGTGGCTTTGCACGATTCCGAGGCTCACCGAGAGTCCCAGGCCCGTGCCGCTCACCTCGGGCTTCGTGGTGAAGAATGGATCGAAGATGCGGTCGCGGTGCTCCGGCGCGATGCCGGGGCCGTTGTCCTGGATCGAGATCCGCACACCGCCATCGAGGGCTTCCGTGCGGATGGCGAGGGATCCGCCGTTCGGCATGACGTAGACGGCGTTGTTGATGATGTTGAGGAACACCTGCTTCATTCGTGACACGTCGACCTCCACGTTGGGCAGGTTCGACGCGTAGCACTCCTTGACCTCGATCGTGTTGAGCGCCCCCTGGCGTCTCACCATGGCGATGACCTGCTCGAGGACGGTGTTGATGTCGGCGCTCTCCGGAGAAAAGTCGCGCTGCCGACTGAATTGCAGCAGGTCACGCACGATGTCGCGTGCTCGAGACGCCTCCTCTTGGATCAATCCGAGCTCCTCGCGCATCGGATCGGCAGGCGGCATCCGCTCGCTGAGGAACGAGGCGAAGCCGAGCACGGTGGTGAGCGGGTTGTTGATCTCGTGCGCGATGTTGGCGGCCAGCTCGCCGATGGCGGCCAGCTTCGTGGACTGAACCAGCTGGGCCTGCGTGCGCTTGAGCTCGTCCATCTGCTCCTTGACGCCGTGGTAAAGCCGCGCGTTCTCAACCGCGAGCGCGCCCTGGAGCGCGATGCCTTCGGCCAGCCGCAGCTCGTCGAGCGTGAAGCGATGAGTGTCCTTGCGCCACAGCACCGAGAACCCGCCGATGAGCTCGTCCTTCCAGTAGATGGGCTGGATCAGCATCGACTTGTGCGCGATCGCCTGCGAGGCCGGCATGCCGCTCCACGACTCGCTCTGGCTGTCGGACGCAGCGATCGGACCTTTCGCCTCGCGCAGGGCGACGATGACCGGGTCGTCCATCCGCAGCATCGCCGCCGCCGGCGTGCCGACGACGTCCTTGGGAATGTGATAGCCGACCAGCGGCACGAAATGCGTGCGCTCCGGGGCGAGCAGCCACGCGACGCCGGTGTCGCCACCGAGCGCGCGCACCATCTCGCGTGTGGCGCGACGCAGGATTTCCGTCAAATCGAGCGTAGCGCCGAGCGCCTGGCTGACCGCCACCAACGTTTCCGTGTAGCGCAGGCGCAGCTGTGTCTCCTCGTGCAGCTGAGCGTTGCGGAGGCCGACGGCGGCCGAGGTGGCGAGCGCCTGGGCGAGCGCCACGTCCTCCGAGGCGAACTCGCAACGCTGACGGGTCCAGCACAGCAGGACGCCGATGGGAACGTCGTCCAGCATGAGCGGGACGCCGACGAACGAGAGCAGGCCCTCGGCCTGCGCCCACGCGCGCTCGCGGAAGCGCGGGTCGACCTGCACGTCGGGCAGCATCAGCGGCGTGAGGTGCTCCATGATCCAGCCGACTGCGCCCTCTCCTGGCGCGAAGCGCATCAGCGCGAGGCGCGGCTTCTCCGCCAGCCCGGCCTGCGCGGCCAGCCGGTACTCGGTCGCCTCCTTGTGGAGCCAGATGCGCACGACGTCCACACGCAGGCGCGCGCGCACGAGCTCGGTGAACCGCTGCAGCACCTCGTCGACTTTCAGCGTGCTCGCGAGCAAATGGCCGGCCTCGACGAGGCTCTGCTGTTCGGCCGCCCGGCGTAGCACGCCGTCATAGAGCCGCGCGTTCTCGACGACGATGGCGACCTGGTTGGCGACGATGTTGAGCAGCTGCTCCTCGTCGGCCTTCGCGCCCGGCGGCAGGACCAGCCGCGCGGTCATCTGGCCGAGCGTGCGTCCGCGCACGGCGAGTGGTAGCCGCCACTCCGCGTCCGTCCAGTCATCGGCTGGTGACACGCCGGTGCCGGCCAGCACGCTTCGCGGCCGTTCCGTGGTGGCCGTGTCCGCGACTTCCACATGCACCTCGGCATCGACGATGTCGACGGCCAGATGTGTCGTCCCGAGCGCGCGCGCGAGGTTCGGCAGGAGCTGCTCGAGCATCGCCTGCACGCCGAGCTCGGAGGTGATGTCCTGCACCGCGCGGTGGAGATCGGCGAGCTGCGCGGCACGACGCACGAAGTGCTGATTGAGCCGCTTGAGCTCCTCGACCTGATTGACGAGGCGGTACACGAGGCGCTGGTTCAGCTCGCGGAGGTACACGCCCTGCTCGCGCTCCTCGACCTGCTCGCGCTTGCCGTGCAAAAACTCGCCGACCTGACGAGGGAACGTGTCGACGTCGATGGGCTTCTGGATGTAGCCGTCGCAGCCGGCCACGAGCGTGCGCTGCCGGTCACCCTCCATCGCGTACGCCGTGACGGCGATCACGGGCGTGGTCGCGAAGGCGGGGAACGACTTGATGATCGACACGACCTCGTAGCCGTCCACGGCCGGCAGGTTCACGTCGAGCAGGATGAGCGCCGGCTCCTCGCGAATGGCGGCTTCGATGCCGGCCAAGCCGTCCTCGGCGTCGATGATCGTGTAGCCCTCGGCCTCGAGGATGGCGCGGACCAGCATCCGGTTCTCCGGATTGTCCTCCACGTGGAGGATCTTCGGCCGACTGCCGTCCTTGCGAATCGCTGAGGGCATGAAGTCCCCTAACCGGCCGCCGCGGGAAGCGGCAGCGTGAAATGAAACGTCGAGCCATGGCTCTCGCGGCTCTCGGCCCAAATACGGCCGCGATGCAGCTCGATGAATTTCTTGCTGATGGCCAGCCCCAGTCCGGTGCCGTCCGCCTGCTGTGCAAGCGGATTGTCGAGGCGCTGGAACGGCTCGAACAGCCGCGCCAGGTCTCCGCTCGAAATCCCGATGCCGGTGTCCGCGACCGAGACGTGCAGCGTGTCGCCTTCGCGGCGGACCTGAACCAGGATTTTGCCGGCGGCCGTGAACTTGATCGCGTTCGACATGAGATTGAGCAGGACCTGCTTGATCCGCGTGCGGTCGCCGGCGATCTCGGGCAGATCGAGCGGCACGTCCTTTTCGATCTTGAGCCGTTTGTCGCGCACCAGCGGCAGCGACGACTCGATGCACTCGTCGACCAGGCTCAGCACGTCGACGCGGTCGTGGCGCATGTCCAGTCGCCCCGCTTCGATGCGCGAAAAGTCGAGGATGCCGTTGATGAGCTCGAGCAGGTGACGACTCGAATTGTGGACCGAGCGGATGTAGGCCTCCTGGCGCTCCGTCAGCTCACCGTCCAGCCGGTTCAGCAGCACCTTGGAGAACCCGATGATCGAGTTCAGCGGCGTCCGCAGCTCGTGCGACATGTTGGCGAGGAACTGCGACTTGAGGCGGCTGGCCTCCATGAGGCGCACGTTCGACGTGGAGAGTCCCTCGTACAGGCGCGCGTTCTCGAGCGAGATGGCGGCCTGCACCGCCAGCAGCGAGAGCACGTCGAGCTCCTGGCTGTCGAAGATCTCGCCGGAGAGCTTTTCACCAAGGAGGAGGATGCCGTTCAGCTTGTTCTCGATCTTCAGCGGCACGATGAGCGACGCCTTGATCGCCTCCAGCTCGCCCTCGGCGGTCTCGAAATATTTCGCGATGCGCGGGTTGAGCTTGGCTTCCTCTTTGACGAGGAGGCCTTCGGTGCGTGTCAGCCACTGCACGATCGGGCTGTCGGCCCGAATCGACTCGACGCCGGCCCCCTCGTCGAGCGTGGTTTCCTCGCGATACGAGGCGAACGTGTTCGTGCTGACGTCGTAGATCATCAGCGTGGCGTGGGTCACCGGAATCCCGCGCACGAGCCCGTGCACGAGCGTGTCGACGAGCTCGTTGAAGTTCAGGATCGCGCTCATGCGCTTGCTGAGCGACAGCAGCGTCTCGTAGCAGCCCCTGCGCTTGCTGAACATCAGCCGATGGATGCGGTCCTCGAGATGCTGTCCCCATGGTGTCAGCAGCACGGTGATGACGAAGCCGAGCGGCACGACCACCCAGATGGTGTCGATGTCGGCGAGGTCGAAGGCGCGCTCGATCGTCCGCGTCACGACGTAGAGTGCGGCGGTCACGACCGTGCCGACGACGCCATACACCGACGCCTTCTTCACCGCGAGGTCCACGGCGAAGAGCCGATAGCGCACGATGGACGTGCCGAGCATCAGCGCGAAGACCATGTTGGCGGGGATGCCCATCGGGTAGACCTGCTCGGCGGCGGGGATGTACTTCGCAGCCACGAAGCGCCCGAAGTCGATGAAGCCGCCGGCCAGGCTGATGAGCGTGCCGAGCATGATCAGCGTGCCGCGGTTGCGGCGGAACGACGAGTCGATACCGCGGTTGGCGCGCACCAGGTGGCGCAGCCCGTAGATCATGAAAAAATTGAACGCCACGAGGAACGGCACGTACAGCGGACCCGTGGCGGGGGCCCAGCCCCAGTGCGTCCACACGACACCGTTCATGAACAGCGGTGAGCGACTCAGGTTGATGAGGCTGTAGACGAGCGAGATCGCATAGGCGAGCGTCAGCGACGGACGGTGTCGCGTCGTGGCGTCGAGGAAGATCAGCACGAAGTGGTACCAGAAGGCCGGCACCAGCAACACGCCGATGTGAATGATGACCTCGGCGGAGAACGCGGACGAGGGCTCGGGGCTCGTGCGCAGCATGAAGGCGCCGATGTTCCAGAGCGCCATCGCCGACGCGAAGTACGCGAAGACCCGGTTCAGACGGCTTCCCGGGTTGCGCAGAAGCGACAACCCGGCGAGGGTGACGTTGAGGAAGAACGCTACGAGCGGAAGAAGACTATGTGGGCTCAATCACCATTCCCCTCGGGCTCTTCGAGAGGAAGGTAGACTTTGTCACGCTTGCGCACCGCCTCGATCTCGTTCTTGAGGATGCCGAATACCACGACGTCCCAGTATCGGGTCCCGTCGAAGCCGGCCTGCCGGAGCACGCCCTCCTGGTGGAAGCCGTTGCGTCGAAGCGAGTTCATGCTGAGCACGTTGTACGCGTAGACCTTCGCCTCGATCCGACGGATCCCGAGGACATCGACGCCATAGTAAGAGACGAGCTTGCCCGCTTCGACCCCGTAGCCGCGCCGGATCGCGCGGCGATCGGTGATGATGGTCTCCAGGAACGCGTAGCCTTCGAGCAGATGGATGTTGAACAGCCGTACGACACCCACCGGCTTGTTCCACCCACGATACGCCTCGACGATCAGCACGACCTGCGTCGGGTCGTTCATCACGGCGTCGTGGAAGCCCGGCGCCTTGTCCCAATCGTGCTTGAACGCGTGCAGGAATTCGCTGCCGACCATCCGCTCGAGATAGGGATCCTCGACCCAGTCGGTGAGCCACACGAGATCGTCGCGCGTGAACGTGCGCAAGTACACGCGAGTCCCGCGTGAAATGACCACGCCCTCGTCGGGACGCCGGATGTCCGACGGCGCGTCCAGCGTAGTGTCCTCGACCTCGATCACGTCTCCCAGGTCCCCAATGCTAAAAGGTGATTTCGAACCTGACCGTCGGATAACCGATCGCCATCTCATTGGCGGCAACGCACGAAACGCCGAACGTCGGTGGCACGCCAAACTTCTCGAGATCGACGATATAGAGCGGGGCGTCCGGGTCGAAGGCCTTAGTGACCGGGTCAATGCAGAGCTGACCTGCCAGAGGCGGAAACAGGAACGGCAGCCGAAACTCACCCTTGAACGGCACGCGCTTTTCGAAACCGTTGATCGACAACTTGCCTTCGACCGACCCCAGAGGAATCTGATCCAGGATCGCCGGCGCAAAGTTCATCATACCGGTGAATTTGCCACGCGCGATCACCACCTCCGGGCTGTCGGGCGTGGGGATTCCGGTCTTCGGATTGACCTCCTGGACCACGATCGTCACATCACCGCGGAACTGACCGAGACCCGTAGCCAGGCTGATGTTATCCATTCCCGCGACGTTGAGAGCACAGTATGCCGGCAGTGGATCCACGATCGGCATGAGATGCGTGGGGCACAGCGGCGTACCCGCCACAGCGAAGCCGAGCAGCGACGAACTGGCGGCGCGTTGACCAATCAGCAGGGCCCGCATCTTGAGATTTTCGGTTGTCTCGTAGAGCACAGCGCATGGGCCCGCATTTTCGTGGCATGCCTTCGCATCCGGTACCGGCGGCCCAGCGACAGCATAGCCTGGAGCGGCCGCCATTATGGCGAACAACAGCACCAGGGTAGTCGAGCAAATCCACTTGATCATCAATCTGCCTCCCGGATGGTCCCCGAGTGAGAGGCCGGCTTCGGCCGAGACTCGGACATCGAATAATCAGCAATCCGAGTACCAAACTTTTTCACACCACGTAAGTAACTGATATGACGGACCAAATCGAGCTGGCAGGCGTCCAAATCGGCACGGAGATGAATGATTCCTGGTCGATCAGACGGCTCCGAATGGCACCGGCCGGGTGAAAAACACCCGCCGAATCAGCGGGGTAGGCGCGCCCAGGCGAGCCGGCTGATCCCGGCGAGGAACGTCTCCCGGACCTCGAGGACCTCGAACCCAGCGCCCGTGATGGCCCTCCGGAAGTCCGCCTCGCTGAGGTAACGACGGTCGACGTGTCGGAGAGTCTCGAAGACCGCCGTGGGAAGGAGCCATCGCAGCGCGCGGAGCGCCTCGAGCGTGTTGCGCCGCGAGCGGACGTCGCGCAGGGTCGACAGCACGTGGGCGGGCCGCCCATAGGTCAGCACGATGGCGTGGCCGCCCGGCTTCAGCGCGCGTCGGCATGCCGACAGCAGCGCGTCCGGCTGCGGGTGCCAGTACAGCGTGTGCATGCTGACGACGACGTCGAAAGCGCCTTCCCACCGCGGCGGTTCGGTCGCGACGTCGCGATGCTCGAACGTGACGTTGAGGCCGCGACGGCCCCATCGGTCGCGCGCGACCTCTACGAGATGACCAACGGCGTCGACGCCGGTCACTCGATAGCCGAGCGCGGCGAGGCGCGCAGCAACGGTGCCCGTGCCGCAGGACACGTCGAGCACGCTCGACGACACGCTCGCAGGAGCTGACCGTCCGGCGAGCTCGCTGACCTCTTCCAGCAGACGCTCGTATGGGGGAAAGCCCGACACGACGGCGTCGTAGGTCAACCCGTAGCCAACGGCGACCAGCCTCTCCGTCGCGGCACGCAGCGAGTGTCGTCGGCCGCCGTTGCCATTGAGAAGCTCGCGCGTGAGGGCTTCTGGGCGCGCGGGTGGCCGACTCATTCAGGACTCCTCCACGTCGCGGCGCGCCCACACCAGCACGCTGGCGCCGTTGAGGAACGTGCGGCGCATCTCCAGGACCGTGAACCCCGCGCCCTTGAGATTGGCCGCGAATTCGGTCTCGTCCCAGTAGTGCGGGCCGATCCGCTTTCTTGCCAGCTCGAAGATCGAATTCGGTACGAGCCAGAGAAGGCTCGCGAGCGCGCGGCGCATGCCGTCGCGGCTCTTGATGTCGCGGAACGTCGACCAGTGGGCGACGTTGCGGGTCGGGTTGACGAACACCGCGTGCCCGCCTGGCTTCAGGACGCGGCGCGCCTCCCGCAGGAGCGTCAGCGGCTGCGGGTGCACGTAGAGACCGTGGATGCTGACGACGACATCGAACGACGCGTCTCGGCCGCCGGCGCCTTCGGCAAGCTCACCGTGACGAAAAGCGAGATTGGCGAGGCGTTTGGTGCGTCGCTTTTCACGCGCCAGCTCGACGAGGGCACCATAGGACTCGAGACCGATCGTCGAGAACCCAGCCTCCGCGAGCACGAAGGTGAAGTTGCCGGGGCCGCACCCGACGTCGAGGACCTGAACGTCGCGGCGCCGCGCCTCGGGGGCACTGTTTTGCACCAGCTCAAGGACTTCGCTCTGGAGATCCTGATATGGCGCAAAGCGCTCGAAAATGGAGTCGTACACGACGCCGTAGCCGACGGACAACATCCGGTCGAGGCCCCACTGCAGGGCCCGCACCACCGCGCTCATGACGCCCTCCGCCGCGGCGGGGCCGCGGGTTTCGGCGCCGACCGATCGCATCACGGCACGGCCTTTCGGTCGGCAAGGACCTTCTCGACGGTTCCACGCAGCTCGTCGGATGTAAACGGCTTCAACAGAATCGAGTCGAAGCCGAGCCGGTTGGCCTCGTTGATCACCTCCGGAGAGCCGTGCCCGGTGACGAGCACCACCGCGATATCAGGGTACAGGCCCTTGGCCTGGTGATACACGTCGAATCCCGTCATCCCGGGCATCTTGTAGTCCAGGACCATCAAGTCGAAACGTTCCTTGCGGAGGAGCTCCACCGCGGTGTCGCCGCGATTGGCACCCTTCACGGCGTACCCCAGGGCCTGCAGCACATTCACGCACAGCACGACGACCGGCCCTGCGTCGTCGACGATCAGGATCTTCGTTCTGGGAGGGTTCAACTTGCGCGCGCCAGCTCGCCCTCGCCGGTCCGCAGTGGCGCGCTCACGAGCGACTCGTAGTGCCGAGTGATCTCCACCAGGCGCTCGACCGGAATGCTCGCGAAGGCGTCCGCCACCTGCGGGTCGAAGTGCGTGCCTCGGCCGCGAGCGATTTCCTCTCGTGCCGCCTCGACGGGCAGCGCGGTGCGGTACGGCCGGTTGGAGGTTACGGCATCGAAGACATCGGCCACGGTGACGATGCGTGCGACCAGGGGGATCTCGTCGCCCTTCAGCCCATCCGGATAGCCCGAGCCGTCGAACCGCTCGTGGTGACTGCGCACCGCGCACGATTCGCGCGTGAGGAAGCGCAGCGGCTTCAGAATCCGCTCGCCGACCACCGGATGCGCCTTGATGACAGCGAATTCCTCCGTGGTGAGACGATCCGGCTTCCGGAGGATCGTGTCCATGATCGAGAGTTTACCCAAGTCGTGGAGCATTGCGCCGCGACTCACCACCTGGATCATCTCGTCATCGAGGCCCATGACGGTCGCAATTTCTGCGGCGTAGAGGGCCACTCGCGCGGAGTGTCCCTTCAGATACGGATCTTTCGACTCGATGGCGTTCACGAACGCGGTGATCGTGTCGACGAGATGCCGCTCGAGGTTCTCGCGCAGCACGAGCTTCTGGAGCGCCACCGACGTCGTCTGGGCGAAGCCGAGCAGCATGTTCCGCTCGTCGGGCAGGAACCCACCGTTCACGGACAGGCGCGCGAGGCACACCACCCCGATGCATCGATCGACGCCGGGGATGGCGGCGGCGACGACGTCGAGGCGATGGCCCGGGCGCGTCAGCGCCACCGCTTCGTGGCCGCCCGTGCTCACCACACGATCGAAGCCAAGCTGCAGCAGGCCAAGGAGCTCGCTGACAACGGCGGGCGCGCCGCTCTGTGCCGAGGTGAAGTGACCGTGCTCATCGCGCAGGAGCAAGAGGCCACCATCGTTTCTCAGGCTCTCGGTCGCCAGCTGCAGCGTCTGCTGAAGGAACGCCTGCGGCTCGAGACCCTGCAGCGCGAGATTGCCGATGCGCATCAGCATCTCCACACCGGCCTCGCGACGGTGGAGCTCTTCCGCGAGCCCCGAGGGCAGCGGCGTCTGGCCATTCCACTTCGCCCGGTCGGCTCGCACGCGCTCGACGAGTCCCTGGACCTCCTTGATCGAGAACGGCTTCGGCAAGTAGTCGTACGCGCCGTGGCGCAGTCCGAACACTGCCGAGTTCACCGACGGGGCGCCCGTGATCAACACCACCGGCGTGGCGGGTTGCTTGGCTTTCACCGCACGCAGCAGATCCAGACCACTGAGTCCCGGCATCTTGATGTCGGACACAACGAGGTCGAACTGGTCGGCGTCGATCCGGTCAAGCGCCTCTTCCGCGGTTGGTGCGGCCGTGACGGCGCAACCGCTCGCGGTGAAGGCCGACACCAGAAAGCGCAGCAGTGAGGAGTTGTCGTCCACGGCCAGCACGCGCAGCGAGGAAGCGGAGGTCATGGCGTCCTTTCCCTGGCTCATTTATTCGAGGCCATCTGGTTCAGGAACTCCATCCACTGGCGCGTGAGTACGCCATCGTTCGGGAACTTGAGGCCTTCGAACTCCTGCGGCAGCGCCTGCGCTGGCGTCTCGGTCGGCGCTGCTGGCTCGGCCTGCGCCGCGGCCGGCTTGGCGGTGGCGGCCGCCGGCTTCGATGCCGCGGCGGCCGGCTTGGGCGCGGCCACGACTGGCTTCGTCGGCGGCACGATCGTCTTCGGCGCGGGTGCAATCGGCTTGGCCGGGGGAACGATCGGCTTCGTGGCAGGCGCGATCGGCTTCGTCGCCGGCGTCACTGGCTTGATCACCGGCGCCACGGGCTTCAGCGCCGGCGCGACCGGCTTTGGCGCAGTGAACGTGGGCTTCGGCGCCACGGCGGCGACCGCCGGTTCCTGGACGACCGGAGCGCTCACCTCAACCTGAGGTTCGACGCCCTTGTCCTCTTCGGCAGTGGCGCTTGCCTCGGGGGCTGCCGTCGAGGCCTTGGTCTTGGTAAGGGCGCCGAGCAACTCGTTGGCGATCTCGGCGAACGAGATTCGCGGCTCCGGGGCCTCTGGCGCCGGGGTCTCGACGGCGACGGGCTCCGGCGCGGCTATCGCCTCGCTCAGCATCACCCGTTCGATCGGTTCAGCCACAGCAACGGCCGGCTCGGCCTCGGGCGCCGGGCTCTTGGCAACCTTGGCGTCCTCGACCGCCGCCAGCTCGATCTCGCCCTGCACGGCCGCTACAATCGCATCGTCTGCGAGCTCGAGCGCCTCTTCCTCGCTGGGCTGGGTCTCGACGTGCGGAGGCTCGAGCGTCGACGTCGGCGCCGCGATTGGCACAGGCTCCACGATCGGTACAGGCTCCACGATTGCCGCCGCGGTCGCGACGGACGGCGTGGGCGCCTCGATCCGCGGCAACGCCGGAGCCGTGCGCGCAGCGATCTCGATCACCGGCGCGCCACCGTTCGCGTGACTTTGGCCGTTCGTGTTCAGCATCTTCTGCAGGCGCACGCTCGTGGCGCGCGCGCTGTTCGCGCCCGCCACCAGCGGAACCACTTTGTCACCGTGTTCGACGTTCTTTTCCACCTGGCGCTCGGCGATCATCGGCTCGGGCGCGCGGCGCATCTGCGGCTCGGACACGCGGCGGGCGATCGGCGCAGGCTGAAACTCTGGGAGAGCCGATCCGCGCCGCAGCCGCGCGAGAGTGTCGAAGTAGACGGCCGGTGTGCCGTTGATATCCAGATGGCGAAACTCGACGCAGTCCACTTCGGAGAAGCCGAGCTGCTTGATCTTGCGGTGGAACGCATCCGGCAGCCGCTCGACGATGAACATGAGCCGGGGCGGCCGCGCAGTCGACACGTCAACCGATGGATACAGACGGCGGATTGCGTCAGGGTACTCCAAGCACCAGGAATAGGCCTCCACCGCTTTGAGGAGCATGTCCTCGTCGGCGGTGAACCCTGCGGTCACGAGCACCAGCGCGCCCTCGGCGTCGAGGGCGACAATGTCCACGTTGGCGTGGCCCAGCAACAGGCGGGAGTCGAGAACCGTCAGGCCGGGCTCGATGCTATCGAGGTGTTCGATCACCAGCGACTGCAGCTGCCCGAGGTCTGGGATTTCCAGCTTTCTGACCACCAGTTTCATCGGCCGCTCCCCCGTGCTGGATTTGCTCGTCGCCGGATGATCGAGCAAAGGGGGTACCAAGGCCAAGACGGCGCCTCAAATAATTGATAAAACTGAAAAAGATCGACGTAGACGCGCACGCAGGGATACCGGTTCGGTTGATTTCTTACCGGCTGGACCGGATGGCAAGTCGCCCGCTGGCTAAGAGCTTACCAGGCCGGGAAAGACCGGAAACTACGCTTCGGCGAGCTTCTTTCGGAGGGTCTGGCGCGTGATACCGAGAATCTTGGCGGCCTCGCTCTTGTTACCCTTCACCTGCTGCATGACTTTGACGATGTAGGAGCGCTCGATCGCCGCAAGCGTCCTGGCGGTTGGCGTGGACTCTTCGGCCGGGCGGCCTCCCGTCGACTGTGAGAACTGTGGCGGAAGGTTGTGGGCATCGATCGATTCGCCGGTCGAAAGGATCACCATCCGCTCGACGAGGTTCTTCAGCTCCCGGACGTTCCCCGGCCAGGCATGACCGAGCAGGAGCACCTCCGTCTCGGGCGCGAAGCGATGGACCGTCTTGTGAAAGGTGCGGTTGGCTTCCATCAGGAAATGACGCGCCAGCGGCAGGATGTCCTCGGTGCGCTCACGGAGCGGGGGAATCGTGATCGGGATGACGTTGAGCCGATAGAACAGGTCCTCGCGGAACTTGCCCTCTCGCACCATCGTTTCGAGCGAGCGGTTCGTGGCCGCGATGACGCGCACGTCCACCTTGATGTCCCGCGTGCCGCCGACGCGCTTGAACATTCGCTCTTGAAGGCAGCGCAGCACCTTGGCCTGGCTGTTCGGTGACATCTCGCCGACTTCGTCGAGAAACAGCGTGCCGCGGTCGGCGAGCTCCATGAGTCCCTTCTTCGTCGCGCGCGCGTCGGTGAATGCGCCCTTCTCGTGGCCGAACAGCTCGCTCTCGAAGAGCGTTTCCGTAATGGCCGCGCAGTTGACCTCCATGAACGGAAAATTTCGGCGCGCGCTCTCGTAGTGCAGCCCCTTCGCCACGAGCTCCTTGCCGGTACCGCTTTCGCCATGGATGAGAATCGTGTGCGCCTCGCTGCGCGCGAGCTGTCCGATGATCTCACGCAGACGCCGCGTCGAATCGGACTCACCGATGAGCTGGTCGGTCTTGTACTTGCCTTCCTCGCGCTTCGTGAGCCGTGTGATCTCGCGTCGTGCCTTCACTTCGTCGAGCGCGCGGCTGACGGAGATCCGGAGCTTCTCGAGATGCTGGAAGGGCTTTTCGAGATAGTCGGTGGCGCCCGTCTTGATTGCCGCGACGGCGCTCTCGATGTGGCCAAACGCCGTGATCATGATGACGGCGCTGTCGGGATGCTTCGCTTTCAGCTCACGCACCAGCTGAATGCCGTCCATGTCGGGCAATCGCAGGTCGACGAGCGCAACATCGGGAGAAAGCTCTTCTGCGAGCTCGAGACCTTCCTTGCCGGTTCCAGCGGTGTGAACTTCGACGTCGTCTTGGGCGAGGACTCGTGAGACGAGCGTGCGGATGTTTCGCTCGTCGTCGATCACCAGGATCGTGTCCATCGTCTCTGTAATTCTAGCCGAGACGAACCTGCCAAGAATATGGCCAATCGCACTGAAACTGCTCAAGGTGGGAAGGCACGACGCCCAACATGCTGATAAACAAACAATAAAGCCGGTCCTACCATATACGGCACGACTATTGCTGAAGCACCCCTCTGGCGCCGCGTAGGTTCCCGAATATACTTGGGCGCCATGGCGACCGACCTCGAAATCCTCGAGCGCATCCAGCAGCGCGTGCTCTGGCTTTCCACGTGGATGGTGCACCACGCCAACACACGGCCCAATCCCGACGGGCTGAAGGTCGGCGGCCACCAGGCCTCATCAGCCTCCGTCGTCAGTATTCTCACCGCGCTCTACTTCAACGCCCTTCGGCCCGGCGACGTCGTCGCCACCAAGGCGCATGCGTCGCCGGCCTTCTACGCGATCCAGTTTCTGCGCGGACGCCTCGACGGGGCGCGGCTGGCCACGCTGCGCGAGTTCGGTGGCCTGCAGGCGTATCCGAGTCGGCGCAAGAATCCGGACGTCGTGGATCTCTCGACGGGATCGATGGGGCTGGGCGCGGTGATGGCAACCTTTAGTGCGCTGGCGTCGCGTTTTCTCCTCGATCACGGCGCCGCCGGCGGGCCTGAACGCTTCATCGCGATGGTCGGCGACGCCGAGCTGGACGAGGGCAACGTGTGGGAGGCGCTGGGCGAAGAACCGCTCGGCCGGCTCGGTGACGTGCTGTGGATCGTCGACGTCAATCGCCAGAGTCTGGATCGAGTTGTCCCGGACGCGCGCACGCGGCAGCTCAAAGACCTATTTGTCGCGCACGGCTGGCGTGTCCTCGAGCTGCGCTGGGGTCGCAGTCTCGAGCGCGTGTTTCGCCGTCCCGGCGGCGAGCGCTTGCGCCGGCGGCTCGAGACGATGCCCGGGCGCGAGTACCACCGGCTGCTTCGGATGCCGGCGGGCGCCATGCGCAAGACGTTGGCGACGAGCCCCGAAGGCGCGCTCGACGCCGATGTCGACCGCGCGCTCGCGGATTTCGCCGATGATGCGCTGCCCGCGCTCGTAGCCGACGTCGGGGGCCACGACCTCCCGTCGATTCTCGACGCGCTCGACGAGGCGGAGCGCGAGCGCGGCCGACCCGCGGTGATTCTCGCGCACACGATCAAGGGCTGGGGCCTGCCGTTCGCCGCCGACCCGCTCAACCACACGATGGTCACCAGCCCGGCGCAGATCACCGAGCTCCGCGAGGCGTTCGGTATCCCGCTCGGCCAGGAATGGGCGGGGTTCGATCCTGACAGTGAGGAGGCCGCATACATTCGCAGGTTGGCGCCGCTGTGGACCGCGCCCGAGCGGCGGCCGGCGCCGGCGGTTCCTCGCACGCTCGACGAGCCGTTCGAGGGCGCGATGTCCACGCAAGAAGCCTTCGGCCGCGTGCTCGGCACGCTCGCGCGGCGTCCCGAAGCGGATGCGATCGTCACCGTGTCGGCCGACGTGGCGGTGACGACTCACCTCGCCGGCTGGATCAACCGCAAGGGCGTCTACGCACTCGAGCCGCGATCCGACCCGTTCGCGGACGCGCCGCAAGCCATCGCGTGGCGCGAGTCCCCGACCGGCCGCCACATCGAGCTCGGCATCGCCGAGCACAATTTGTTCCTTCTCCTCGGCGCGCTCGGCCTCACCGCAGAACTTTCGGGGACGACGTTGCTGCCGATCGGCACGCTCTACGACCCATTCGTGCCTCGTGGCCTCGACGCCCTCTATCACGCGCTCTACGCCGGTGGGCGCTTCGTCGTCGCCGCGACACCGTCGGGGATCACGCTGTCGCCGGAGGGCGGCGCGCACCAATCGGTGATCACGCCGTCGATCGGCGTGGCGCTGCCGCAGTTCGCGTACTTCGAGCCGGCGTTCGCCCGCGAGGTCGAATGGATTCTGCTCGACAGCCTCGCAGCGATTGCCGCACGCGACGGCGAGAGCCTGTACCTGCGACTCTCGACACGCGCCGTCGACCAGACGCTCGCGCCGCCGCCGTCCGACGCGTATCGCGATGCGGTGCTCCGCGGCGGCTATCGCTTGCGCGACGCCCGCGGGGCAGCGCGTTATGACAGCGAGCGGGCCGTGCACATCTTCGCCGCCGGCGTGCTCGTCTGCGAAGCCGTGGAGGCGGCGCGCGCGCTGGCCGATCGCGACATCTTCGCGAATGTCTTCGTCGTGACCAGTCCCGATCGTCTCTTTCGCGGTCTCCGCGTGCCGCGCCCCTGGCTCGAGACGCTCGTCGGTGCCGATGAAGAAGAGGTTCCCGTCGTGTCCGTGCTCGATGGACACTCGCACGCGCTCGGATTCATCGGCGGGGCCCTGGGTGTGCCGCATATGGCGCTCGGCGTCGAGGACTTCGGCCAGTCCGGTGCCCGTGCGGATCTCTACCGTCATTATGGAATCGACGCGAACGCGATCGTTGGCGCGGCGCGGACGCTGTTGGCGCTATGACTCGGCGGCATTCACCTTGCGTCAACTGTCCACGGTGAGTGTCGTGTGTCCCTCGCTCGACGCGCAGCTGCTCGACCTTGCCCATCGCCACGCGCCGGCGTGCGGCCCGTGGCTGCATCTGGTCGCCGACGCGACGGACGTGTTCGTCCTCGAGACGGCGTTCGCGGAAGCGAGTCGACGCGTCGGCACGGCGCCTCTCGCGCTGACTGACGCCGAGACGATGTCCCTTGCTCGCGTAGGCTTGGAGTGGCCGATCGCAACGTGGTGCCTCGACGATGTCGTGCGGGTCGCGGCGCTGCTCCTCGTCGCGCGGCGCGTGCCGGCCGAGGCCGAAGGCTTCATCCTCCGGCGTCGGCACAGCGGCGACGCACGCCAGCGTGCCGCACTCATGCGCGCGCTGCCACTGCTTCCCGACGCGCGGCAGTGGGTGGCGATCGCCATCGAGGCCCGGCGTGGAGATGTACGCGCGGTGCTCGAGGCGCTCGCATGCGACAACCCATATCCGGCGCTTCACTTCCACGCGGTGCATTTCGACGATCTCGTGCTGGCGGCGCTCGACGCAGACCTGCCATTGGCGCGCATCGTCGGCCTCGCGGAGCGCGTGACCGAGCGGCTGGCAGCGGCGGCGGCGCGCGTGGCGGCGGCACGCCGCGCGGCCGGGCGGCGGCCACCGCCGGAGCTGTGGCGCCTGTCATGGAGCGCGGTGTGAGTCGAGCGCGAGCGACAGGCTCGGCGGCTGACTTCCTGCCAAAGCGCCGCACGCTCGCGGGATTGCGCGAAGCGGCGGCGGGTTGTCGGGGCTGCCCGCTGTGGGCACACGCCACGCAGACGGTGTTCGGCGAGGGCCGGTCGCGCGCACGTGTGATGTTCGTCGGCGAGCAGCCCGGTCACGAAGAAGACCTTGCCGGCGAGCCGTTCGTCGGGCCCGCCGGACGTCTGCTCGATCGCGCGCTGGAGGCGGCCGGTATCGCGCGTGACGATGTCTAGGTCACGAACGCTGTGAAGCACTTCAAGTGGGAGCCGAAGGGCAAACGGCGGATTCACGCCAAGCCGAACCAGATGGAGATCTCCGCGTGTCTGCCGTGGCTGGAAGCGGAGCTCGACATCATCAAGCCGGTTGTCCTCGTGTGCCTCGGCGCGACGGCGGCGCAGGCGCTGCTCGGACCGAAATTCCGCGTGACGAAGCAGCGCGGCGAATGCGTCCCTGCGCGTTGGGCCCCGTGTGTGATGGCGACCGTGCACCCCTCGGCGATCCTGCGAGCGCCCGACGACGCTGCACGCCACGCCGAGATGGAGCGCTTCGTGACCGATCTCAAGCGCATCCCGCCGCTCCTGGCCGCCCGCGCCGCCTGACAGCGCGGCGGTATACTCAGTCCGGGCCATGGCCACCCTCACCGCGACTCGCAAATCAGGGCTCCGACGCGAGCTCGAGACGATCGTCGGCTCCGGTGGTGTGCTGTCCGAGCCGGATGAGCTGCTGGTCTACGAATCCGACGGGCTGACCCTCTTCCGCGCGCTCGCTGATTTCATCGTGTTTCCGACGTCGGCCGAGCAGGTGGCCGGTGTCGTTCGTCTCGCGAACCGCGAGAGCATTCCATTCGTCGCGCGCGGCGCCGGCACCGGGCTGGCGGGCGGGTGTCTACCCGCCGAGGGCGGGCTCGTAATCTCGATGATGCGGATGAACCGCGTGGTCGAGATCGATTACGACAACCAGATCGCCGTCGTCGAGCCCGGGCTCGTCAACCTGCATCTGTCGTGGGCGGTGGGCGCGCGCGGCTTTTACTACGCGCCGGATCCGTCGAGTCAGCAGGCGTGCACGATCGGCGGCAACATCGCGACGAACTCTGGTGGGCCGCACACGCTGAAGTACGGCGTCACCGTCAACCACGTGCTGGGCCTCGAAGTCGTGATGCCCGACGGCGAGATCGTGTGGCTCGGCGGCCGAACGCGCGACACGCTCGGATACGACCTGTCTGGCGTGTTCGTCGGCTCCGAGGGCACGTTCGGCATCGCAACGAAGATTGTCGTGCGAATACTCAAGAAGCCCGCCGCGGTGAAGACGGTGCTCGCCGTCTTCGATCGCATCGAACAGGCTTCCGTGGCCGTGTCCGCGATCATCGGGCGCGGTCTCGTGCCGGCCGCGGTGGAGATGATCGATCAGCTCACGATCCAGGCGGTCGAGGACGCCTTCGGCTGCGGTTATCCGCGCGACGCGGCGGCGGCGCTGTTGATCGAGCTCGATGGCCTCGCCGTCGGCATGAGCGCACAGGCGGATGCCATCGCCGCCGCGTGTCGCGAATCCGGCGCGCGCGAGGTTCGTACCGCCGCGAACGAGGCGGAACGCCAGCTGCTCTGGAAAGGGCGCAAGTCGGCGTTCGGCGCCTACGGGCGCGTGTCGCCCGCCTACATGGTGATGGACGGCGTGATCCCGCGTACCCGACTGCCGTATGTGATCGGACGGGTGAACGAGATCGTCGCCGCCCACGGTCTGCGCGTCGGCAACGTGTTCCACGCGGGTGACGGCAATCTGCATCCCAACATCCTGTACGATCCGCGCAAGCCGGGCGAAGAGGCGCGTGTGGTCGCGGCGGGCGCCGAAATCATGAAGGTGTGCGCCGAAGTCGGAGGCTCGATTTCCGGCGAGCACGGTATCGGCCTCGAGAAGGCCGATTTCATGCCCTTCATCTTCTCTGCGGCGGACCTGGCGCTGATGCAGCGCCTCAAGGATGCGTTCAATCCTCGGAGTCTGTGCAATCCCGGGAAGGTGTTTCCCACGCGGAAGTCGTGTGTCGAGACGGGGCCCGTGGCGTATCGGCCGCACGCCATCGAGACACAGGGCCTGGCGCAGCGGTTCTAGCGCCGGGCGCGTCGTGTCGCTGCTCGACAAGCTGCGCGCCATCGTCGGTCCCGCCCACGTCCTCACCGGCGTCGAGCTATCGCCGTATGTGATCGAAGGGCGGACACCCGAGGCCGCGGTGTTTCCGGCCACCGTCGAAGAAGTCGCGGCCATCGTGGCGCAGTCCGCCGAGGCGTCCGTTCCCGTCGTGCCGTGGGGAGGCGGCAGTGCGGTCGGCGTCGGCGTGCCTCCGGCGCGGGCGGGATTGGTCCTCGTCCTCAAACGGCTTGGCGCGCTCGTCGAGCACGAGCCGGGCGACCTGACGGTGACAGCGCAAGCGGGGATCACGCTCGCGACGCTGCAGAGCGCGCTGCGGTCCCGCGGACAATGGCTGTCGCTCGATCCTCCAGACTCGGAGTGCGCGACACTCGGCGGCGTGCTCGCCGCGAACGCCTCGGGGCCCCGCCGTCATCTCTATGGAACGGCGCGCGATCTTCTCATCGGGGTCACCGTCGTGACCGCCGATGGCGCCCTCGTGCGCGGAGGCGGCAAAGTCGTAAAAAACGTCGCCGGCTACGATCTGCCGAAGCTGTTCATCGGCTCGTTCGGCACGCTCGGCGTTATCGTCGAGGCCAGCCTGAAATTGCGACCGCTGCCCGACGACGAACGGCTGGTGGCCGTACGATTCGAGCGGCTCGCCGAAGCGGGCACAGCGCTGCGTGCGTTGCTTGGGAGCGACCTGATTCCGAACGCGGTGGACCTGCTCGACGCGGCGTCGGCGGCGGCCCTGGGCCTGCCACCGAATCCCGCGACGCTCGCGATCGGCTTCGATGGGCTCGGCGAGCAGGTCGATTGGCAAATCGCGGAGCTCGCCGGTGTCGTCGTCCGTTGCGGCGGCGCCAAGCCGGCGCTGCTGGCCCCGCAGACATGGCCGCGATTGGCGTCCGCCGCGCGTGACGCATTCGACGCGCCGGCGGCGCTCATGACGCTCAGCGTGTTGCCGGGCGTCGTCGTCGACACCGTCGAGCGCGGCGGCGAGGCCGCGCGTCGGCGGGGGCTCGAAAGCGCGTGGTGCGCGCACGCCGGTGTCGGCCACGTGACCGCCGCGCTGCGCGCCGACGGCTCGCGGCAGGACCCAGCGCAGATCGCGGCCGTGCTGGACGAATGGCGCGCGCTCGCGCACGCGGGCGGCGGTCACGCCTCGGTGACGTGGGCGCCGCTGCCGGTGAAATCGGCATTGCCGGTGTGGGACGACGCAGGCCCTGCCGGTCGAATCATGCAGCGCATCAAGGCGCAGCTCGATCCGAAGAACGTGCTCAACCCTGGCCGCTTCGTCGGCGGCATCTGACCGATGACATCGACAACCTCCCAAACACCCGCGCCGCTCGCGCTGCACGGCCTCAGCGTGGAAGGCGTCAACCAGTGCGTGCACTGCGGTCTTTGCCTCGCGTCCTGTCCGACGTTTTCGGAGCTCGGCACCGAGATGGACTCGCCGCGCGGGCGGATCTTCCTCGTCAAATCGCTCGCCGAAGGCCGTATCGGCCTGTCGGACTCCACGGTCCGTCACCTGTCGCTTTGCCTCGACTGCCGCGCGTGCGAGACGGTGTGCCCCGCCGGCGTTCCGTACGGCCGGCTGATCGAGGCCGCGAAAGCCGAAATCGAGCGGCAGCGGCCTGGGGGGTGGCTCCGGCGGGCGTTTCGCTGGCTGAACTTCGGTCTTCTTCTGGGCCGGCCACGCGCCCTGGCCCTGGCCGCCACGGGCCTGCGTGTCTATCAGATGACGGGCCTGCAGACGCTCGTACGCAACAGCGGCGTCCTCCGTCTGTTGCCGGGAGCGCTTCCGGCATGGGATGCGCTACTGCCGCGAATGCCGGCCGCGGCAGCGCGCGCGCCGTTGCCGGCCCTAACACCGGCGGAGGGTCCTCGACGCGGCCGCGTCGCGATGCTCACCGGCTGCGTGCAATCGGTCGTCTTCGGAGCGCACAATCGCGCCACGGCGCGCGTGCTGGCCAAGAACGGCTGGGAGGTCGTGGCGCCGCCAGGACAGGGCTGCTGCGGCGCGCTCAATGCCCACGGCGGTGATCACACGCGTGCGCTCGACATGGCGCGGCGCACGATCGAATCGTTCGAGCGCGAGCACGTCGACGCCGTCGTCGTGAACACCTCCGGCTGCGGCGCTCATATGAAGGCGTATGGAGCCCTGCTGGCCGGTGATGCGGCGTGGGCGGAGAGGGCACGCCGCTTCTCGGCCACCGTACGCGACATCAGCGAGCTGCTCGCCGGCGCGCCGCTTCGCGGGCCACTGCAGCCGGTCCCGATGACCGTCACCTATCACGATCCGTGTCACGTCGTGCACGGTCAGAAGATCCGTAGCGCGCCGCGCACGCTGCTCGCACAGATTCCCGATTTACGCGTCGTCGATCTGGTCGAGTCCGATTGGTGCTGCGGGTCGGCGGGGATTTACAACCTCACCGAGCCCGAGATGGCTGATCGTCTGCTGCGTCGGAAGGTGCGCCACGTGCTCGCCACCGGTGCCGGCGCCGTCGTCACCGCCAACCCCGGGTGCATCCTGCAGATCCAGCAGGGGCTGCGTACGGCGGGCTCGCACGTCGAGGTGCTCCACCTCGTGGAGATGCTGGACCGAGCATACGCGTGAGCACACCGGACGCGACGCCACGCGAACACAAAGCGACGGCGCCGAAGAGCGTCGGCTGTTTCGTGTTGACCGTGTCCGACACGAAGACGCCCGAAACCGACACGAGCGGCGGCGTGATTCGACAGCTGCTCACTGCAGCCGGCCACCACGTGGTGGACTCACGGATCGTGCGCGACGAGCCCGCGGACGTCACGCGCATCGTGCGCGACGCGTGCACGCGTGACGACGTGCAGGCGGTGGTGCTCACCGGCGGCACCGGCATCACGTCGCGCGACTCCACGTACGAAGCCGTGGACGCGTTGCTCGACAAGCGGCTGCCCGGCTTCGGCGAGCTCTTCCGGATGCTGTCGTTCCAGGAAATCGGCGCCGCCGCCATGATGAGCCGCGCTCAGCTGGGGCTGCACGCTCGGCGCATCGTCGTGTCGCTACCCGGATCGCCGAACGCGTGCCGCCTGGCGCTCGAAAAGCTGCTCATCCCCGAGCTCGGGCATCTCCTCCGCGAGGCCAGTCGCTAGCCGCGCTATACTGCAGAGACGCGACTCTAGGGAGGTTGCCGACCATGGCCGTACGCGTCCGCGCCGTCCTCGCCCCACTCCTCCTCGTCACATTGTTGCCTCTCGGTTGCGCACGCGTGACGAGCCCTGACCAGACCAGCCTGTGGCAGGAGACGCCCACGGCGGCGGCCGCGCCGGAGCTGACGCGTTTCAACGACTTGCTCGCCGACCTCGCGGATCGACTGAAGCCCGCGCTGGTGCACGTGCGCGTTCGCCGCGGGGGATCGGCGCCGAAGGACGACGAAACGCCGGGTGAACCGCGGCGTTCGACCGGCTCAGGGTTCGTGATCGATTCGAACGGCCTCATCGTCACGAACGCTCACGTCGTCGAGCAAGCCGAGTGGATCCAGGTGCGCCTCGCCGACGGCCGCCGCTTCAATGGGCGAACGGTGGGACTCGACAGCCGCGTCGACCTCGCCCTGGTACGCATCGACGCGACCGGGCTCCCGGTGCTTCCCCTCGGCGACTCGAACCGGATGCGCGTCGGCGAATTCGTACTGGCGCTCGGCCATCCGTTCGGTCTCGAGCAGTCCGTCTCGTTCGGTATCGTCAGCCGCAAGGGCGCGCCGCTGACGGTTGCAGCCCCAGGCTTTGACTTCATCCAGACGGACGCCGCCATCAATCCCGGCAACTCGGGCGGGCCGCTCGTGAACATGGCCGGCCAGGTCATCGGCGTCAACAGCATGGCAGCACGCAACGGCTCGATCGGCTTTGCGATCCCGTCGAATCTGGTGAAGCTGCTGGTGCCGCAACTGGCCTCCAAGGGCAAGGTCGAGTGGGGGTGGCTCGGCGTGTCGATCGCCGAGGTGACGGACGAAGACGTGCCGCGCCTCAAGCTGCGCGATGCGCGCGGTGTGCTCGTACGCGGCGTGATGCCCGGTGAGCCGGCGGCGATGGGCGGCGTGAAGGCCGACGACGTGCTGGTTGCCGTCGACGGCACACCGCTCGAGGGGCCTCGTGACCTTCAACGCGTCGTCTCGACGACGCCCGTCGGCAAGCGCGTTCGGGTCGTGCTGCTGCGCGAGGGCCGCGAGACCGAGGTGGAGGTGACGATCGGCCTCTATAAGGAACGCGAAGCCCGCGAGCGTGACATCGCGCCGAAGCCGGCCGAGAAGGATGCGCCGAAAGAGTCGCCGAAGGAAGCGCCCAAGGAAAAGTAACTCAGGCGCGGGCGCGCGGCACGGCGAGCGCCGCCAGGGTCGCGCGGGCCCACGCGTCGTCCAACGCGGGCAGCGGCGTGTAGCGCACCGACCCGGTGATGCGCACGCCGCCCTCCCAGTCCGCCGGCGCGTCCTCCAGAACGTCCTCGACCTCCAGCAGGAAATACCCGAGCGCGTCTGCGCCCGCGACGTCGAGGGGACCATCGACCAGGCGCATCTTCACGTAGACAATGGCGTCCGGTTCGAGGATCAGTAGGCTAGCAACCGCTCGCTCGACCAGGTTGCGCGCGCTTGCCGAGCGCGCCTGGATCACGAGCCCGACCGTGCCCGAATCGTACGCGCGCGCCTCCAGATAACTGAGCAGCATCGGATGAGGCCGGCCGTCGCCATCCACCGTGACGAGCGGTAGCGCCACGCCGAGCCGGCGCTCGAGATCCCGCTGCGAGAGCCGTTCGACGAGGGCCGGGGATAGCCGGGGACCGAGCGAGCGGGCCATGTCGGGCAGCGTAGCATCGTCGCCGAGTAGACACTTCGGCCGCGCAGACCCAGCCAGAGCGGCACTCGCTGTGCCGTCGCTCGGTTCAACTGTTCGAATCTTATGCGGTCGGGCCGTGGTCCTCGCCTTGCACTTGTGGCGCAGCACGGCCCATATCGGGCCGGGCTCGATGGCTGGGGGGACGGCCTGATGGAACGCCTGCAGTGGTGGCTGCTCCTGTTGTCCGCCGTGATGTTCTCGATGTCGGGATGCGCGACCGTGCGGGGGTGGTGTCACGAAGGGTCGTCTAGCAAAGCTCCATGCTCGATGCTCTACGCGTCCGCCCACCACATGTCCTTCTCCATGAAGAGCCACAAGACCGAGGCCAGCATCACGGACGCCGATAGGGAAGCCGCGGCGCGTGAGGGCTGGTGGGGTCGGGTCGTGCCGCCGCAAGAGAAGGCAGCGGTCGAGTCGGCATCGGCGCCGACGCCGGCCGACAAGGGTGCCCCGGACGACGTCCCCGCCGCTGCCGACGCCGGCAAGCGCGTCGCGGTCAACCGCTCACCCGAGCAGCGGGACTCACGCGCGTCCGAACAGATCTCCAATGAGCTCGCCGACTTGACGGGCCGATGGCGCGGCCAGTGGTCGGCGAACGGCGCCTGGGGCGAGCGTCGTGAGGCGGACGCGGAGATGGTGTTCGTGCAGACGGGCAACAGGGGAACGGGACACATGAGGCTCGCGAATACGGTGGCCGCCGTCGGCGTCCCCGAAGTCGTGCGGTACCTGGGCGCGCTCGGCACGCCGATGAACTTGCGCGTGTCCCGCAGCGAGCTGATCGCACGCTACGAGAATGGCCCCGCGGTCGTGGTGCGATTCAAGCGTGTCGGCGACCGGCTCTACGGCCGCATCGACAACTCGCCGTCGTTCCTGCTCGTCCTCGATCGCCAGTAGTCGGCGCGTCGCCGCCGGTCCGGAGCGCCGCGCGCGATTTCGATCGCGCGCGGCGTCCTCAGTCTAGCCGCCGGCGCGCGCTGGCGCCGGCGCGCCTACGGGTGCGGGGTGGCCGTTCGGCGTCGCGGCGCAGGCATCACCGCCCGCGCGGTGGATCGACAGGTCGGTGATCTTCGGCGCGGTGCCGCACAGCGGACAGTTCGGGTCCCGCCGCAAACGTACCTCGCGGAAGCGCATACCGAGCGCGTCGTACGTCAGCAGCCGACCGATCAGCGGTTCACCGATTCCGAGCAGCAGCTTGACTGCCTCAGTCGCCTGCACCAGCCCGATCACTCCTGGGAGCACGCCCAGGACGCCGGCCTCGCTTCAGCTGGGTACCAGCCCTGCGGGCGGTGGCGACGGATAGAGGCAGCGATAGCATGGGCCCTCGTTGGGCGCGAAGACCGTCGCCATGCCTTCGAACTGGAAAATCGAGCCGTGTACGTTCGTCTTGCCGCCGAGATAGCACGCGTCGTTGACGAGATAGCGGGTCTCGAAATTGTCGGAGCCATCGACCACGAGATCGTAGTCCCGGATGACGTCCATTACGTTGTCAACCGTGATGCGCATCGGCAGCGGGATGACGTTGATGTCGGGATTGAGCGCCTTCAGCGTGCGTGTGCCAGATTCCACCTTCGGCTTGCCGATATCGGCGGTGGTGTGCAGCACCTGCCGCTGAAGGTTCGTGATGTCGACCACATCGCCGTCCATGAGGCCGAGCGTCCCGACACCCGCCGCGGCGAGGTACAGCGCCGTCGGTGAGCCGAGACCGCCGGCGCCGATCAGCAACACGCGACTTCGCAGGAGCTTCCGCTGTCCTTTGTCACCGACCTGCGGCAGCAGGAAATGGCGGCTGTAGCGCTGGATCTGATCGGGCGTCATCGCGACGTCCTTCACGACCGGCAGACCGCTCTGCGCCCACTTCTGGTAGCCGCCAGCGAGGTTGATGACCTGCTGGTAGCCGAGCTCCTTCAGCTGCTTGGCGGCCAGCACGGACCGCAGTCCCGTCTGACAGTAGAGGACGATCGGCGTCGACGGGTCGCTCACCGCGCCGCCGATACGGAATTCGAGGAAACCCCGACTGATGTTGCTCGCGGCCTCGATGTGGCCGTCGCGATACTCGTCGGGATCGCGCACGTCGATCACGACGGGCGGGGTGTCGGACTTGAGGCGTCGCTGGAGGTCTTCGGGCCCTTCTTCGGGCACGACTTGCCTCGCCTCCGCGAGCATTTCCCTCAGTGTTTTCATGGACGTGATGTTACCTCTATTTGCTTTGTGACGCCTGCTATACTCGCAGAGATTCATGGCGAGTCCGACGACGAAAGGCATCATTCTGGCCGGCGGCTCCGGCACCCGCCTCTATCCCGCGACGCTGGCGCTGAGCAAGCAACTCGTCCCGATCTACAACAAGCCGATGGTGTACTACCCGCTCTCGACGCTGATGCTCGCGCGCATCCGGGACGTGCTCGTCATCTCGACGCCTCAAGACACCGGTGCGTTCCAGCGCCTGCTCGGCGATGGCCGGCATATCGGCTTGAACATCACATACGCGGTGCAGCCGAGCCCCGACGGTTTGGCGCAGGCGTTCATCATCGGCAGCGAGTTCATCGGCGACGGGCACGTCGCGCTCGCGCTCGGCGACAACGTGTTCTATGGCCACGGCTTCACCGAATCGATCCAGCGCGCGGCGGCGCGGACGAACGGCGCGACGGTGTTCGCATACTGGGTCCGCGACCCGCAGCGTTACGGCGTCGTGGAATTCGACGACGCCGGGCAGGCAGTGGGCCTGGAGGAGAAGCCGGCCAAACCGCGCTCGCCATGGGCGGTCACCGGTCTCTACTTCTACGACAACCGGGTCGTCGACATCGCCGCGTCGCTCAAGCCGTCGGACCGCGGGGAGCTCGAGATCACCGACGTCAATCTCGCGTATCTACGCACGAGCGACCTCCACGTCGAGCGCCTCGGCCGCGGCATCGCGTGGCTCGACACGGGGACCCACGAGGCGCTGCTACAGGCGTCGAGCTTCATCCAGACGCTGGAAGAGCGGCAGGGACTGATGGTCGCCTGCGTCGAAGAGATCGCGTTTCGCATGGGCTACATCACCGCGGCCGACGTGTTGCGCCTGGCCGCGCCCATGCGCAGCAACTCGTACGGCGACTATCTCCGCCGGCTGATCGACGACGCCTGAGGCGCGCGATGCGCGACTCGCGGCTGGAGTAACGATGGAATTTTCGCCCGACGCCAAGCGCGCGTTCCACGTGCAGACATACGGCGGCGCGCGCACCATCGACGGCGTCCGCGTGGTCGAGCTGACCCGGCACCTCGACGATGGCGGGGCCATGACCGAGTTGGCGCGTCTCACCGACGGACACGTGGCCGGCCTCGGCGACTTCACCGTGCGGCAGGTCAACTACAGCGAGATGACGCCGGGCACGATCAAGGCGTTTCATCTTCATACGCGTCAGACCGACGTCTGGTTCGTCCCACCTTCGGATCACATGCTGGTCGTGCTGCTCGATGTCCGCAAGGGCTCACGCACCGAGGGCGTGCGGCAGCGTGTGGTGCTCGGCAACGGCGCCTCTCGGCTGCTATTCATCCCGCCGGGCGTCGCGCACGGCGTGCGCAACCTCGCGGACAGTCGCGGGCGCATCATGTATTTCACCGACGTCCACTTCTCCCCCGATCCGGCGACGTGTGACGAGGGTCGGCTGCCGTGGGACTTCGGCGGGCCGGATGTGTGGGAGGTCACGCGCGGATGAGACCCCGCGCATCCAGGGCAGGCCACCCTCGGCTCGAGGCGGCCTCGCGGCACCCGCTCCAATGAAGCTCGTCGTCACCGGCGGCGCCGGCTTCATCGGAAGCAACTTCGTCCGCCACGTCCTCCGCGAGCACCCGGACGACCGCGTCGTCAATCTCGACAAGCTCACGTACGCGGGAAATCCGGCCAATCTCGCCGACATCGCGCGCGACCCGCGCTACACGTTCGTGCAGGGCGATGTCTGCGACGCGACGCTTGTTCGTGATGTCCTCCACGGCGCCGACGCGGTCGTGAACTTCGCGGCCGAGTCGCACGTCGACCGCTCGCTCGTCGAGCCTGACGCGTTCCTCCGCACCGACGTGTTCGGCGTCTTCACGTTGCTGGAAGCGGTGCGGGCGTTCAAGATTCCGCGCTTCTTGCACATCAGCACCGACGAGGTCTATGGCAGCGTCGCGCAGGGCTCGTCGAGCGAGACGGACCCGCTGCGCCCGTCGAATCCATATTCGGCGTCCAAGGCCGGCGGTGACCTGCTGGCGCTGTCGTACTGGCGCACGCACGGCGTGCCGGTCGTGATCACACGCTCGTCGAACAACTTCGGTCCGTATCAGTATCCCGAAAAGGTGGTGCCGTTGTTCATCACCAACGCGCTGGACGACCAGCCGCTGCCTCTGTACGGCGACGGCCGCAACGTCCGCGACTGGCTCTACGTCCTCGACAACTGCGCGGCCATCGACCTCGTCCTGCGTCGTGGCCGAGACGGCGAGGTCTATAACATCGGCGGCGGCCATGAGGTCGAGAACGTCGTGCTTACGCACGAAATCCTCCGCCTCACCGGCAAGCCCGAGACGCTCATCCGCCCCGTGACCGACCGACCCGGACACGATCGCCGCTATTCGGTAGATTCGACGAAGGTCGGCCGGCTCGGCTGGAGGCCTCGGCATCCGTTCGCGGCCGCGCTCCAGACGACGGTGCGCTGGTATCGCGAGCACGAGACGTGGTGGCGTCCGCTGAAATCGGGCGAGTTCCGCGCCTGGTACGAGCGTCAGTATGCACACCGCTGACCGCCGCATGACGCGACGCATGTGTACGGCCATCGTCGTGGCGGCGGCGCTATGGCTGCCGCTCAGGTTTGCGGCGCCGACGGCGACGGCCGTGCCGCGCCCGGCGCCTCCACGGCTGGCCCCCAACGCGGTGTCGGCGATGCCGTCGTACGTGCGGCGCATCGAGCCGGCGGTCGTGGGCCTGCGCGTGAAGGCGCGCGCCGACGCCCCGTCGTCGCAACGCCTCGGCGCGAGGCGTGCGGGGAGCGCCGTCATCTTCGACGCGCGCGGCTATGCGGTGACCGTCACCTATCTGATCGTCGACGCGGAAAGTATCGAGGCGCAGCTGCGCGACGGCCGTCTGGTGCGCGCCGAGGTCACGGGGATGGACCTCGAGTCCGGGCTCGCGGTCGTGCGCCTCGCGGGCAACGGGCCGTGGCCGGTCGCGAGCCTCGGCGACTCGCGCGACCTGCTGACCGGTGCGCGCACCGGCACCGTGGCCGTGGACGAGGACGACGATCTCGTTCACACCGCGAGCACGATCGAGGGCGTGCGTCGTTTCTCGGCGTCATGGGAGTACATGCTCGACCGCGCCTTCATCGTGGCGCCCGCGATCTCGTCGTGGGGCGGCAGCGCGCTGGTGGACGAGCAGGGCCGCCTGGTCGGTATCGTCTCCTTGCGCCTCGGCGACGCGCCGCACGTCAATCTCGCCATCCCGCTCGAGACGTTCGTGCCGGTGAAGGACGAGCTGATCGCCGCCGGCCGTGTGACGAGCCGACGGCCGCGGCCGTGGCTGGGGCTGCTGACGATCGGCGGCGACGACGGCATCGTGGTCGATGGCTTCAACGACGCCGGGCCCGCGCGCGCGGCGGGATTCCGGCGCGGCGATCGCATCGTCGGTGTGGACGGCGTGCGCGTCGCCACCCAGGAAGA
Source organism: Candidatus Rokuibacteriota bacterium (assembly GCA_036802765.1). Lineage (GTDB taxonomy): Bacteria > Methylomirabilota > Methylomirabilia > Rokubacteriales > CSP1-6 > AR12. The sequence continues at coordinate 49,313 of DAIRVP010000003.1, forward strand.
ATTCTACGAGCGGCTGTGGCGGCGCCGCGCCGGCGACACCATCGACGTGGCCGTCCGCCGCGGCGACACCGAGCGTGTCATTTCCGTCCGCTCCGTGGACCGCTACACGCTCTACCGCTCCACTTCACACTGAGCGCGGTACCCTCGATGATATGAAAGGCGCCGCCGACACATACGAGGGCCGCGGACTCATCGCGGATCCGATCCATCAATACATCCTCTATACGCGACCCGGCGGCATCCCTGGCGAGGCGACCGAGCAGGACGTTATCGACACGCCGTGGGCCCAGCGGCTGAGGCGCATCCCGCAGCTTCAGTCGGCTCGCTGGGTGTTTCCCGCGGCTGAGCACAGCCGCTTTCAACACTCGCTCGGCGCCATGCATCTGTCGGGGCGCCTGGCGCAACAGCTCTACCCATCGCTGCGCGCGGTCTTCGACAGCGAGGCACCGTCGGCCCCGCTGCTCGAAGAGCTGCTTCGCATGGCCGGTCTGCTGCATGACATCGGTCACGGGCCGTTCGGCCACTTCTTCGATGACAACTTCCTGATCGATTACAACCTGACGCACGAGCTCGTCGGCCAGAAGATCATCCGCGAAGAGCTGGGTGACGTGCTCCGCTCGCTGCGGCGGAGCCCAAGCGGCGCGTTCAACGCCGACGAGGTGATCGATCCCGAGTGGATCTGCTATCTGATGGGCAAGGCGTACACCGAGCCGCTGCCGAATCACCCGAAGTGGCTCAAGTTCCTCAAGCCGCTGCTGTCCGGCGTGTTCACTGCCGACAACATGGACTACGTGCTGCGCGACGCCTACATGTGCGGCGTCGCCGTGGGGCCGATCGATATCGAGCGCATCATCTATTACTCGTTCTTTTCCGAGAACGGTCTCACGCTCGATCGCGGCGGGCTGCAGGCATTCATCATGTTCCTGAACGCACGCTTCTACATGTACACGAACGTCTATTACCACCGGACGACGCGCGGGATCGACCTGCACCTCAAGGAGATCTTCCGGGACACGATGCGCATCGCCTTCCCTCACGACCTCGGTAAGGCGCTTCACCCGTACCTGCACCTCACCGAGTGGACGCTGCTCGAGGAGGTCGGACGCTGGCTTGATGCGGAGGACCCAGAGCGGAAGCGTCTCGGTACGGAATGGCGTCACGTCCTCGACCGGCGGCTGAAGTGGCGCATGTCGCATGAGGTCGTGCTGGATCTCTTCGAGCCGCGGCGCGGGCACGCCTTTCTCCCTGCAGAGGTGGTCGAACAGCGCGTGCGCGGCTTCCTGCCGACGCGGCTGCGCGACTTTCCGTTCAAGATCGACATGGCGCTGCAGGACCCGCGGCCGCTGAATCCGCTGAAGATGGGCGACCGCCAGATCTACGTGTACGATTCTGCGACGCGGACCGTGTCGATGGAGCCGCTGACCGAGATCCTGAAATATCTGCCCGGCAAGGTCGCTCAGTGCCGCATTTTCGCGATGAACCACGATCACGATGCCGAGCTGGCCGGCGCGCTGCGCCGCGCGCTGGAAGAAGAGCCGTCGGCGATCGTCACCAACGTCTGATCCGACCCCGACCATGGACGCTGGTTCCGAGATCCTGACGCCTTCCGAAGTCGCGGCCTGCCTCGAGGCCGCGATGACCACGTTGCGCGCCGAGCTCGACGCGCTGCCCGAGCGCGTCGTCGCGTGGCATCCGGCGGCGGGGGAATGGTGCGCCAAGGAGGTCGTCGGCCATCTGATCGAGGCCGAGCGCCGTGGCTTTGCCGGGCGCATCCGCATCATGCTCGGCGCCGACCGGCCCGCACTGCAGGGCTGGGACCAGATCGAGGTTGCGCGCGCCCGGGGCGACTGCGGCCGTCGGATGTCCGCGCTGCTGGATGAGCTGGCTGGTCTGCGGCGAGACAGCGCAACGCTCGTGCGTACGCTCACTGCGGCTGACCTCGACCGCGCCGGCCAGCACCCGAAGGTGGGGCTCCTGCGCGTCCGCGACCTGCTTGCCGAGTGGGTGCACCACGACCGGAACCACATCCGCCAGGCGCTCGCGAACGTGCAGGCGTACGTGTGGCCTGCCATGGGCAACAGTCAGAAGTTTTCGGCGGGCTGATCAGCCGGCGCGGTAACGCGTCGGGTCGGCAAGGCCGGCGTGCTCGAAGCCGCGGCGGCGTAGCACGCACGCGTCACACCGGCCGCAGGCGGTGCCGTCTGCCGTCGGGTCGTAGCATGACAGCGTCAGCGAGAAATCCACGCCGAGGGCGACGCCCTCGGCGACGATCTCGGCCTTGGTCAAGTGGATCAGCGGCGTGTGGATCTTCAGCCGCTGTCCGCCTTCGACGCACGCTTTCGTCGCGAGGTTCGCCATTCGCTCGAAGGCGCCGATGTATTCCGGCCGACAGTCCGGATAGCCCGAATAATCGAGCGCGTTGACGCCGATGAAGATGTCCTGCGAGCCCAGCACTTCTGCCCACGCGAGCGCATAGGACAGGAAGATCGTGTTGCGCGCGGGGACATAGGTCACAGGGATGCCGTGGCCGATGTCGGAGGCGGAACGATCCTTCGGCACGTCGATGTCAGCGGTCAGCGCGGAGCCGCCGAACGCGCGCAGGTCGATGGCGAGGATCTCGTGACGCGCGGCGCCCAGCGCACGCGCGACACGACGCGCCGCCTCCACCTCGGCAGCGTGGCGCTGGCCGTAACGGAACGTCAGCGCATACGTCTCGAACCCGCGCCCTCGCGCGACGGCCATCGTGGTCGTGGAATCGACGCCGCCGCTGAGGAGGACCACCGCTCGCGTCATCACGGCCAGTGTATTATCGAACGCCATGAGCTGGCGATTCGTATCGTGCGCGGCGCTCTTCGTCACGTGTCTGCTCACCGCGAACACGATCGCCGCGAAGCTCATCCTCGTGGGCGGTGTCGTGCTGACGGCCGGCATCGTGATCTTTCCGATCTCGTACGTCATCGGCGACGTGCTCACCGAAGTGTGGGGCTATGCGGCGGCGCGCCGCGTGATCTGGCTCGGGTTCGCGTGCAACGCGCTCATGGTGGCCGCGATCTGGCTCGGCGGCCAGCTGCCGCCGGCGCCGTTCTGGACCGGCGACGCGGCCTACGCGGAGATCCTCGGTCAGACTCCGCGGATCGTGGCGGCGTCGTTCGTCGCCTATCTCATCGGTGAGTTCGCGAACTCCTTCGTGCTCGCCAAGCTCAAGATCGCCACCCGCGGGCGCTGGCTCTGGCTCCGAACGATCGGCTCCACGATCGTGGGCCAGGCGCTCGATACCGGCGTGTTCGTCAGCCTGGCGTTCGCGGGCACCGTGCCGCCAGGCGTGCTGGCGCAGATCATCGCGGGGCAATGGCTCTTCAAGGTTCTCTACGAGGCGGCGGCCACGCCGCTCACCTATGCGGTGGTCGCGTGGCTCAAGGCGCGCGAGGGGATCGACACGTACGATCACGAGACGGACTTCAATCCCGTGCGGCTCTGAACGAGGGTCATCATGGAGAAGTTTCGCGGCGTGGACTACTACGGCATCGAGACGCTGCTGTCTGAGGACGAGCGGATGATTCGCGACGCCGTGCGCGACTGGGTAGAAGCCGAGTTCGTGCCGATCGTTGCCGAGCACCATCGCGCCGGCACGTTTCCTGTCGCGTTGATCCCCAAGCTCGGTGAGCTCGGCGTGTTCGGCGCCACGCTCAAAGGGTACGGCTGCGCCGGGCTCAACAACGTCGCGTACGGTCTGATCATGCAGGAGCTGGAGCGCGGCGACTCGGGGCTGCGCTCGTGCGCGTCCGTGCAGAGCGGGCTGGTGATGTATCCGATCTACGCCTACGGCAGCGACGCGCAGAAGGACACGTGGCTGCCGCGCCTGGCGACCGGCGAGACGATCGGCTGCTTCGGTCTCACGGAGCCGGACCACGGATCGGACCCCGGCGCCATGAAGACGCGGGCCGTCCGCAAGGGCGACGCGTGGATCCTCAACGGCACCAAGCTCTGGATCACCAACGGATCGATCGCCGACGTGGCCGTGGTGTGGGCCAAGGCGGAGGACGGCGAGATCCACGGCTTCCTCGTCGAGAAGGGCACGCCGGGGTTCTCGACGCTCGACATCCACGGCAAATTCTCGATGCGCGCGTCGATCACGTCCGAGCTGGCCTTCCAGGACTGCCGCATCCCCCTCGACAGCATCCTGCCGAACGTCAAGGGACTGCGCGGTCCGCTCGGCTGTCTCAGCCAGGCGCGCTACGGCATTGCCTGGGGCGCCATCGGCGCGCTCATGGCGTGCTACGACTGGGCGCTGCAGTACGCGCAGCAGCGCGTACAGTTCGGCAAGCCAATCGGCTCGTTCCAGCTCGTACAGCAAAAGCTCGTCTGGATGCTGAACGAGATCACGAAGGCGCAGCTGCTGACGCTGCAGCTCGGCCGGCTGAAGGACGCCGGGACGGTCCGACCGCAGCAGATCTCGCTTGCGAAGATGAACAACGTGCAGGTGGCGCTCGACGGCGCCCGCATGGCCCGCGACATCATGGGGGCGGCCGGCATCGTGGACGAGCACCCGATCATCCGTCACATGATGAACCTCGAGACGGTGAACACGTACGAGGGCACGCACGACATCCACACGCTGATCGTAGGTCGCGACGTGACGGGGCTAGACGCGTTCGGCGCGGCATAATCGAGGGGCGCCACGGGTTTCCCGGGGCGCCCTGAGCGATGGGGGTGTGGGGGCGATGTCGGGCCCCCACGTCGATAGACGCGTTCGGCGCCGCCTGATCGGGGACGCCTAAACCTCGCCACTCTTCAACGCGATCTCGCGCACGACCGCGTTGATCTTGCTCACGGCGGCGGTGATTCGCTCGGCGGCTTCGCTCGTCGCATCGCTCGGAGCCCGCATCTCAAGTAGCTGCGCGCTGGCCATGATGACGGCCAGCGGGTTGTTGATGCGGTCGCCCAGGAACTCGCCGAGCTGCTTCAGCAGCGCCAGCTCAGCCGCCTCGACCTTGCGATCGGTACGCTCGGTGAGCGCCTGACGCTCGCGGTCCAGCTGCGACAGGACGGAGTCGAGCGCGCGCTTGCTCTCGGCGACGAGCTCCCGCATGTCGTGCTTGCCCGCGCCCTGCAGCGAATCGAGCACCACCTGGTGATAGCGGCGCGCGAAATCCACGTCGTCGAGCAGGCGGCCGAGCGTGGCGTCGTACTCGGCACGGACGTGGCGCTCGACCAGCCGCTCGAGCTCTTTGGCCATCTGCTGCGGCGTGATGTCCTTGGCGTCGAGATACGCGGTGGCGCCAACGTCGCGGCCGAGGTCACGCGCGGGACCGCCGATGAACACGCTGCTGTAGAAGATGAAGGGCAGGCGCTCCCAGCGCGGATCACGACGGAGGGCGCGGCACAGCTGAAAGCCATCGAGCTTCGGCATCCGGACGTCGGAGACGACGGCATCGACGCGCTCACGTTCGAGCGCGACGAGCGCGGCTTCGCCGTCGGGGGCGGTGAGGACTTCGTGCCCAGCATGCCCGAAGATGGCCGTGAGCATCCGGCGGTGCGGTGAGGAATCGTCGACGACGAGAATCCGCATCCCCATTTCCAATCCTATTCGCTTCGCAGGGTTGGGTCCAGCAAGTCGCGCAGCCAGTCGCCGCTGCGGCTCACCACGAGTGACGTGAGCAGCAGCAAACAGCCCGGAAAGATGGAAATCCACCAGGCGGAGTCGAGGTACTCTCGGCCCTCCTGAATCATTCCGCCCCACGACGGCGTGGGCGGCTGAATGCCGAGGCCGAGGAACGACAGCGTCGCCTCCAGCACGATGGCGCGCGCCAGCTGGAGGGTGGCGATCACGACCAGAGTGGACAGCACGTTGGGGAGGATGTGGCGCACGACGATCCGGGGCACAGCGCCGCCGAGCGCCTGGATCGCGTCCACGAACTCCCGCCCCTTGAGCACGAGGACCTGCGAGCGCAGCACCCGCGCATAGTCCACCCAGCCCGACAGGCCGATGACCACGACGAGCGTCGGAAAGCTCGGCCCGAGTACCCCGATGATGCCGATGGCGAGCAGGACGAACGGGAATGCCAGCTGGGCGTCGGCGACCGTCATGATCACGGTATCCGTCCAGCCGCCGCGGTAGCCAGCGAGGATTCCAAGCGCGGCGCCGACGACGCTGCCGACGGCGACGGCGGCGAAGCCGACGACGAGCGACACCCGCGCGCCGAAGATCGTGCGCGAGAGCACGTCGCGGCCGAGATGATCGGTCCCGAGCGGATGCGCCAGGCCGTCGGCGCCCGCCAGCGTCGGCGCGGCGAGCCGCACGCGCAGCGACTGACGCACGGGATCGTGCGGCGCGAGCCAGGGCGCCGTGATGGCCATCAGCGCCAGCAGCGCGACGAACACGACGCCGGCCGCCACGAGGCGGCGCGTGCGCCGCGCCACGCGTCCACCGCGCGCCTCCTCGACGGCCAGCACGTCAGCGGGGACGGATGCGGGGATCGAGGAAGCCATAGGCGAGCTCGATGGCGAAGTTGAGGACGATGAAGACCAGCGCCGAGAGGAACACCACGCACTGCACGATCGGATAGTCGCGGTTGTAGATCGAGTGAATGGCTAGTCGCCCGAGCCCCGGCCACGCGAACACCGTCTCCGTGACGACGGAGGCGCCCAGCAGCGTGCCGAGCTGCAGCCCGGTGATCGTCAGCACGGGGATCGCCGCGTTGCGGAAGGCGTGCTTGGCCACCACCCGCCACTCCCGCAGTCCCTTGGCCCGCGCGGTGCGGACGTAGTCCTGCCGCAGCACCTCGAGCAGCGCCGAGCGTGTGAGCCGCGCGATGGACGCCATCGAGAACGCGCCGAGCGTCAACGCCGGCAGAACGATGTGCGTCCAATCACCGCGTCCCGACGTCGGCAGCAGGCCGGCCTTCAGCGACAGCAGGAGAATAAAGAGGATGCCGAGGAAGAACGTCGGCGCGGACTGACCGACGAGCGCGACCGCCATGGCCGCGTGATCGATCGCCGTGTTGCGTCGGACCGCGGAGATTACGCCGACCGGCACCGCGACCAGCACGGCGAGGGCGAATGCCGTCAGTCCGAGCTGGACAGTGGCCGGCAGATAATCGAGTGCGACGCGCATCGCGGGCAGGCGAAAATGAATCGACCGCCCGAAGTCACCCTGCACGACGTGGCCGAGGAAGACAGCGTACTGCACCGGCAGCGGCCGGTCGGTGCCGATCTCGTGGGCCACGCGCGCGTACTCGCTCCGCGGCGCATCCGGCGGTAGCAGCAGCGGCACCGGATCGCCGGACAGCCGCATGACCACGAACACGACCGTCGAGACGAGCCACACCGCGATCAGTGCGCGAATGAGGCGGGCGGCGAGGAAGACGGCGAAAGCACGCATTCGGGGCGCCGGCCGGGGCGGAAGGCCCCGGCCGGCCGACTCCTAGGCGCGGCGGAATTTGAACGCGAAGCGGCGGATCTCGAGCGCCTGGTTGGGATTCGGCGTCCAGTCGACGTACTTCTGCAGGCCGTAGTCCTCGTAGGGCTGGATGATCGGAACCCAGGGGAGATGCTCGAGGAAGATCTTCGTCATCTCCTTATACGCTTGGCTGCGGAACTTCTCGTCCACCGAGAAGCGGGCCGCTTCGCCGAGCTCGTCGAACTTCGCATTGCGCCAGTAGTCCTGAGGACCGCCTGGTGCCAGCAGGCGCCAGAACATTCCGTCAGGATCGCTGAGCGTCGACGTCGGATCGGACCACCACAGGCCCTTGAACGTCTTGTCGCGGTTCTTCTGCGCGCGCACCGAGTACTCGAGTACTTCGACCTTGGCGTTGACGCCGACGTCGCGCCACATGGCCACGATCGCCTCCGACATCGGCTTGTCGTTGGCCGTATAGCCAACGGTCGTCTCGATGACGACCTCTTCGCCCTTGTAGCCGGACTTCTTGAGCCGCTCGCGCGCTTCCTTCGGATCGTACTTGAGTGGCGGCAGCGACGGGTCGTAGTGGTTGTCGCCCTTGGCGATCTGTGAGTTCGGAACGATCCCGCGGCCGCGCCACAGCTCCTTGACGATGAGGTCGCGATCCACCGCCAGCGAGAGCGCCTGCTTGACGAGCGGGTTGTCGAGCGGCGGCACCTTGCTGTTGACGGCCAGCACGTAGAGACCGGCGTAGAGCGCGCCGGTCACGCGCGTCGTCGCATTGCCGGTCACGCGCTCGGCATGGTCGGGCGGCAGCTGCGTGATCACGTCGACTTCGCCCTTGAGCAGCGCGGCGATGCGAGGCGCCGTTTCCGGAATCGAGCGCATGATGAACCGATCGAAATCGGGTTTGCCGCCGAAGTAGTCGGGGTTGGCCTCCAGCACGAGGCGATCGTCCTTTGTCCACGACACAAAGCGGACCGGCCCGGTGCCGATCGGCTTGGCGTTGAACGTGTCGCCGCCGACAGCCTCGAGATACTTCTTCGGCACGATCTGGCCGCCGTAAAACGCCACGCGCGCGGCCAGCAGCGGATCCGGTTTCTTGGTTGTGAACACCACGGTGTTGGCGTCGGGCGCCTCGACCTTCTCGACGGTGGTGAACACGGTGCTCACGCGCGTGTTCACCTTCGGATCCCACGTTCGCTCGAAGCTGTATTTGACGTCGGCCGACGAGAACGGATCGCCGTTGTGCCACTTCACGCCCTGGCGAAGCTTGAACATCCACGTGGTGGGATTCGTCAGCTTCCATTCGGTCGCGAGCGCCGGATAGAGCTTGCCGTCCGGATGACGCGACACGAGGTTGTCGAACAAGTTGAACGAGATACGGATGTCGTTCGACGACGTGCTGAAGTGCGGATCGAATTTCGAGATATCGCCGCCCTGGGCGACGATGAGCTCACGCTTCTGGGTCGTCTGTGCGCTGACGGGGCCGGCGAGCGCCGGCGGCAGTGCGGCAGCGGCGCCGGCGACGCCGGCAGCCTTCAAAAGCTCGCGACGGGTGAGACCGGTCATGAGGCACCTCCCGAGAAAGTGCTGCTATTTGCGGGCACTTGGCCCCGCCTGTCAAGACCGCGCCGGGCGGCTCCGGCGGTTACCGGGCGGCGTTCGGCTGTGTCGTTGTCGCGCCGGAGGCGGGTGTGCTTGAGCGCTGCCGGGTGCCCGGCGGCTCGACGTAGAGCTCGACTTCGTGGCCGTCGGGATCGCGAACGCAGAAACCGTTCGCATACTCGCCGAACGGCGTGAGACCACGCGCCGCGACGTCGCGGCGCGCCGCCGCGAGATCGTCGGCCGTTTCACCGACTTCGAAGGCGACGTGATAGAGGCCCGGCACGCCCTTGGGCTGTGGTCCCGGGCCCGCCGCGCGCGCGAGCTCACACGAAAGGTCGTGATGACGTGCGCCGGCGGAGAAGAAGACGATGCGGCCATCCTTGCCGGTGCCGGTTTCGGTGAGGCCGAGCAGATCGCGATAGAAACGTCGGGTCGCCTCGAGATCGCGAACGAAGAGTGACACGTGACCGAGCGCGCGGATCTTCATCCGGTGTGATGTCTCCGTCGCGGCCGTAGTGTACCATTGTTGGGTCATGGCGGATTCGAAGCCGGCGGCCCTCGCGACGGCGGCCGCACCACCGTTCGCGACGACCGTCGAGCGTGTGCGACCGCACGTCGGTCTCATCGGGCTCCTCGCTCTCGGACACTTCGTCGTGGATCTCACGCAAGGCGCGCTGCCGGCCGTGTTGCCGCTGCTCCAAAGTCGGCACGGGCTGAGCTACGCGGAAACGGGAACGATCGTTCTCGCCGCGAACCTCACATCGTCGGTCATCCAGCCGGTCTTCGGATATCTCGCCGACAAGACCGTACGGCGCTGGATCCTGCCGACGTCGATCGTCGTCGCGGGCGCCGGCATGGCTCTCACCGGCGTCGCCGCGAGCTACGCGAGCATCCTGCTGCTCGTGGTCGCGATGGGCCTCGGCGTCGCCGCGTGGCATCCCGAAGGGTATCGAACGGCGACCGGCGTCGCCGGCGACCGCAAGGCGACCGCGCTCTCGTATTTTTCGCTCGGCGGCAACGTGGGGATCGCGCTCGGTCCGCTCTTCGTCACGTTTCTCGTCACGACCTGGTCGATCCCGGGGACGCTGGGACTGGCGCTGCCGCCGCTGCTGGTGGCCGCGATCATGCTGCCCGCGCTGGCGTCGTTCGGGACCGTCACCACGGGCGCATCGGCGACGACACGCGCGCGGGCCGGCGAGAATATGCCCCGCGCCATGGCGCTGCTGATCGTGGTCGTGATGATCCGCGCGTGGGCGACACTCGGCTTCACGACGTTCGTGCCTCTCTATTACGTGAACGAGCTACAGGCCGACCCGCGCATCGTCGGCCCGCTCCTGTTCGTGTTCCTCGGCGCCGGCGCGCTCGGCACCGTCGTCGCGGGGCCGCTCGCCGACCGCTGGGGCCCGCGCGTCTTCATGAAGTGGGTGTTGCTGGCCGCGGTGCCGTTCGGGCTGCTGTTCCTCGAGACGCGCGGTGCGCTGGCGTTCGTGATGCTCGGGATCTTCGGCGGCGTGCTGACCGCGAGCTTTTCCGTGTCGGTCGTGCTCGCGCAGGCCTATTTGCCGCGACACGCGGGCATGGCGTCGGGGCTCATCGTCGGCTTCGCGATCGGCACCGGCGGTCTCGGCGTTGCAGGCCTCGGTCTCGTCGCCGACCGTTACGGATTGCCGGTCGCGCTCGTCATCAGCGCGCTGGCGCCGTTGGCCGGCTTCGTCGTCGCCCGATTTTTGCCAGCCCCCAAGGACCGGTGAAGGACGCACCTCCCCTCCAGGACGGTGAGCAGGTGCTGCTCATCGACCAGCGCGGCAAGCGCCACCTCATCTTTCTGAGGAAGTCGGAGACGTTTCACTCCGATCGCGGCTGGATCTCGCACGACGCCGTCATCGGCCAGCCCGACGGCTCGTGGGTGCGCTCGTCGATGGGCTTACGCTATCTTGCGCTGCGTCCGACGCTCGCGGAGTTCGTGCTCGACATGCCGCGCGGTGCGCAGGTGATCTACCCCAAAGACCTCGCGATGATCCTGTTCTGGGCCGACGTGTACCCCGGCTGCCGCGTGCTCGAGGCGGGCACGGGATCCGGCGCGCTCACGCTGGCCCTCCTGCGAGCGGTCGGGCCCGAAGGCCGCGTGATCACCTTCGAGCAGCGCGACGAATTCGCGCGCCGCGCGCTGGCCAACATCCACATGCGCTGCGGAGAGGTGACGAATCTCACCATGCGTCTGGGGCCGGTCGAGGACGGGGTCGGCGACGAGGAGCCTGTCGACCGCGTCGTGCTGGATCTGCCCGAGCCGTGGCGGCTCACGCAGGCGGTGGCCCGCGTGCTCCGGCCCGGCGGCATCTTTCTGTCATACGTCCCCACCATCATCCAGTCGCACCAGACTGCCGAAGCGCTGAGTCGTGAGCGCGAATGGGCGCTCGTCGAGACGTTCGAAACACTCTATCGCCCGTGGAACATCGAGGGCACGTCCGTGCGGCCTTTCCACCGTATGGTGGCGCACACGGGATTCATCACGGTCGCGCGCCGCGTGGTGCCCGAGGAGGGCGCGCCCGCGCCGCGGCTCGCCGCAGCTGACCGCGACGAGTAGTTCGCCGCGCGTCGAGGAGTTTTCATGATCACCGTCATGCGTCGTTACAGCAAAGTCCTTCGCGTGGGGCTGCTCGCCGTCATCGTCGCCTTCGTGCTGACGTCCATATACGTCGGCTCAATGTCGGGCGGCGCGCGAAACCGCGGCGATGCCGTCGCCACGGTCAACGGCGAGACGATTCCCGTCGAGCGCTACCAGCGCCGTTATCAGGCGTACCTGGATGCCTACTCACGGGTGTATCGCGAGCGGTTTTCGCCGACGCTCGCCGAGCAGCTCGGCCTGCCGCAGCAGGCGGTCAATGACCTCGTGCAGGAGGCGGTCGTCGTGCAGCGCGCGCGGGCCGAGGGCCTCGAGGTGACCGACGAGGAGCTGAACGCGCAGATCCAGGCGGTGCCGGGCTTCGCGGAGAACGGACGCTTCTCGCTGCCGCGGTATCAGGAATTTCTGCGGCGCCGCGGCGTGAGCGCCACCGCCTTCGAGAACGACGTGCGCCGCGAGCTGACGCGCATGAAAGTCGAGACCACCGTGAAAGCCGGGATCAAGGTCTCGGACCCGGAGCTGGAGCGTGCCTTCACGCTGCGCCGCGAAGAAGTGCGTGCCATGTGGGCGCTGATGGAGACGGCGCCACTGACCGCCGCCGCGACGGCGTCCGCCGACGAGGTCGAGGCATATCTCAAGGCGCATCCCGCCGAGTTCCAGCTGCCCGAGCGTCGGCGCGTGCAGTACGTGACCCTGGCGCCCAAAGACTTTCGGCCCCAGGTCTCGGATGCCGAGGTCGAAAAGTACTACACGGAGCACGCCAAGGACTTCGAGACGCCGCAGCAGGTGCACGTCGCTCACGTGCTGGTGACCGTGCCACAAACCGGCGGGAGCGAGGCGGAGGACAAGGCGCGCGCGAAGATCGCCGACGTGATTCGCCGCGCGAAAGCGGGCGAAGACTTCGGCAAGCTCGCCGCCGAGGTCTCCGAGGATCCGGGCAGCAAGTCCAAAGGCGGCGACCTGGGCTGGGTCGGCAAAGGCGAGATGGTGCCGGCATTCGAGACCGCCGTCTTCGCGCTGGGTCGCGGCGAGATGTCGACAGAGCCGGTCCGCACGCCGTTCGGCTTCCACGCGATCAAGGTCCTCGAGGCGCGATCGGCCGCGAAGAAACCCTTGAAGGAGGTCGCGGCCCAGATCCGTGATCGGCTCGCCGCGGAAGCGGGCGATCACGCCGCGCGCGCGAAAGCCGACGAGGTGAGGCCGACGCTGCAGGCCGCGAAAGACTTCATGGCCGAGGCGAAACGGCTCGGCTTGAGCCCCGTCGAGACGACGATGTCGAAGATGGAGCGCATGCCGATGCTCGGTGGGAGCGACCCGCTGGAGGAGGCGGCGTTCGGTCTGGCGACTGGTGGCGTGTCGTCGCCGGTCAAGACGCCGGCCGGATGGGTCGTGCTCAAATCGACGGAGACGATTCCCGCGGGTGTACCGCCTCTGGCCGAGATCCGCGACAAAGTCACCGCGGCGGTGAAGCGGCAGAAGGCCGAAGCGGTCGCGCTCGAGCGCGCCACCAAGCTCAGCACCGAGGCTCGCAGCCAGGATTTCGGCGCCACGGCGAAAGCGGCGGGCGCGCAGACGGGCGACACGGCGCGCTTTTCGCGCAGCAAGCCCGCCGAGCGCCTGCCCGGCGACGTCCAGCTCGCGGCGCTGCAGTCAGCGGCCGGCGCGGTCACCGCGCCGGTGAAATCGCCGCAGGGCTACTACGTGCTGAAAGTCCTCGAGCGCGTGGCGCCGAACATGACGGACCTCGCGACGGAGCGCGAGAAGCTCTCGCGTGAGGTGCTCGCGCAGAAGCAGAGCCAGGCCTGGGAAGCGTGGGTGAACCAGGCCCGCACCGGCGCCAAGATCGAGATGCTCGCCCCGCCGAGGCGCTCGTGACGCCGTGCTAAGGTGAGCCCATGTCGATGCAGCGAACGCCGATGACCCGCACGGGGTTCGAGCGGCTGCGGGACGAGCTGGACCGTCTCAAGCGGATCGAGCGCCCGAGCATCATCAAGGCCATTGCAGAAGCGCGCGCCCACGGCGACCTGTCCGAGAACGCCGAGTATCACGCCGCGCGTGAGAAGCAGTCGTTCATCGAGGGCCGCATCAACGACCTCGAGGGCAAGGTGAACGGCGCCGAGGTGATCGATGCGCCGCGCGGTGGCGATCGCGTGACGTTCGCATCCACCGTGCGGCTCGAGGACGAGTCGGGCAAGGAGATCCGCTACTGGATCGTCGGCTCCGACGAAGCCGATCCTCCGAAGGGTCGCATCTCGATCCTGTCGCCGCTCGCCCGCACGCTGATCGGCAAGCGGGTGGGCGACAGCGTCACGGCGCAGCTGCCCGGCAGCAAGAAGACGTTCGACATCCTCGAGGTCAACTTCGCCTGGAGCGAGTAGCCGCCGCGCGGTGAGTGAGGGCGGCGCCGGCTAGCGCAGGGCGTCGCGAAGCTCGCGCGTGAGCACCTCGACGGTGCCGCGCGTGCCGCCCGCAAGCTTGAGCTTCCACTCGCCTTCGGTCTCGAACCGCCGATCACGCAGCCGCTCTCCCCACGGCTTGATCGCTTCGCGGATGCCGTTGAGATCGAACGGCTCGCGCTTGAGCTCTTTGGCGCGAGCCATTACGTCGGGCGCGGTGCGGATGAACGCGCGGAGCGCGGCGCCGGTCTTGATCGAATATTTGCGCCCGGCCCAGGCGGCGGGGAACGTCGTCGAGAGCGCCTTCATATAATTCAGGAAGAAGCGCTTGGCGTGTTGCCGCAGCTCCTGGATACGCGCGCCGCCGCCGAGCTTTTCGACGGTCTCGAGCAAGTCCACGATCTCTTCCGCCAGCGGAGCCTGGCTCACGCGGCCGCGCCCGGTGCCGAGCATCTTGATCTCGCCGTGCAGCGGCGACGTGTCGTCCTCGTTGAGCGAGCGGATGACGTCGTGAGCGAGCGCCTGGTTGGGATCCGGATAGAGCTTGCGTCCGGCCAAGCTGATGATGTGCGAGGGATTGAGCCGCGTGTGCTTGGCGTTGATCGTCACGAACAGCTCGACGATCTGCCGCGCGTCGA
>DAIRVP010000004.1:0-63132 GCA_036802765.1 Candidatus Rokuibacteriota bacterium
GACCGGTCCCGACGTGGCACCGCAGGTCACGAGACGGCCACCGCTCTTCAGCGATCGGATGGAGTCCTTCCATGTGGCCGCGCCGACGTTTTCGATCACGACGTCGACGCCGCGCTTGTCCGTGGCGTCGAACACGGCCTTGGCCCATTGCGGGTTCGTCTTGTAGTTGATCCCGACGTCCGCGCCGAGGCTGCGCGCGCGCTCGAGCTTGGCGTCGCTGGAGGACGTCACGATCACGCGCGCGCCGCAGAGCTTCGCGATCTGGACGGCCGTGGACGACACGCCGCCGCCGGCGCCGATCACGAGCACGTCCTGACCCGGACCGACGCGCCCCTGCGTGACGACCATGCGCCACGCCGTCATGTTTGTCAGAACGAACGACGCCGCCTCTTCGTACTTCACGTGCGCGGGCAGGGGCAGGACGTTGTCGGCGCGCACGGGGACGAGCTCGGCGAGCCCCCCGCGGGCGTGCTCACCGAGGATGCCGTACTTCACGCACAGGCTGTCCTCGCCGGCCGCGCAGAACTCGCAGCGCTCGCACGTGAGATTGGGATTCACCACGACGCGATCGCCGACGTTCACGCCCTGGACTCCGGCGCCGACCTCGACGACGTCACCGGCGATGTCACAGCCGGTCCAGAACGGCAGCGGCGTCTTCAGCGCCGGGATCCCTTCGCGCACGAAGATGTCGAGGTGATTGAGCGCGCACGCCTTGACGCGCACGAGAACCTCGTCGGGCCTGGGCTTGGGATCCGGCACATCCTCGTACGTGAGCTTGTCGGGGCCGCCGAACTCGTGGAAGGCGAGCGCTTTCATCGGTTGAATTCCTGTATCACCCGCGGTAGGCGCGGATCGTCCAGCGCGGGCTGCTTGTCTGGTTGATAGAACGCCGTGCGATCGAGCAACCCCGCGTAGCGTTCCTTGAGCCGCGCGGCGATCGTGGTCCACGATCCGACGACCGCATACGTCTCGAGCATCTCGTCGGTGATCAGCTCGGCCATGCCCTTCCAGTCGCCCTCGACCGACTTGCGGTGCAGCTGCGGAACGAGGTCTTGCCAACCGTGCGCCGCGAGCACCGGCTCGTAGGTGCGGGTGGAGGCGTAGAACGCGATCTGCTGCTTCACCGCCTGCTTTTGCCGCACGATCTCCTGCTCGGTGTCGGCAACGACGACGAACGACGAGGTCACGTAGCAGAACTCGGCGCGCGGGCGGCCGGCCTTGGCCAGACCCTCTTCGACCGCGGGGCGCACGATCTCGCGCAGGTACTTGGGGCTGTTGAACGGGTGCACGTGCAGTCCGTCGCAGACCTCGCCGGCCACGCGGCACATGGCGGGGTTCACGCCGGCGATGTAGACGGGCACGTGCGGGTGCGCGATCGGCCCGGGATTGAAAAAGGGCGTCATGAGATCGAAGCGGAAGAACTGGCCCTTGAAGTTGAGCTTCGTCCCGTTCTGCCAGCAGTCCCAGATCGCGCGCATGGCCAGCACGACCTCGCGCATCTTCGGCGCCGGCGACTCGAACTTCACCGAGAAGCGCCGCTCGTTGTGGCCCTTCACCTGCGAGCCGAGGCCGAGGATGAAGCGGCCGCCCGACGCCTTGGCGAGATCCCAGGCGATCTGCGCCAGGATCATCGGGCTGCGCGGAAACGCGACGGCGATCGAGGTGCCGAGCTTGATCTTCGACGTCACCGTGGCCGCGATTGCGAGCGGCAGGAAGGGATCGTGCTGGGTCTCCGCCGACCACAAGCAGTCGTAGCCGAGGGCCTCGACCTTGCGCGCATAGTCGGGGATCGACGTGAGGTCGTGGGTGAGCATGCCGACGTCGAGCTTCACGTGGCGCATTCTACATGGGCGGGCGCTACAATGTCCGTGTGATGACCCTACCTGACCGCCTCATCCGCGTCGCCGTGCTCGTGTTGCTCGTTGTTCTCGTGAGCGCCCCGCCGTCCGCGCGCGGCCAGGCGTCTTCGCCGGCGAAGCCGGAAGATCCGGCGACTGCCGGGATCCGCTCGGAGCTCGAGCGCATGCGCGAGGAGATCGCCGCGATGCGCACAGAGCTGCGCTCGCTGCGCGAGCTGCTGCAACGGCTGGCGACCCCGCCGCCGCAGGCGGGTGCGCGTATGGCGGCCACCGTGTCGACCGGCGACAACCCCTCGCTCGGCCGGCGCGACGCGCCCGTGACGATCGTGGAGTTCTCCGATTATCAGTGTCCGTTCTGCCGGCAGTTCGTGTCCACGACGCTGCCGGCGATCAAGAGCGCCTACGTGGACTCCGGCAAGGTGCGATACGTCTTCCGTGACTTCCCGATCGACCACATCCATCCCTACGCCCGCAAGGCCTCGGAGGCCGCGCGCTGCGCCGGCGATCAGGGCAAGTACTGGGAGATGCACGATCTGCTGTTCCAGAATCAGCAGTCGCTCGCGCCGGATCAGCTGCCGGGACTCGGCAGCAAGCTCGGTCTGGACGCCGGCGCGTTCAACGCATGCCTGTCGAGCAGCAAGTACGCGGGCGCGATCCAGCAGAATTACGGTGACGGCTCCGCCGCCGGCGTGCGCGGCACCCCGTCATTCGTCATCGGTCGCACGCGGCCGGACGACAAGGTCGAGGGCGTGATGGTGGTCGGGGCGCGTCCGCTCGCCGACTTCCGTCAGGAGATCGATCGGCTGCTCAGCGAGAAGTAGCCAGGCGCGCGAGCGCCGCGCGCGCCTCGCGCACGATCCTCTCGACCACCTCGGCGCCGCCGGGCAGGTCGTGGACGAGCCCGACGCTCTGTCCCGTGGCCAGCGGCAGCCACGCCGGATCTTGAATGCTCGCGGCGTGATCGAAGATGTCCTGCGCGAAGCGCGTCTGCACGTGAACCGGCAGCGTCGGCGAGCCGCTTTTTTCGTACTCCTCGATGTAGCTGTTGCGCACGTAGCGTGACCACAGCCCCGTCACGACGTCGGTGAGCGCCGTCTGGTCGCTGTCGGCCTCCAGCAAGGCTTTCTTCCTGAAGTCCGCCGCCGTGCCCTCCCGCGTGACGACGAAGCGCGTCCCGATCTGGGCGCCCAGCGCGCCGAGCGCCAGCACGGCGGCGAGGCCGCGGCCATCGGCGATGCCGCCCGCTGCGATGACAGGCACGCTCACCGCATCGACGACCTGGGGCACGAGCGCGAGGGTGCCGATGCCTTCGGCGGCGATGCGGTCGGGTTTGACGCGCAGCGAACGATGACCCCCCGCCTCGCTGCCCTGCGCGACGATTGCGTCCACGCCCACGCCCTCGACGACGCGTGCCTGCCGCGCCGTCGTGACCATCGCGATCACTTTGATTCCGTGCTCGTGGCAGCGGCGCACCATGTCCGATGACGGCTCGCCGACGGCCGCCGTGAACACCGGCGCGCGCTCCTCGAGGATCACTTCGAACGCCGCGCCAACGATGTCGGCGCCGGCGGTCGGCGCGGCGTGCGACGGCGACAGCCCGAGCCGCGCACGGAGGCTGTTCAGCGTCGTGCGCACGGCCGCGACGGTATCCGCCGGAATATGACTCACGTCGGCGGGCGGCCACATGTCGGCGTGTAGCCACAGATTGACGCCGAACGGCTTGTCCGTCAGCGTGCGGACCTTCCGGATGTGCGCGCGCAGCGTGTCGGGCGCGACGTTCAGCCCGGGCAGGATGCCGAGCCCGCCGGCATTCGACACGGCGGCCACCAGCTCCGGGCCCACGGCCCCGGCCATGCCGGCCTGCAAGATCGGATACTCGATGCCGAGAAGGCCGCATAGCGCCGTGCGCAGGCTCATCGCGTGAAGTCCTTCAGCGCCTGCTCGCGCAGCTTCACGCGTTGCACCTTGTCGCCGTGAGGGCTCGGCGTCCGCGGCACATCGTCGACGAAGCGCACGCCGCGCGGAATTTTGAACGACGCGATCTTGCCGTGGCACCAGGCGCGCAGGTCATCCTCGGTCACCCGCGCCCCGCGCTTGCAGATCACATACGCGACGGGCGCTTCGTTGGTCTTCGCATCCGGAACGCCGACGACGAAGGCCTGGTCGACGGCCGGATGCGCCAGCAGGAACGTTTCGATCTCGCCGGGCGCGACCATGTGGTGGCTGATGCGCAGCGTCTCCTTGAGACGTCCGCGGAAGATCACGCGGCCGGCAGCGTCCTGCACGCCGAGATCGCCGCTCTTGAACCAGCCATCGCTCGTGAACGCCGCGCGCGTCTCGTCCGGCTTGTCGTAATAGCCGCGCGTGACGAGCGGCCCACGAAACTGCAGCTCACCCTCAACGTCGATGCCCGACGGCGCTCCGGTCTCGGGGTCGGCGATGCGTGCCTCCAGGCCCGGGACGGGCCACACCCCGGGCACGAGTCGTTCGCTGGCCGGCTCGTCGAGCTCGTGAACCAGCGACATCGCGTTGACTTCCGTCATCCCGTAGGGGTGGAAGGCGAGGGGGACGAGCCGCTCGAGCACATCCTCGAGCAAACCGTGACGGCCGCCGCCCACCGCCGCCACGCCGCCGGTGCGCAGCGACGAGAGATCACGGCGACCAAGGTCGGGATGATCGAGCAGGGGAATCAGCATGCTGTCGACGGCGTTCAGCACGGTACAGCGCTCGCGCTCGATCAGCTGCAGCGCGCGTAGCGGATCGAAGACGTCCATGAGCACGAGGCACGCGCCGTGGCTCCAGGCCGTGAGCGGAATGTTCACGCCGCCCCACGTGCCGGCGGCGGGCAGCGCGTGGAGGACACGGTCCGCGGCCGTCAGCCGAAACGTCTCGCCGCAGTTCCAGCCGTGCGGCACGCAGTTGGCGTGCGTGATCATCGCGCCCTTCGGGAACGACGTCGTGCCAGACGTGTAGAGAAGCATGAACACGGAGTCGGGCGTGCTTGTTGTAGCGGGGTCCGCGAGGTCGCGTAAGGCCGAAGGTGGCCTGTTCGAGATGCGGAGTGGCTCCGCAGCGTCCATTAAATCCGCGGCGCGATGGCAGCCGGGATACACATCCTCCGCGTCGACGATCACGTGCCGCAGCTTCGGAACGCGCGCGCTCGCGAGCTCGCCCGGCACGGCGTCTGCCAGCTCCGGCAGCAGCATCTCCAGAGTGTCGAAGTAGTCGATCGGCCCGAGTCGATCGGTCAGCAGGAGGGCGACGGCGTTCGACTGGCCGAGGATGTACGACAGCTCGTGCGCGCGATAGCGCGGGTTGAGCGCGACGACCACGATGCCGAGGCTGGCTGCGGCGTACTGCGCGATGAACCACAGCGGCCGGTTCGGCAGCCAGATCGCGAGCGCATCGCCGTGGCCGAGACCGAGCGCGCTGAGCCCAGCCGCAAACGCGCGGACACGATCGCGCACGGCGGCGAACGTGAGCCGCTCGTCCCCGAACACGATCGCCTCACGCTGGCCGTGACGCGTGGCCACCGCGTCCAGCAACGACCAGGCCGTAGCGTGCGCGAAGGGATTGTCCGCCACGTCAGTCCAGATGATAGAGCGTCGTCGCGTTCTTCCAGGCGACCTGCTCGGCCACGTCCGGCGGCAGCTCGCCGAGCACGCGCCGCGTCCAGCCCACGAACCGGTCGAGCATGGCGGGCTCGAACAACCGCGCGGTCCACAAATCGAGCCCGATGACGAAGCGATCCGGCATCTTCGTGATCAGCGCCTTCCAGGCCGGGTCGAGCGGCCCGTTTTCCTTCGCGAGCGACGGCGTCCGCTGAAAGTGCATGCCCGACAGGTCGATCATGAGATTGGCGTTACGCACGAGGAGCGGCTCGAGCGTCGCGGGCTTCGAGGCGCCGGCGTGCGCGAGCACGATGATGGCCTGCCGGTGCGCGGCGAGCGCGGCTTCGAGCGAGGCGGACGCCGCCGGCGTGAGCTCATCGTGGATGACGACCGGGATGCCGCGCTGCGCGGACAGCTCGAGGATGTGCATGAAGGCCGGCGCCGAGGGATCACGCTCGATCTTCCGGCTGGCCTGCCGGATGTGGACCTCGCCCATCACGCGCGCCTTCGTGCGCGACAGCTCGACGTCGAGCTGGCCCGCGGCGGCCATCTTGGTCGGGTCGGGAACGCGTACGCCGCCCGCCACAAGGTCGGGATATTTTTTGACCGCGGCATCGATCCAGTCCTGCTCTTGGGGCTGCGCCCCGCCCACGCCGAGGAGCACCACCTTCGTCACGTTGTGCCGTCTCATGGCGGCGACGTACGCGTCGATGGCCGTGGCGTTCGGCAGATGCGCGTGGGCGTCGATGAGCTGCCCGGTGTAGGAGTCGGCGGCCGCGGCGGGCCGGAAGACGATGAGGCTCAGTAGCGTCGCGACCGCCAGCGCACCGGCGCGCGTCATATGATTCCGTCGCGCTTCAGGCTCTCCAGCTCGCCGTCGCTGACGCCGAGCGCGCCCCAGACCTCGCGGTTGTGGGCGCCGAGCTCGGGTCCGGCCCAGCGCACCTCAGCCGGTGTCGCTTCCAGACGCGGTGTCGGCGCCGTCATGCGCACCGTCCCGAGCGCCGGATCCGGCACGTCGATCAGAATGCCGCGCGCGACTACGTGCGGATCCTTCGTGACGTCGGCGATGTCGTAGACCGGACACGCGGTGAGCTCGCTGGACTCGAAGAGCGTGCGCATTTCGCCGAGCGTACGCTGGCCGATGGCCTGGGCCAGCGTGGCGTCTACGAGCTCGTTGAACTCGACGCGCGCGTCGTTGGTCGCAAAACGCGGGTCCTCCAGCAGCTCGCCGAGCCCGAGCGCGTTGAAGACTGCGGCGGCCGAGGCCGGCGTCGAGGCGGACAGCGCGATCCACCGGTCGTCCACCGTGCGATAGGTGCCGCGCGGGCTGGCGTTGTCCGAGGTATTGCCCCGCCGCTGCCGTACGGTGCCGTCGAGCGCGTAGCCGGCGGCGTCGGGCCCGAGCACGGACAGGAGCGGCTCGTACAGCGAGACGTCGACGACCTGACCGCGGCCGGACACTTGATCCCGGTGGCGGAGCGCGGCGAGCACGGCGGTGGACGCGGCCAGCGCGGCCACCATGTCGGCCATCGGAAACGAAGGCAGCGTGGGCGGCCCTTCGGGCTCGCCGGTGGTATGGGCGAAGCCGCTCATGGCCTCGACCATCGTGCCGAAGCCCGGGCGATCACGGTATGGACCATCCTGGCCCCAGCCCGACACGCGCGCGAAGACGAGGCGCGGGTTGTCCGCGGAGAGGACGTCCCAGCCGAGACCCCAACGCTCGAAGGTGCCGGGCAGGAAATTTTCGATCAGAACGTCGGCGTCGCGCACGAGGCGTCGCAGCAGCGTCTGCCCATGCGGGTGGCCGAGGTTGAGCGTGACGGACCGTTTGCCGCGCGCGTAGACCTTCCACCACAGCTCGCCGCGCTCGCGCAGCCACGTGCGCAGCGGATCACCGCCGCGCGGATTTTCGACTTTGATGACATCGGCGCCGTGATCGGCCAGCACGGTGGCCAGCACACCGCCGGCGATCAGCCGAGAGCAGTCGATCACGCGCAGTCCCGCTAACGCGCCGCTCATGGTCGGCGGTTATGATACTCCCGCGTGCGCGACGAATCAGGCGCCGCCGAAGCGCGACGCGAGCTGGACCACCTCGCGGGGGTCGGCGTCGGACACCAGCGCGTATCCGAGGCCGTGCGCGCGCCAGAGAATGACGGTGTAGCCGCGCTCGCCCGCGCGGTACACCTCGCTCGCGCCGGCGCGCTGCCAGCCCGCCGTCGGCCACGGCAGCCCCTCGGGGCGAAACACGAACAAGGTGACGGTGTGCAGGCGCAGCCCGTACACGAAGGCGGCGGCCTTGCGATCGAGGAACCACGCGAGCGCGCCGCCGCGCAGCGGCACGTCGTTGTCACCCGCGAACGGCAGCACCGGCGAGAACTCCAGGCGCCCCTCGAACCACGGCCGTACGCGATGGCCGTCGCCGCTCTCGATCTCCAGCGGCCGCTGCGCCTGCACGATGCGCAGGTGATCGCCGATCGCCTCGGTGATCATCGTGGCGCTGGCCGCGCGCGTGGCCGCGTTGTACTGATACACGACGACCGGCGTCGCGAGAGCGACCGCCGCCGCGGCGGCGAGCGTGGGAACCAGCACGCGCGGCCAGTGCCAGCGCCAGCCCGGCGAGGGCGCGGGCGGCGCCGGCGCCAGCACGCGCTCCACCCGGCGCACCAACCGCGCCGGCGCCGGCCGGTGAGGCAGGCGATGGAGGGCCTCCGTCAGCGCGACGTCGATCGCGCGCTCGTCGTGCGGCTCGCTCATTTCGCGTAATCCCGCAGGCGGCGGCGTAGGGCAGCGCGCGCCCGCGCAAGCCGGGACTTCACCGTTCCGACGGGACATTCCAGGACTGCGGCCATCTCCACTTCGCTCAAGTCCTCCAGATCCAGCAGAACCACGGTGCGCGCGTCTTCCGAGAGGCTCATCAGCGCCGCCTCGATCTCCTCGGCCACGAGCTTGCGCAGGCGGTCCAGCTCCATGTCATCGCGCAGCCACTCCTCGGTGGCCGCCGCATCGGTGATGTCGACGCCGCTGACCTCCGGACTGGCGCGGCGGTGGCGATACATGCTGATGAACGTGTTCCGCAAGATGCGGAATAACCAGGCCTTGAGGTTGGTGCCGGCCGTGAATCCCGCCGCGCCCGCCACCGCGCGGGCATACGTCTCCTGCACGAGGTCTTCGGCGTCGCTCTCCCGGCCCGTGAGGTAGCGCGCCAGCTTGTAGAGCGCGTCCACGTGGCCCAGCGCCTCGCGCGCCAGCTCCTCATGCATGCCGGAACCATAACACCACCGGTACCGCCGTCACCTCTCCGTAACGCGGCACCCGCTCGATCGTTCCGCCCCGATGCGAGGGAACCATCGATGCCTACATGCGTTCGCGTCGGTGAAGGAGGCGCACCATGAAAGCCCTGATCGCGACACTGACCGCGGCGCTGGCCCTGACACTGGCGTTCGCCGCCGCCGGCGGCGCCGCTGCCGCGCCGCGCGTTGAGATCCATCAGTTCAAGTTCCAGCCGGCGCAGCTCACCGTGCCGGTGGGCACGACGGTGACCTGGATGAACGACGATGAAGAGACGCACACCGTGACCGCAACCGACCGGACGTACACGTCAACCGGGCTCGACCACGGTGAGAAATTCACCCACCGCTTCACGGCGCCGGGCACCTACACGTACTTCTGCGCGCTGCATCCCCACATGACGGCGACCATCGTCGTTCGCTGACGACGGCGCCCCGGAGGATTCCATGGAACGACGACGCTTCATGCAATGTCTGGCGTGGGCCGGCACGGGTCTCGTGTGGGCCGCGCGCGGCGGCGTGCTGTCGGCCACCACGCTCGACGTGGCGGCCGCCGCCGGCGCCGACTTCACCTTTGGCCAGATCAGCGACACCCACGTCGGCTTCGCCGGCGAGGCGAACCGCGATTCGATGGGCACGCTCCGCGACTCGATCGCGGGGCTCAACGCGCTCCCGACGCGTCCCTCGTTCGTGCTGCACACCGGCGATCTGTCGCACGGCCAGAAGCCGGGAGCCTTCGCCACGCTCGCGGAGGAGCTGAAGGCGGTGAAGACCGAGAAAATGTTCTTCATCCCCGGCGAGCACGACGTCGCCATCGACGGCGGCAAGGAATATCTCTCGCGCTACGGCGCCGGCACCTACGAGAGCCGCGGCTACCAATCGTTCGACTATCGCGGCGTGCATTTTGTCGGTCTCGTCAACGTGCTCTCGTACAAGCCCGGCGTGGGCGGCGCGCTCGGTGACGAGCAGCTCGCGTGGCTGCGCAAAGATCTCGAGGCGCAGTCGCCGAGCACGCCCATCGTCGTGTTCGCCCACGTGCCGCTCTGGGCCGTGTATCCGTCGTGGGGGTGGACCACGGCCGATGGCGAGCAGGCGATCGGCATGGTGCGCCGCTTCGGCTCGGTCACGGTGCTGAACGGCCACATCCATCAGGTGCTGCAGAAGGTCGAAGGCAACGTGACGTTCCACTCGGCGCGCTCGACGGCGTTCCCGCAGCCGGCGCCGGGCGCCGCGCCCAATCCGGGACCGATGAAGGTCGAGGCGGACGAGCTGCGACGCCTGCTCGGCGTCCGCCAGGTGCAGTACACGGAGGGCATGAAGCCACTCGCGATCGTCGAGCGACCGCTCGCGTAGCCGCTATACTCGCGGCGACGATGATCGTCGTCGCCGCGAATCCCTACAGCGGCGCGGCCGACAACCGTCGCCGCGTCGACGCGCTCGCGCGCGAGCTCGCGGCTCTGGCGGGCCCGCCGCGCGTGCTCTGGGACCCGCGGGAGCGCGCCACGGCTCTGGCCGATTCGGCGACGATGGCGCGCTGCCGCGTCGTCGTCGCGGCCGGCGGCGACGGCACCGTGGCCCAGGTCATCAACGAGCTGCCGTCGGGTACGCCGCTCGCGGTCTTTCCCGCGGGCACCGAGAACCTGTTCGCCGCCACCCACGGCTTCGTCGATGATCCGGTCTCGCTCGTGCGCGCTGTCGCGAGCGGACGGACGCGCGCGATCGATCTCGGCCGCGCGTCGGTGGCGGGGCGCCATCGGCTCTTTGCCCTGATGCTGAGCGCCGGAGTAGACGCCGAGGTCGTGCGGCGGCTCGCCCTCTGGCGCGGCGCGCGCACAGCGCTCCGCCGTGTGCGACGCGCCTCGTACGTCGCGCCGATCGTCGCTTCGCTGGCCACGTATCGGCATCCGCCGGTCCGTGTGGTGGCCGGCGATGTGGCGGCGAGCGGCGCCTACTGCATCATCGCCAATGCGTCCGCCTACGCGCTCGATCTGCCGCTCTCGCCGGATGCCCGCGCCGACGATGGCGCGCTCGACTGGCTGGTGTTCGAGCGTCCTGGTCTCGTCGCGCTCGCGGCGTTTTCCTGGGCGGTGTGGCGCGGGCGCCATCGCGCCCGCGGCGACGTGCGGACGGGCCGCGCCACACGGCTGACGCTGCACGCGTCGACGCCGGTGCCGGTGCAGGTCGATGGCGATCCGTTCGGCACGACGCCGGTGGACGTCGACGTCATGCCCGGCGCGCTCACGCTCGTCGCGCCGTGAGCCGCTCAGGCGGCGAGTCGCCCCCGCACGGCGTCGACGATCAGCTCGATCAGCTCGACCGTGCTGAGCGCCGCCAGATCGACGTCCGAGGCTTTGGCGAGGTCGTAGCCCACGATGATCGAGCGCAGATGACGACGACTGAGCGCGCCGAGTTGTCGGCGCAGCAGGTCCTCACCCTTCGCGTAAGCTGAAAACGGATTCAGCACCGGCTCGGCCTCGGGGCCGGCGTTGACGACGTCCGGACCCGATGTGCGTGCGGGTGCGGGCTCATCGTAGATCGACGGGATGGGCTCGGCGACCGCGACTGCGGGCGGCGGCGTCAGCGTTCGCTCGAGCGCACCCTGCAAGTAGATCGGTGTGAGACCGGTCGCCCAATACTCGAGGTCGGCGAGATTGGGCTGCGTCGTTTCGCGTTGCGACCGAAGCACCGTTGAGCCGTCGTGCGCAACGAACTCGAGCCAACCCTCCCACAGGCCGTCGTCGCGCTCGCGCCCACACGCCTGCGCGGTAAAGATGCGCCCGTCCGGGAGCGCGAGCGGCGAGCGTTGATAGATCGACACGACACGCGCCATGGGGAGCGAAGCGAAGCAAGGACGCTGCCAGCGACTCAGTGCTTGGCGGTCTGCTTGAGATGCGCGGCGAGCGCGTCCATGACACGCGCGAGCGCTTCGCTTTCGGTGCGGCCCGTGGCGGTGACTTTGTATTCGACCGCCTCGGCCACCCACTCGCCGAGATCGTTCTTGTACACCTCGACCTCGAAGCGCATCGGCGGCAGTCTAGCACGGTGTATCATCGGGCAACCCTGGTCCGGAGGATCGCGATGTCCACGCTGGTCACGCGCGACGAGACGTTGCCGCCGACCTATTCGCAGGCCCTCGAGTCGTGCTCGCTGCCGCCGTTGTGGACCGCGCTGCACGTGCTCCTTCCGCG
The DNA here is from genome assembly GCA_036802765.1 of Candidatus Rokuibacteriota bacterium. Classification (GTDB taxonomy): domain Bacteria; phylum Methylomirabilota; class Methylomirabilia; order Rokubacteriales; family CSP1-6; genus AR12. The sequence continues at coordinate 11,949 of DAIRVP010000004.1, forward strand.
AGAGCGTACGACGGCGGCGGTGCCGCACCGCTGGTCGTGGCGTGAGGCGCGACCGCTCTTACATGAGGCGGCGCGACTCGTGCCGCTCGAGCAAGCCGAGCGCCGCGTGCTGGTGCTCGAGAATCCTGGACTCAAGGGCACGTACTCCGCGACCGCGACGCTCTACGCGGGACTGCAGGTGATCCTGCCGGGCGAGACGGCGCCGAGTCATCACCACACGCCCGCCGCGCTCCGGCTGGTCGTGGAGGGCGAAGGCGCCTTCACCACCGTCAATGGTGTCAAGTGTCTGATGGAGCCTGGCGATTTCATCATCACGCCGCCACTGTGCTGGCACGATCACGGCCACGAGGGACGCGCGCCGGTCGTCTGGCTCGACGGTCTCGACATTCCGATGGTGCGCGCGTTCGCGGCCTCGTGGGTGTCGCCCACGCGCCCCGCGTGCACGCCGGAGCCGGCGAGCGACGCGGCGCAGGCGGAGTTTCGCTGGGCGTGGCGCGACACGCGGCGGGCGCTCGAGGGTCTAGCCGCGACGACGCCCCGGGGAAAGCCGTCGACGCGCGCGTACGTGACGATCACCGGCGGCCCGCCGCTGCCGACGATGGGCGCCGACGCGCACTGGCTGCGGCCGGCGGAGCAGGCGCGCGCGGGGCGCTCGACCGCGTCGCGTGTCTTTCACGTGATCGAAGGCCATGGGCGCAGTCGCATCGGCGAGGCCGAGCTCACGTGGGAGCGCGGGGATACCTTCGTGGCGCCGCCGTGGCACTGGATCGAGCACGACAACGCCAGCGCGGCGGAGCCCGCGTGCTTGTTCTCGTTCAACGATGAGCCGGCGATCCGCGCGCTCGGCCTGTGGCAGGAAGAGCGGGCCGCCGCGCGGTGATCACGCCGCGGACCGTGATGTGAGCGGCGGTCGACGCGTGCGCGGCGTGCTGGTGATCTCGGTGATCATCGCGGCGTGCGCGTCGGCGGGTGCGGCTGCGGTGACCGTGGATCCCCGTGTCGAGCGCGACGTCGCGCGTGGCCTCACGCGCGTGCTCGTGGAGGTTCGGCCGCCGATCGCGCAGAGTCAGCAGGACGTGCTCGCGCGACTGAGCGGCACCGATTTCAGGCTCGTTCGGCGGTTCGAGGTCTCGCCGTTGCTCGCGCTCGAGATCGGGCCGTCCGCGCTCGCCGCGCTGAAGACCATGGGCGACGTCATCGTCCGCGTCATCCCCGATGCGGTGATACCGCCGGCCGGCGTGGCACCAGAGCGCTGAGGAACCCGCGAACACCAGTACACGCCTGTCACGAGGCGGGGCCTCAAGTTGACACGCCCGCCGTCGGCTCCCCGCGAAAAGGGCCAGAAATGGCCTCAGTTTTCTGAAGTTCTCGTGAAGAACTCTGGCATGGCGCCTGCACCAAAGGTGTCCAAACCCGCGGGTGCCGGCTTCATGCGCGAGCGCTCGCGACGGAGGTCAGCTGATGAAAGCAAGCGTCATCACGCGATCGTTCGTTGGCGTCCTGCTGATGGTGGGCGTAGGCCTCGGGCTCCCGACGGCCTCGCTGGCCGAGGACGCCAAGGACACTCAGAAGAAGGAGCAGCAACTGCAAGCGGAGGCGAGGCAGCTCAATGCCGACGCCGAGCGCTCCGCCAAGACGCCGGACGGGCAGCGCCGCCTCGACGAGCGGCTTGCGAAGCAGTTCAACGTGAGCCAGTCGGTCATCACCGGTCTGCGCACGGACCGCCACTTGAGCTATGGACAGGCGACGATCGCGCTGGCCCTCTCGCAGCAGTTGATGAAGCAGGACAAAACGCTGGACCAGCAGTCTGCGCTCGACAAGGTCCTCGCGGAGCGGCAAGCGGGTAAAGGGTGGGGCGTGATTGCCCACGACCACAACCTGAAGCTCGGCCGCGTGATCAGCGACGTCAAGAAAGCGGACACGGCGGCCGTCCACATGGCCGGCAAGCCCGACAAGGTCGATCAGAACGTGGCCAAGGTCGACAAGCCCGACAAGCCCGAAAAGATCGACAAGCCCGACAAGCCCGAGAAGCCGGCCCGGCCCGAAAAGCCCGGCCGCTGACCCCGACATTCACAACCAGCGCGGCGGAGTCTCGCCGCGCTGGTTCTTCTCTTCCGCGTGGGTCCCGCCCGCGACGGTGGGACCGAGCGCTCTGGGCGATGACGCCCGTCAGACATTCTCGCGGGGACGATATATGCGCTCCAGCGCCGTGGTGCTCGGTGTGGTGATGACGCTGTTCGGCGTGATGCCAGCGCTCGCTGCGGACGACGAACCGCGCTGGTTGTTCTCTACCTCGGTGAACTACTCGATCGGTGATTACGGAACCAACAAAGACACGACGATCGTCTACGTGCCGTTCACATTCGGGGTGCGGCCCGTCGACGCGCTGTGGGTCAGCGTCACGGTGCCGTGGATCTATCAGAACACTCAGAACGTGGTCGTCACGGGCGGCGGAGTGGCGACGCGAAAGAAGGCCAAAGGCAAATTTGCGGAACCCGCCACCGCCACGACGGAGAGCGGCCTCGGCGACGTGCTGTTGAAGGCGTCGTACGTCCTGCTGGACGAGAAGCCGTTCCTTCCCGAGATCGCGCCGTACGTGAAGATCAAGTTCCCGACCGCGGATGAAGACCGTGGACTGGGCACCGGGGAGTTCGACGAGACCATCGGCGTCGATCTCAGCAAGCAGATCATCGGCCCGCTGTATGGATACGTCACCGTCGCGTACACCTTCATCGGATCTCCCCCGGGAGCGGACTTCCACAACTCGTTCGGATGGAGCGTCGGCGCCGCATACACGGTGATCCCGAGCTTGTCGCTCTTCGCGTTCCTCGACGGCTCGACGGCGATCGCACCAGGGCAGGCGGATCCGCTCGAGCTGCGTGTGGGCGCGGAGTTCCGCCTCCTCAAGGCGCTGAAGCTCACCGGAGCGGTGACGCGAGGCTTGTCGGACGGCGCGGCAGACTGGGGGCTCTCCGCGGCTCTCACGCTGCGCTTCTGAAGCGCGCTAGCCGCTCGCCGCGCGCCAGTGAAGAATTCGCTCTGGCGCGATCCTCACGAGCGTTCCTTCTTCGCGCGAGAGGTTCATGGCCCGGTACTGCGGATACTTGTCACAGAGCCGATCGATGGCCTGCGTGAACGTATGACCGCTTGTCAAAATGTCGGCCCGACCTTCGACGATGACCCAGCGCAACCGTCGCCAGTCTTCGTCCCAGTCGTCGACGACGAGCGAGACGTGAGGATTGTCCGCCACGTTCCGAAGCCTGCGCAGATTCCGCGTCCGCTTCGGCTTGTCGTCGACCGCCGAGTAGAGCGCGTCGCCGTCGAAGACGAAGCACACGGGAACGACCAGCGGGCGGCCCGTCGCGTCGGCGGTCGCGAGCCGACCGACGCGGGCCTCGCGCAGCATCGCGAGCGCCCACGCCGGCGGCGGCTCGGCCATGCGAGGGTCAGTGAATGAGCTTCGCGTACTGATCGAGCAGCGGCAGAATTTTATCGCGCGGCTCGGGCGGCAGCAGGAAGATCGCGCGCGTGACGCCGGCGGCCGCGAAGTCGTCGAGCACCTTCTTGTCGGGCGCGGTGGCGAACGCGGAGACGGAGATCGTCCGCATGTCGCGTCCGGCCTTGGCGGCGCGCTCCTTGAGCTCCTTCATCCCCGCCAGCACCTTCTCGGGCGCGCGACCGCGCGGATACCAGCCGTCGCAGAAGTCGACCACGCGCTGGAGCGTGTAGCTCGACTCGCCGCCGAGGAGAATGGGCGGGTGGGGCTTCTGCGTGGGCTTAGGCCACGCCCAGATCGGCTCGAAGTCCACGAACTTGCCGTGGTACTCGGCGACGTCCTTCGTCCAGATCGCCTTCATCGCCTTCACCTGCTCCTCGAGCCGCTTGAAGCGTGTTTTGAAGTCCGTGCCGTGATGCTCCATCTCCTCGGCATTCCAGCCGCCGCCGATGCCGAGCTCGAAGCGTCCGTCGGACAGGAGGTCGAGGCTCGCCACGGATTTTGCGGTGGTGATCGTGTCCCGTTCGATGATCAAGCAAATGCCGGTTCCCACGCGCAGCTTCTTCGTCGCGGCGGCCGCCGCCATGAGCGCGACGAACGGATCGAGCGTGTGCTTGTACTGCTCGGGCAGCTCGCCGCCGGCGAAAGGACTGCGTCGGCTCGTCGGGATATGCGTGTGCTCCGGCACCCAGAGCGATTCGAAGCTGCGCGCCTCGGCCTCGCGCGCCAGCTCATCGATGCGGATCGCGTACTCGGTGGCGAAGATGGCAACACCGATCTTCATGCGGTCCTCCTGCTCAGCGGGTCCCGCCGGCGCCAGGCGCGGGCGTCAGCGAAAAATGCGTGTGCGTTGCAAGCCAGCGGTCGTCGCGACGCTCGAAGGCCAGCGTGCAGCGCCCGGGCCGCGGAAACGTGCCGCCGTCGGCCAGCGTGCCCCGAGAATCCCAGGTGGCGGCAATCCAGCCGCGGTCGCCGGTCACGGCCCCGCGCGCGTTGTCGACGTCGATGGTGAAGTCGCGAATGACGGGCCAAACACGTCGCCATTGCTCGCGCTCGACGACGTCGAGACCTTCGACGAACGGCGCGACGGTCCCGAAGGCCACGATGTCCGGCGCGCACAGCTTGCGGCCGCCCGCGAAGTCGACCGCGCGCACGCACGACTGCCACGCGCGCAGCCAGTCGCGGAGCGGCGCGAGGTCGTCGGCCATCTAGGGAAAGATCGCGTCGGGCATGAAGGCGGCGACGATCCAGTTCGGCGCGTCGACGATCTCGCTGATCTTCAGATCGGCGGCCACCGAGCAGATGATGTACGCCTCTTCGCGCGAGAACCCACGCGTGTCCACGAGGTGATCGATCATGTAGCGCACCGCCTGCTGGGCCGCTGCGAACAGATCAGGGCCATGCGCGGTCGTCGCGTAATGCGGGCCGCGGTTGGTCGCGTGCGACGGCGGTGTCGGGGTGGCGAGCTGCGGCTCTGGCACGGCACGGCCGGAGCGCAGACCGAACCGCAGCGTGACGCGTCCCATCATCTCGACGGCCGTCACGCACACCTCGCCGTCGCCCTGCGCGGCGTGCGCATCGCCCACGCTGAAGAGCGCACCGTCGACGAGCACCGGCAGAAACAACGTCGCGCCAGTGACGAGCTGCTTGATGTCCATGTTGCCGCCCGACCGTCGCGGCGGCATCGTGCTGTGGCCACCCGGTTCGTCGAGCGCCACGCCCATGACGCCGGGAAACGGCGCGATGGGCACGGCGACGCGATGGTCCATGCGCGCCAGCCGCCCGTCCGACAGGTCCCAGATCTGCAAGAACGGCTTCGCGAAATCGGTCTCGGGCAGCAGCCCACGTCCGGGACGGATCGCGGTCCAGCCGAAGTCCGCGCCCGGCTGCACGTCGAGAATCTCGACGACGAGGGTGTCGCCGGGTTGCGCGCCGCGAATCGTGACGGGACCGGTGAGAGGGTGGCCGCGGAAAGGACCGCGTCGCAGGACGTCGTCGTGCGTCGATGACCTGGAGTAAAAGCGGTTCGCGGCGTCCCGCGTCTCGAACACGACGGTGTCGCCGGGATCGATCGTGAGGCGCGGCGCCAGCGCGTTGTTCCACTCCTGGTGGATGACGTCGTGATCCAGGTGATGCGTCTTCATGCCGCGAGCTCGTTCCAGGCCACCATGCCGGTGCCCGAGCGCCACGCGACGGCCGGCATGTAGGCGAGCACGTCGGCGGAGCCGCGCGTGAACGCGAGCGCGACAATCCATGCCAGCAGCTCCGCGGTACCGCCGGAACCGGCCGCTTCCATGCGCTCGAGCGTGCACTCGCGGAGCAGGCGCTCGTGGTCACCGTGCTTGAGGAGATCGAGGAACCATCGATCGAATTCCTCGTCGACCCAGAAGTAGCGCGGCCCTCCCGGCTCATGTGAGAGCCCGCCGGTGGCGACGACGGCGACACGCAGCGGCGCCGGATAGGCGCGAATGACCTCGCGCAGGACGACGCCGACCCAGTACGCGCGCTCGGGACGCGGGATCGGCGGCACGGTGCAGTTCATGGTGACCGGGATCAGTCGGAAGCGCGCGTCCGGGTTCAGGTAGTGCGTCGGGACCGAGATGCCATCGTCGAACTGCATCTCGGCACCGAGATGCGCCAGCGCCAGTCCACGCCGCGCGCCTTCGTTGACGATGAAGCGCGCGAGGCCCGGCTCGCCGGGCACGCGATATTTCTCCATCCCGAGCCACTCGTCGAACCAGTCGGCGGGTCCCGTGTGCTCGGCCGCGATGCCGACCGTGTACTCGGGCATGTTGTTCATGGGCCAGTTCAGCAGGTGATCGTTGCTGAACATCACGAGGACGTCGGGACGGGCGGCCTCGAGCCGACGTCGCATCTCGGCGGTGGCCCCGAGGGCGAGCTGCTGGTGCTCCTCGGGGGCGCGAGCGAACCAGCCGGTGAGCCCGGGCGAATGCGTCATGGCCATGGCGGCGACGATCTCGGCCATGTCAGCCCCGCGCCTCGTGAGCCATCGCCTTTGCCGTCTCCTCGGGGAACGCACGCTTGTAGCAATTCAGCGTTTCGCTGCTGTTGCTGTTCTGCGCGGCGCCGAAAAACAGGCGCAGGATCTGCGGCACGTAGTACTGGTGGACCCCCAGATCCATGAGCCTCCGGGGATCCTTCGCCTGGACGGCTTCGAGCTCGGCACGGCTGAGCCCGAACTCCGCCGCGAGGGCCTCGAAGTCGGTGCGCCACCGCTCGCGCAGACGCGCGTCGCGACGCACGTGGAACATCATCTGGTTCAGCGGCAGCGTCTTGTCGCAGCGCTCGACGTTACCCACGGAGCACCTTGGGATTGACCTTGAGAAACATGATCACGCAGCGCTCTGGCCCGAGATTGCGGACGTCGTGCGGCACGTTGCTCGGAAACTTCACGATCGCGCCGGCGGGCACGACGACTTCCTCGCCGTCGATTGACATGTTGGCGGTGCCCTCCAGCACGAAGATCGCCTCTTCCTCCCGCGGATGCGAGTGCATCACGGTCGATTGCCCCGGCTCGTAGCACGCGATCTCCGACCAGAGCTGCTCGCTCTTGAAGAGCATCTTGCGGACGCGTTTGTCCGGCGCGAACGCCTTCAGCGCGTGCAGATCGAACACCTCGGTGGCGCGTGCGCTGTCCTCCATTGAGGCCTCCCGCGGCTGCCTAGTGTACCCCGAGCGAACGCATCTCTCGGGCAGGGCACCGCATCTTTATGCATGGGAGGCGATGACCATGATGCAGGCGCTGATCGCGCCAGCCGTGCTGGCCGCGGTAGTCGCGGTGTGGCTCGTGTGGCTCAAGCGCAGGGAGCAGGTGGAGGATCGGGCGCTGACGGTGCGTGCCGAGATCCAGAGCGCCGTGAATCGCGCGCTGGAGGGTGAGTCGCTGCTCGCGGTACGTGTCGAGCCGCCGTCGAGCTTTCATCCCGGCCGAGTGGTGCTCTCCACGCCCACCGGTTATGAGTGGCTGGTTCACGAGGCCTGGAATCCGGTGATTGAGCACGCTCCGACCGACTATGAAGTTGTCGTTCGCCATGCCGCCTGACCCTCGTCGGCTGGCCGGTTTCTGATCGACCAGGGTGGTCAGAAACCGGCCACCGAATCCCTCTTGATCAACCAACCTGACGGTAAAAAGACCGCTATTACAATAACTTAGGTATCACGGTAAGTCTGGTATCAGGCTTGCCTTACCCCGTGGCATGGTCGACGTGATAGTCAAGATCACGGGGCTGGTGGTGCTGGCCGTCGCGGTGATGAACCTGGCGCACGGGGCGCTGGTGGCGGCGCGGCTGATTGCGCACGTCACGCGACGTTACCCGCACCTCCGGCTCGACCTTTGGCTGCCGTGCTGGGGTTACACCCGCGACGCACAGAGCTGGCTCGCAACCTGGCGCGGCATCCTGCGCTCCGGCGATCCGACAATGGCGGCCATCCGCACGGACGGCCGACTCGTCATAGCCCGCCACGTACAGCTCATGCTTTCGTCACAGGCGTGGGCGATGGTGGTGGCCACGATGGTGCCGCGGCTCTCATAAGCTTCGGTGCCAGCCCGGAGGCGGCCGTCGGTGGCGCGACCACGACCGTCTCCGGGCTCAATTGTTTCTGCCGAACGTTAGTCGGTCGGATTCACCATCAGGCGAACCGTCACGCGGCGAAGCTTCGCGTGCTCGGAATTGGCCGCCGTCAGCGGACCCATACCGATGTAGTGAATCCGCGCGAGATCCGCACCATTCTCGATCAGATAACGACGCACCGACTCGACGCGCCGCTGGCTGAGCGCCATGTTGTACTCGCGCGTCCCGGTCGGGTCGGTGTAACCCTCGAGGTCGACGCTCAGGTCGGCGTTCGTCTTGAGCTCCTTCACGATGCCGAGCAGGGCGGTCTGTGCACCATCGGAGAGATCCGACCGGTCGAAGGCGAACTGCACGTGAAGCGTCTCGACCACCGTGCGCTTGTTGCGGCCGCTCCACAGCCGAGACAGCCGGCTGTTCACGTCGTCGGCTTTGCCGACCGCGGCCTCGGCTCGGCCTTGCGCCGCCTCGGCGCGATCATTCGCGGCGTCGGCGCGACCCTGGGCGGCCTTGGTCGCGTCGCCGACGTCTTTCACCGCGCCGTCGACCCGTGAGAAGCGGTCGTCGATCTGCACCTGGCGCTTGCCTAGGTTCTCGTTGACCCAGTCCCGAGTCGCGATGCAGCCCGTGGTCGCCAGCGCGACAAGCACGAGTGGCGCGCTCCAGATCACTAGTCGTCGCATTGCTGAGTCCTCCTGTCCGAAAGTACACGTCGAGCGCCCCTGGACCTGTCGATCTGGCTGCAACGCGCGAGCCAGACCGGAAATGTGGGATTTTCGCGGGTGCGGTGTCGCGCAACGCACCGTGGGCGTGACACTCATGTCATCGCGCTGACGTCGGAGGGCTGTACCCAGGAACGGAATTATTTTTCCGTGCCCGAGCACGACGGGTTCGCGCCGACGCACGGCCGGGTGGTGCACTTGACATCGGAGCGCTTTGATCGGACAGTGACGCGCGATGTTCGGAGCCGTAAGGACGCCACGCGTGTACGAGCACATCGTCGCGCAGATCGAGCGGGCGATTTACGAGGGACGCCTCGCATGTCGTGACAAGCTGCCGCCCGAGCGGCAGCTCGTGCGCGAGTTCGGCGCGAGCCGCGTGGCCGTGCGCGAAGCGTTGCGCGCGCTCGAGCACCGCGGTCTCGTCGAGGTCCGTCAAGGGTCCGCGGGCGGCTACTTCATCCGCGAGGTCGACGCCACGCCCGTCGTGCGCGATCTCTCGACGCTGTTCCGTCTCGGCCGCGTGTCACCGGCGCAGCTCGCCGAAGCGCGTCTGCTGCTCGAGCCCGAGTCGGCGCGGCTGGCCGCAGCGCGCGTGAGCGATCATGAGCTGAAGCTGCTCGGCGAGTGCCTCGAGGCGCGCACGCAGGTCGGTTTGACCTCGCGCCGTCGCCGCGGACTGGACGCCGAGTTCCACCGGCTGGTGGCGGCGGCAGCGCGCAATCCGATCCACGCCGCGGTGACGCACGCGCTCACCACGCTGGAAGTCAAGCTCTCGGCGCAGCGGCCGGAGTTGACCGCCGAGGACGACGCCGAGATCATCGCCGCGCATCTCGCCATCCACGACGCGATCGCACGGCGCGACCCCGACGCCGCACGCGGGGCGATGCACGCGCACATCCTCGACGTCGAGCGCCGGCTCGAGCCCGCGATCATCGCGCACGCCGCGTCCTGATGCCACGCCGCTCCATCGCTCTGCTGCTCGTCACTGCGCTCGTCGTCATCGCCGCACCGTCCGTGGCGCAGGCGCCGATCCGCATCGGCGAGATCAACTCGTTCAGCGGCATCGGGGCGCCATTCACCGGGCCGTACCGGCAAGCCATCGAGATGGTCATGGACGAGATCAACGCCAAGGGTGGCGTGCTCGGCCGACGGATCGAGGTGCTTTTCCGCGACGACAAGGGCCAGCCGGCCGAGGCGGTGAAGCATGCGCAGGAGCTCGTCGCGGCGGAGAAGGTCAGCCTGATCTCGGGGACCTTCCTGTCCAATGTCGGACTCGCGGTGTCGGACTGGGCGAAGCAGAACAACACGCTGTTCGTCGCCGCCGAACCGCTGACGGAAGCGATCACGTGGTCGAAGGGCCACGATCACGTCTTCCGCGTTCGCCCGAACACCTACGAGCAGGGACGGATGCTCGCCGAGAAGGCCGGCCGCATGAAGTACGCGAAGTGGGCGACCATCGGGCCGAACTATGAATACGGCAAGCGCGCGTGGGAGACGTTTCGTGATCGCCTCAAGGATCTGAAGCCGGACGTGCAGGTCGTCGGCGAGCACTGGCCGACGCTGGGCAAGCTGGAGGCAGGACCGTTCGTCACTGCCATCCTCAGTCAGAATCCCGACGCCCTCTACGTCTCGCTCTTCGGCAGCGACTGGATCGCCTTCGTGCGCGAGGCGAAGAAGCGGGGCCTGTTCGACAAGATGTTCGTCGTCGGCATCCTCCTCGGCGAGCCGGAATACATCGATCCGCTCGGGCTGGAGGCGCCGGAGGGCATGCTGGTCACCGGCTATCCCTGGTACGACATCGCGATTCCCGCGCACAAAGAGTTCGTCGCGCGCTTCACGAAGCGCAACGACAAGAATCCGGTGCTCGGCTCGCTGGTGGGCTACGTGACGTATCTCTCGATCTTCGAGGCCCTCCGCAAGGCGGGCTCGACGGATACCGACAAGCTGGTGGCCGCGTTTCGCGGCCTCAAGGTCGAGACGCCGATCGGTCCGATCTCGTATCGCGCCTCCGACGGGCAGTCGACGATGGGCGCGTGGGTGGGTACCACCCGGCTGGATGCCAAGCGCGGCGTCGGGATCATGGTGAACCACGAGTACGTGCCGGGTGAGAAAGTCCTGCCGTCCGACGACGAAGTGAAAAAGCTCCGAAGCGGCAGCTGAGCCCGTCGCTCTTCCTCGTCCAGCTCCTCGCGGGGCTCGCCCACGCGATGGTCCTGTTCCTCATCGCGTCCGGCCTTTCGCTGATCTTCGGCGTCACTCGCGTCGTCAACTTCGCGCACGGCTCCTTCTACATGCTCGCGGCGTATGTCGCGTACACGCTGACCGCCGCGCTGCCGCTGGGGGCCGCGTCGTTCTACGTCGCCGTCGGTCTGGCCGCGCTTTTCTTGGGACTGCTCGGAGCCGCGGTCGAGATGGCGCTGCTGCGCCGTGTGTATCGCGCGCCGGAGCTCTACCAGCTCCTGCTGACCTTCGCCCTCGTCCTGGTGGCCTCGGACTTCGTCAAGCTCGTGTGGGGCAGCGAGAACAAAACGGGGCCGATGGCGCCCGGGCTCGCCGGCGCCGTTCGCATCGCGGGGCAGCTCGTGCCGACCTACGACCTCGCGCTGATCGTGCTGGGCCCCGCCGTCGCCGCCGGATTGTGGTGGGTCTTCTATCGCACGCGGTGGGGCGTGCTCATCCGCGCGGCGACCCAGGACCGCGAGATGGTGGCGCTGCTCGGCGTCGATCAGGCACGACTCTTCACCGGCGTGTTCGCTCTCGGCTCGCTGCTCGCCGGTCTCGCGGGCGCGCTGCAGATCCCGCGACAGGCACTCACCACCGTCATGGACGCGGCGATCATCACCGAAGCGTTCGTCGTCGTGGTCGTGGGTGGCATGGGCTCGGTGCCCGGCGCGTTGCTGGCCGCGGTGGTCATCGGTGTCATCGACGCCTTCGGCGTCCTCGTGCTGCCGCGCGCGACGCTCGTGCTGACGTTCGTGGTGATGGCGATCGTCCTCGTGACACGACCGTGGGGACTTCTCGGCCGGCCGGAAGCGCAGGCTCGCTCCGCGGGCGCTGCAATCGCGGGCGCGCATGCTGTCACGGTGCCCCGCCTCGTGGTTGCCGCCCTCGTGGCATTGCTGGTCGCCGTACCGCCGCTGCTCCCCACGTTCTACGTCTGGGTGCTGGTGGAGATCCTCGCCTTTGCGCTGTTCGCGGCGAGCCTCCATCTGCTGATGGGCAGCGCCGGGATGGTCTCGTTCGGCCATGCGGCGGCATTTGGCATCGGCGCGTATGGGGCGGCACTGCTCGTCCGCTGGGCGAACGCGCCGATGCCCGTGGCGTTTCTCGGCGCGCCCGTGGCGGCTGGTCTGGCCGCGATCATCATTGGCTTCTTCTGCGTGCGTCTGTCATCCATCTACTTCGCGATGCTCACGCTGGCGTTTGCCCAGATCGCCTACGCCGTCGCGCACCAGTGGTACGACGTCACGGGAGGGGACAACGGTCTGCTGGGCATCTGGCCGGCGCGAGCGGTTGCGTCGCCGGTGCGCTATTACTACGTCGCACTCGTCGCGTGTGGCGCCGGTCTGGCGCTGCTCGCCGCGATCGGCCGCGCGCCGTTCGGGCTGACGCTTCGCGCGGCGCGTGACCATGCGCGCCGCGCGGAGGCCGTGGGCATCGACGTGCGCGCGCATCAGTGGCTGGCGTTCATCGTTGCCGGCGTGTTCGGCGGTCTCGCTGGCGGCACGTTCGTGTTTCTCAAAGGCAGCGTCTTTCCGGAGTCTCTCGCGGTGCCTGTGTCGGTCGAACCGCTGGTGATGGTGCTGCTCGGCGGCATCCACTCGCTGGCCGGCGCGCCGCTCGGCGCGGCGCTCTACAAGCTCCTCGACACGGTGGTGACGCGGTACACGGAGTACTGGCAGCTCGTGCTCGGCACGATCCTCGTCGTCCTCGTGCTCGCGTTTCCTCGCGGCATTCTCGGCGTGCTCGGCGCGCGCGCCCGTGACTGAGCCGACGCCCGTCCTCGAGGTCGAAGACGTCCGCCGCGCGTTCGGCGGCGTCCAGGCCGTGGACGGCGTTTCGTTCGCGCTCGCGCGCGGCGAGATCCGCGCGCTCATCGGCCCCAACGGCGCGGGCAAATCGACGTTCTTCAACATTCTCACCGGCCAGCTGCGCGCCGATGCCGGCGATGTGCGCTGGCACGGGCGGTCGATCCTCGGGCTGCCGCCGCACGCCATCTGGCGCCTGGGGATCAGCCGCACGTTTCAAATCACTGCCACCTTCGGCACGCTCACCGCGCTGGAGAACGTGCAGGTCGCCCGGCTGTCGCACACCGGCCGCAGCCGCGCGCTGGTGACGCCCGCCGCGCGGCTCGAGACCGCGCCGTCACGCACGCTGCTCGAGCAGGTCGGCCTGGCGGAGCAGGCGACGAGGCCGGCGGGTGTGCTCGCGTATGGAGATCTCAAGAAGCTGGAGCTGGCGATCGCCCTGGCCAACGACCCGACGCTGCTCCTGCTCGACGAGCCGACCGCCGGAATGGCGCCGGCCGAGCGTGGCGCGCTCATGGGGGTCACGGCGCGGATCGCGCGCGAGCGCCAGCTCACCGTGCTGTTCACCGAGCACGACATGGACGTCGTGTTCGCGGTGGCCGATCGCATCATGGTGCTGCATCAGGGCCGCGTGATCGCCGACGGTCCGCCCATGGCCGTGCGCGCAGACGCGCAGGTGCAGGCCGTGTATCTCGGCGAAGGGTCATGAGCCTGGAGCTGCGCGACGTCCACGCGGTGTACGGCAAGAGCCGCGTCTTGTACGGGGTCTCGCTGCGTGCGACGGAGGGTGAGGTCGTGTGTTTGCTGGGTCGTAATGGTGCTGGAAAGTCGTCGACGCTCCGCGCGATCGTCGGCCTGGTGGAGATCATCAGCGGCGACGTGCTGGTCGACGGGCGCTCGCTGCGCGGCATTCCGACGCATACCATCGCTCGCCTGGGCGTCGGCCTCGTGCCCGAAGACCGCCGGATTTTCGGGGATCTCAGCGTCGTCGAAAACCTTGCCGTCGGCGCGCGCCCCGATGCGGGCTGGACGCTCGAACGTGTGTTCGGCCTGTTCCCGAAGCTCGCGCAGCTGGCGCGCCAGCGCGGCGGCAGCCTCTCCGGCGGCGAGCAGCAGATGCTGACGATCGCGCGCACACTCATGACCGGGCCGCGCGTCTTGCTGCTCGACGAGCCGTCGGAAGGCCTGGCGCCGGTCATCGTACAGGCGCTGGCCACCAATATCGCGGCACTCAAACGTCAGGGTTTGACCATCGTCATGGCTGAGCAGAACGTAAAATTCGCGCGCCGTCTCGCCGACCGCGCCTACATCATCGAGAAAGGGCAGATCCGATTCGACGGCTCGATGGCTGCGCTCGACGCCGACGAATCGCTTCGCCGCGCATACCTCGCAGTTTAAGAATTCTTCGCGAGCGTGAGGCGGGCCATCGCGCGAATGGGACGACTCAGGTGCCGCGCGGCATAGCGGCGATGCTGCGGGAGACAGCGCGCGAACACGATCGCCCGGCGTGCGGCATCGCGCCAGTTGCGCGCGTTGACATCGGCGCGGATCGCCTCCAGCAGCCGGTCGAAGTACCAGACGACGTTGTCTCGCTCTCGATATGCAGCGTGGTGCACAGACGACGACGACGGCCCGGGGCGATGGCGACGAAGAACACGCAGCGTGTGAACGAGCATGCGCTCGATGTTGCGGCTGAGTGTCCCGTTGTGCTGCCGGTATTCAGACACCTCGGTGTAGTGATCGACGATTGGAAAGCGTTGGGCCAGCCGCAGGTACAAGTCGTAATCTTCGGCGAAACGCAGGCGCTCGTCGAAGCCACGGAGGGCGACGAGGGCGTCGCGCCGATACGTGGCGGTGGCGACCACGATCCAGCATCGGCGAACGAGCGAGGCGTAATGGTCAGTGTCGACGCGTGCACGCCGCGGCGTCGGCAACGGCGACCCGTCGGCGGCGATTCGCCGCTCGAGGCCCACGGCGAGCGCGGCGTCGGGGCGTGCGGCGAGCACGGTCACGCCGACGTTGACCGCGTTCGGCAGAAGCCGGTCGTCGGCATCGAGAAAGATAACGTAGCGTCCCTTGCTCGCCTGCCAGCCCGCGTTGCGGGCGGCGGGCAGCCCCCGGTTCGGCTGCCGCAGGTAGCGGACCGGCGCGTGACGCGCGACGACCGCGGCCGTGTCGTCGGTCGAGCCGTCGTCGACGACGATGACCTCGACGAACGGATAGGTTTGGGAGCGCGCGGACGCGATCGCGTCGTCCAGATAGCGGGCCTGGTTGTAACAGGGGATGATGATCGACATCAGATCGCCCACGGCGTGACATCACAGCAAGTGTGGGGCCGCGAGCGACTTGCACCGCGTTTCACGATTTGACACACTCGCGCGACGAGGCCCACGTGATCACTCTCGTGCACAACATCGGCACACTCGTGAGCGGCGACATCGGCCGGCCGCTCCTGGATGCGGACTCGGTCGTGATTCGCGACGGGAGAATCGCCGCGATCGGGCGCAGCCTCGACGGCGATGCCGACACCGTCATCGACGCCCGTGGCACGACCGTGATGCCGGGACTGATCGACTCGCACGTGCACCCCGTGTTCGGCGATTTCACGCCACGGCAGCGCACGGTCGACTTCATCGACTCCGGAATGCACGGCGGCGTGACGACGGCCATCTCGGCCGGCGAAGTGCATCTGCCGGGTCGGCCGAAGGACATCGTCGGGCTCAAGGCGCTCGCGATCGTCGCCGCGAAGGCCTGGGCGAGCTTTCGGCCGGGCGGGGTCAAGGTTCACGCGGGTGCGCCGATTCTCGAGCTCGGCATGACAGAACACGACTTCGCCGAAATGGCCGCCGCCGGCGTGCGGCTGGTCGGCGAGATCGGCCTCGGCTCGGTGAAGACCGGCAAAGACGCGGCGCCGATGGTGCGGTGGGCCAAGGCGCATGGCATGACGGTGACGATCCACACCGGGGGACCGTCGATCGCCGGCAGCAATCCCATCAACGCCGACGTCGTGCTCGAGGCGAATCCCGACGTCGTCGGTCACATCAACGGCGGCACGACGTCGATGAGCCCTGCGGAGATCGAACGGCTGGTCGGGACGACGATGGCGCTGGAGATCGTGCAATGCGGCAACATGAAGACCGCGCTGCACACGCTGCGCGTCGCACGCGACGCGCGGGCGACCCACCGATTGATCGTCGGCAACGACGCGCCGTCCGGGACGGGAGTCATTCCGCTCGGCGTGCTGCGCACGCTGAGCCTGCTCGCGGGACTCGGCGGCCTGCCACCCGCGGAAGCGATCGCGTGTGCGACCGGCAACACGGCGCGCGTACACCGACTCGACTGCGGAGTGATCGCCGAAGGTCGTGCGGCCGACCTGGTGATCTGCGACGCGCCGACGGGGTCGATCGCCGCCGACGCGCTGGGCGCGCTGGCGGCCGGGGACTTGCCCGGCATCTCGATGGTGCTCATCGACGGTCGCATCACGATCGGCCGCAGCCGGAACACGCCGCCGGCGGCGCGCGCGGCGGACGTCGTGAAGGGCCACGGCCCCGCCGGAGCCGGCCACTAGTGCGCGTGCGGCCGCTGCGCGGCTATCGCGTTGCGATCGATCGCGAGCGAGACGTCAGCAAAGTCGTCGCGCCGCCCTACGATCAGATCTCTCCCGAGCAGCAAGCGGCGCTCTACGGGATGAGCCCGGCCAACATCGTCCGGGTCTCGTATCCACGCGACGAGCCCAGCGGCACCGACGACAAGTACGTGCGAGCACGAGCGACGCTCGACCGATGGCTCGCCGAGGGCGTCTGGGAGCGGGAGGTCGCGGCCGCCGTCTATCCCTATCACCAGACGTACCGTGTCGACGGACGTGAGATCACTCGGGTCGGGCTCGTCGCGCTGGGGCAGGTCACGGACTACGCGCATGGCGACGTCCTGCCACACGAGCGAACGCACACCGGTCCCAAGCAGGATCGCATGCGCTTGCTCGAGGCGACGGGCGCCGACATCGGTCTGCTGTTCATGCTCGTGGCCGACGCGACCGGCGCGCTGCTCGAGGCATCTGCGCCGAGCGGCGAGCCGATCGCCGAGGCGCGAGATCTCAAGGGCGAGCGGCATCGCCTGTGGCGCGTGACCGATCCCGACGTGACTGCGCGCGTGCAGGCCGCGCTCGCCGCGGCCCGCGTCATCATCGCCGACGGCCACCATCGCTACGAGACGGCAGTCGAGTATGCGCGCCGCCATCCCGGCGCCGACGACAAGCTGATGGCCTTTTTTAGCGTCGATGCGCCGGGACTGACGATCTTTCCCAACCACCGTCTCGTTCACAACGTCGAGGATTTTTCGCTCCCGCGGCTCGCGGACGCCGCGCGCCGGTGGTTCGACGTGGCGCCGCTCAGCGATCCGCTCGCGTTTCGACCGACGAATCGAAGACTCGGCGTCGTCAGCGCCGACGGCGCCGTGACCCTGGCGCTGCGGGCCGACGCGTTCGACGCGCTGCCGTGGCCGGCCGGCACGTCACGGGCGTGGCGTGAGCTCGCGGTCTCGATCCTGCACGAAGGGATGCTCAAGCCCCTCTGCGGCATCACGGACGCGAAGCTCGATGCCAAAACCCACGTCGACTACACGGCGGAGCAGGCGGAGGCCGTGCGTCTCGCGCGCGCCGGAGACTATCAAGCGGCGTTTCTGATCGCGCCGACGACGCTCGAGGAGCTGCAGGCCGTCGTGCGCGGCGGCGAAGTCTTGCCGCAGAAGTCCACGCACTTTTATCCCAAGCTGCTCGACGGTTTGGTGTTTTATCGAGTCGGAGACTGACATGGTGAAAATCCGGAAGATCGTGACCGTGGTCGAAGAGATCCTCAGCGACGGCGGGCGTGAAGCCAAACGCCCAGTGCGCAAGGCCGCGGCGGTGGTCGTGCTCGAGAACCCCTTCGCCGGGCGCTTCGTCGACGACTTGACCCAGCTGATCGACGCCGGCGAGGAGCTGGGCGCCGTGCTGGCGAAGAAGGCGACCGAGGCGCTCGGCGCGCCCGCGGAGTCCTACGGCAAGGCGGCGATCGTCGGCGAGCACGGCGAATACGAGCACGCGGCGGCGCTGTTGCATCCCAAGCTGGGCGCGCCGCTGCGCGCCGCCGTGGGCGGCGGCAAAGCCATCATCCCGTCCGCCAAGAAGCTCGGCGGATCGGGCACGGCCATCGACGTGCCGCTGCACTTCAAGGACGCGGCGTTCGTGCGCAGCCACTACGACGCGATGGAAGTGCGAATTCCCGACGCGCCACGCGCCAACGAAATCGTGTTGGCCATCGTCGTGACCGATGGCGGCCGTCCGCACCCGCGCGTCGGCGGATTGACGAAGGACGAGGCCAAGAAAGAGGACGGCCAGCGATGAAGTACGGGCTGCGCATCCCATCGTTCGCATTAGGGCCGCGGACCGCGATGCTGGAGGAGATGGGGCGCTATCTCCGTCGCGCCGAGGATCTGAAGTTCGAGGCCGCCGTGACGATCGATCATCTCCTCCTCACGCCGCCGGCGTATGCGACGACGTGGCTCGAGCCGCTGTCGCTGCTGTCCGCGCTGGCTGGCGTGACGCGCACGATCCGCCTCGGGACGATGGTGCTGGTGCTGCCGCTGCGCAATCCCGTCTACTTCGCCAAGGAGTGGGCGACGCTCGACCTCTTATCGGGTGGCCGATCGATCCTCGGTATCGGTGTCGGCTGGCACGAGGACGAGTTCGAGCTGATGGGCGTGCCTTATAAAGAGCGCGGGCCCCGCATGAACGAGGCGATCGAGGCCGTGCGCGCGCTGTGGGCGGGAGACCGCGTCACGTACCGAGGCCGATTTTATCGTTTCGAGGACCTCACGATCGATCCCAAGCCTGCACAAAGGCCGCATCCGCCCATCTGGATCGGCGGCGGCACGCAGCCGTCGGAAAAGGTGTACGGCCAGACGGTGGCGAACATCGATCCGGTGCTGCGGCGTATCGCGACGTACGCCGACACGTGGGTGCCGCACTCGTCGGCCACGCCAGAGATGGTGAAGAGTGACTGGGATAAGGTGCAGCGGTTCGCGAGCGAAGCCGGACGCGATCCCGCGAAGATCGGGCGGGTCTACTCGAATTTCGTCTGGGTGCTGAAGCCCGGGGAGAAGCCGGAATCGGCGATCCCGCACTTCTCCGTGTACTCGGGCATGAATCTCGACTACTGGAAGACGTATTACCTCCTCGGGACGGCGGAAGAAGTGGCCGCGCGGATCAGCGCGCGCATCGCCGCGCTGGACAATGGCGTCGACTGGGTTGTCCTGAACCCGCTCAACTGGGGCCTCGAGCAGCTGGAGCTCATTGCGGGCGAGGTGCTGCCGCGCGTCCTGGGTGGCAGGTAATCCGCTACACCGGCGCGCGCGTCAAGCGCATCGAAGACCCGCGGCTGCTGCGCGGCCAAGGGCGGTTCATCGACGACATCGTGTTGCCGCGTATGCTGCACGCGGCGTTCGTCCGAAGCCCGCACGCCCACGCGGTGGTCCGGCGCATCGATGGTGCGCATGCGCGGGAGATCGAGGAGGTCGTGGCTGTGCTCGGCGCCGACGACCTCGAAGCGCAGGCGCTCGCGCCGCGGGTGAGCGGTGGAGGCTTCACGCCGACAGCATGGCCGGCCCTTGCGCGCGAGCCGTGGTTCTGCGGCGAGGCGGTGGCGGTGGTCGTCGCCACGTCGGCGTACGCGGCCGCGGATGCAGTTGAGCGCGTGCGCGTGGAGTACGACACGCGGCCTGCATGCGTCACGCTCGAGCAAGCGTTGCGCGACGAGGTCGTGCTCTTCCGCCGTGCGCATCGGCGTGGTGACGTCGAGGCCGCGTTCGCGTCAGCGCCGGTGGTGGTTCGCGAGACGTTCACGCACGGACGCCTGACCGCGGCACCGCTAGAGTCGCGCGGCCTCGTTGCCGACTGGGACGGCGAGACGCTCACGATCTGGGCATCGACGCAGGCGCCGGGCATCATGCGCGGGGCGCTCGCGGCCACGCTGGGGCTGTCCGAGGCGTCCGTACAGGTGATTGCGCCGGACGTCGGCGGTGGGTTCGGCCTCAAGATGCACGTCTTCCCGGAGGACGTTGCTATCGCGGCCCTCGCGCGGCGTCTGGGTCGTCCGGTGAAGTGGATCGAGACGCGCCGCGAGAACCTCACGGCGGCGTCACAGGCGCGTGAGCAGCACGTGGAGGCCGAGGTCGCGGCGGACGCCGCCGGCCGGCTCCTCGCCCTGCGCTCCCGCGTCATCTCGGATGCGGGCGCATATCACATCTACCCGCTGACTGCGATGCTCGAGCCCCTCGGCACGGCGACGATCCTGCCCGGACCCTACGTGACGCCGGTGTACGCGTTCGAGGCGATCGCGGTGAAGACGCACAAGCCGCCGCTCGGCGCGTACCGCGGTGTCGGCATGACGATGGGCGCCTTCGTCATGGAACGCCTGCTCGACCTCGTGGCCGCGCGGCTCGAGCT
Organism: Candidatus Rokuibacteriota bacterium; assembly: GCA_036802765.1. Classification (GTDB taxonomy): domain Bacteria; phylum Methylomirabilota; class Methylomirabilia; order Rokubacteriales; family CSP1-6; genus AR12. The sequence goes on from DAIRVP010000004.1 coordinate 32,264, forward strand.
GGATCCGGCCGAGGTGCGCCGTCGGAACCTCATTCCGCGGGAGGCCTACCCCCATCTCTCGCCGAGCGGCATGCGCTATGACAGCGGCGATTTTCCCAAGGCGCTCGAGCAAGCGCTGGCCGCCGTCGACTACGACGCTCTGCGCTCGGCTCAGCGCGAAGCGCGCCGGCACGGAAAACTCGTCGGCATCGGCCTCGCGTGCTACACGGAATACACGGGCATGGGCTCCGACGTCTATCGCGGGCGCGGCATGGACGACGTGTCGGGCATCGAGGCGGCCAGCGTGCGTGTCGAGCCGGACGGCGGCGTGCGCTGCGCGACGAGTTTTCCTTCGCAGGGGCAGGGCCACGCGACGACGATCGCCCAGATCGTGGCTGATCGGCTTGGCGTGGCGTTCGAGCGCATTCGCGTCGAGCCAAGCGACACGCGCGTGGCGCCGCTCGGCAGCGGAACGTTCGGCAGCCGTGGCGCGGTCTCGATCGGCGGCACCGTGACGGCGGCGGTCGAACGGCTGCGCCCGAGGATCCAGCGGCTCGCCGCGCATCTGCTCGAAGCGTCGCCGGTGGATGTCGTGCTGGAAGAGGGCCGCGCCTACGTCCGCGGCTTTCCCCAGCGCGCGGTGACGCTGACCGAGGTCGCTCGCGTGGCGTATGCGCCGCCGGGCGGGTTGGCGTCAGACTTCGAGCCCGGCCTCGAAGCCACCGTCTACTTCGATCCCCCGGGGCCGACGTTCTCCGGCGCCGTCCACGTGGCCGTGGTCGAGATCGATCCCGACACGGGGCGCGTCAGCATTCCACGGTACGTGGTCGTCGAAGACTGCGGCCCCGTGCTGAATCCGACGATCGTCGAGGGACAGATTCACGGCGCCGTCGCCCAGGGAATCGGGGAGGCGCTCTTCGAGCGCGTCGCGCACGACGACGCGGGCCAGGTCCTCAGCGGCACGCTGATGGATTACGCGCTGCCGAAGGCGAGTGATGTGCCCTCGTTCGGCATCGGTCACCTCGAGACTCCATCGCCGACGATGCCCGGCGGCGTCAAAGGGATGGGAGAGGGCGGGACGATCGGCGCGCCGGCCGCGGTGGCCAACGCCGTCGCCGATGCCGTCGCGCCGTTGGGGCTTTCGATCACCGCGCTGCCCATCGATGCCGAGCGGCTCGCGCGGCTGCCGCGTCCTCCACAGAGAAAGGTCTGATCGCTCATGGGCAAGCAAGATCTCGAGATCGCGCGCACGGTGACCCTCAAGCCGATCCATGAGATTGCGGGCGCGGTGGGCCTGGCTCCGGACGAGCTCGAGCCGTACGGGCGTTTCAAGGCAAAGATCGCGTGGGATGCCATCGCGCGGCGTCGTGATCATCCCGACGGTGTGCTGGTGCTCGTGACCGCGATGACGCCGACCCCGGCCGGCGAGGGCAAATCGACGACCACCGTCGGCCTCGCCGACGGGCTGCGGCGGCTGGGCAGGCGCGCGGTTGTCGCGCTGCGCGAGCCGTCGCTGGGTCCCGTGTTCGGCATGAAGGGTGGCGCGACGGGTGGCGGTCACGCGCAGCTCGCGCCGATGGAAGACATCAATCTGCACTTCACCGGTGACATGCATGCCATCGGCGCGGCGCACAATCTGCTGGCCGCGATGCTCGACAACCACCTCGCGCAGGGCAACACGCTCGGCGTCGACACGCGCCGCGTGCTGTTCAAGCGCGTGGTGGACATGAACGACCGGGCCCTTCGGAACATCGTGCTCGGGCTCGGTGGTCCCGCGCACGGTGTCCCGCGAGAGGGCGGCTTCGAGATCACGGTGGCGTCGGAGGTGATGGCAATCCTGTGCCTGTCCACCGATCTCGCCGATTTCAAGGCGCGAGCGGGACGCGTGGTCGTCGCGGAGACCGCCGATGGCGCGCCCGTGACCGCGGCCGACCTGCGCGCCGCGGGCGCGATGGCAGTCCTCATGAAGGACGCGATCAAGCCGAACCTGGTACAGACGCTCGAGGGTACGCCCGCGCTGGTGCATGGCGGTCCGTTCGGCAACATCGCCCACGGCTGCAACTCCGTGATCGCGACGCGGCTGGCGCTCAAGCTCGGCGACGTTGTCGTCACCGAGGCGGGATTCGCGAGCGATCTCGGCGCCGAGAAGTTTCTCGACATCAAATGCCGGACGGCCGGGCTCGTGCCGTCGGTGGCCGTCATCGTCGCCACCGTTCGCGCGTTGAAGATGCACGGCGGCGTCGCGCTCACCGAGCTTCCTGTCGAGGACGTGGCGGCGGTGCGTCGCGGCTGCGACAACCTCGCCAAGCACGTCGAGAACGTGCGCCTCTTCGGTCTGGCGCCGGTGGTGGCCCTCAATCATTTCACCGGCGACACAGACGCAGAAGTCGCGGCCGTGATCGAGACGTGCCGCGACTGGGGCGTGCCGGCGGAGATTTCACGTGGCTGGGCCGAGGGCGGCGCCGGCACGACAGAGCTCGCGCAAACGGTCCTCGACGTGGTCAAGGGCGGCGACCGCAGCGCGTTTCGCCTGCTCTATCCGGACGAGTTGCCGCTCGAGCGGAAGATCGAGACGGTCGCCACGCGCATGTATGGCGCCGACAGTGTTCGTCTGCTGCCCGCTGCGGCACAGAAGCTCGCGCGCTGGCAGACGATGGGTCACGGGCGTCTACCGGTGTGCATGGCCAAGACACAGAACTCGCTGTCCGACGATCCGAAGAAGACAGGACGCCCACGCGGCTTCAACATCACCGTGCGCGACGCGCGACTGTGCGCCGGCGCGGGCTTCGTCGTCGCCTACACGGGCGACGTGCTGACGATGCCCGGGCTGCCGAAGGTCCCGGGCGCGGAGGGCATGGACGTGGACGCTTCGGGCAACGTCACAGGGCTCTTCTGACGATGCCTCGCGTGTGCGGATTGTGGCGAACGGCGATCGCCCTGATCGTCGTCGCCGCAAGCCTCAGCGGCTGCGAGCAAAGTCCACCGTCGTCGGCGCCGCGTGCCTCGACGTCGGAGTCGAAGACCGCGGCTGCTCTGAAGGCGCGCGGCGACGAGTTGAGCCAGCGTGGTGAGTACGAGGCGGCGCTCGCGGTCTACGAGGAGGCGTTGCGCCAGGAGCCGAACGACGTCGCCCTGCGGTATGCCCTCGCGACCACGCTGGCGTCGCTCACCCGGCGCGCGGAGGCAATAGAGGCTTTCAGGTGGGTCGCCACGAATGGCTTGCCGAATTCAGACCTCGTCGACCGCGCGGAGACCTGGCTGCGGGCCGAAGGCGCGCTCGGTACGACGGCCACGATCACCACGCCGACGGAGCCGGCGGCCGACAAGGCGGCGGACCGGCTCGAAACCGACAGTCGACTCCGTGGTCACATCACGTGGTCGAAGGTCGATCCCTCACGGCCGGCGCCGCGCGTGCACCTTCGGCTCGAAGGCACCGACCCGAGCAACAAGGGCCTCGTCTACAACGCGGTCGGCTCGCTCAACGGCGACTACGAGTTCGCATCGGTGCAGCCGGGCGCGTATCGGCTCACGGCGCAGTCGCCGTTGAACGCGGCGCGTCTGTGGGAAATGAACGTCACGGTGTACGACGGCGGTCCGACCGTCCTCGATCTCAGCGAAACGACGAGTCTCTCGCCGACGACGTCTTTCGTCACGCCGCGCTGAGCGGCGCTACCGTGCGTTGTCGAGCTCGGCGAGCCGCTTCGCCGCGCACTCCCACAACAGGGGAATCGACGCCGCGATCGCGCGCCCGCGCGTCTGCGCAGTGTTCTGACCCTGTTGCTCTGCGATGTACGCGGCGTTTCGCACCGGGTCGCAGAGCTCCAGCGTGGTGCTGCGCGAGACCGGCTCCCAGGCCCGAGGCGTATCGATCGCTCGCAGCTGCCATGCCGTGACGGCGAGCACGTGCAAATCCAGGATCGTCCGCAGACTGTGCTTGGCGTCCAGCGGTGCTTCGCCGTCCACGTAGCGTCCCACGACCGCTTGGGCTGCGTTCACCCGCGTCGCGTAGGACGGCAGCGAGGTTGTTGGGACGCTCGCCGCCTGCAGCCGGCGCAGGGCAATGACCGCGTTGCCGTAGGTCGGCGCCTCGCTCGAGATCGACTCGTCGGCCGGCGTCTTGCTCGATCGCGCGAAGACGGGCGCGTCAGGCTCGAACGTCTCGGCGACATAAAACGCCGCGCCGCCGGCAATCATGGCGACGAGCAGCGCCACGGCGATCCAGCGCGCGCGAGATCGGCGCTGCGCATCGGGAACCTTGGGACTGAGCGCATCACGCAACTGTTCCTGCTCTATCAGCGCGGCCCTGACGGTGGCCTCGACGTTGGATGCTGCCAACGGCGCGACCGAGCGCTTCGACGACGCGCCCGCCGCAGACGCCGCGCGCGGCGGTGCGGCGACCGGTTCGGCTGCCTGCTCTTCGGCTGCGAGCGCTTCGCGGAGGACGTCCTCCAGCGCCTGGCTCGGCTCGATGCGCCGTGTTTTGCGTTCCGTCGCCGGCGCGACCGCCGCGGCCGCCTGCTCCTCGGCGAGGAGCGCCTCCTGCATGACGCGCTCGAGCTCGGGGCTCGAGCTTGGCCGCGGGCGAGCGGCGCCACGAGGTGAGGACGGCGCCATGCTTGCGCTGGGCAGGTGAGCCGCTTCCTCCGGCGTGACGTCGCGATGAAACATGGCGCTGCACACGCACGTGAGCGTCAGGAGATATCCGCCGTCGGGCTTGGAACGAACGGCCGGCGCGATGCCGCCGCAGGGGTGGTGGGCTTGCGCGAACTCCATGACGTCTGAGAACGGGACCATCGCGATACCTACGCGATCGCGGTGGGCAGCGCGCTAGCTGGGCTTCGGAAAGTCGTCGCGCGCCTTGACGCTGTTCTCAGGGCCGAGGTCGATCACGGCATCCTCGCCGGGCCGGACTTCCACCTTCAGGCGCCATCGGGGTGCGCCGACGTTGTTGTCGGTCATCTTGTAGATACCGGCCGGAATCTTCTCGAATTTGTAATTGCCGTCCCGGTCCGTACGAACGTGAAAGCTCATCCCCTTGGGGCTACCGTCCGGCGACTGGGCGTAGAGATGAACCTGGAAGCGCTTGAGCGGCTCGACGCCCTGGCCCTCATCCCAGACGATGCGACCGTGCACGCCGCTCTCGCCGACCCGTTCGTCTCGGGCATCGCTTTCATTCGTCGTCGCGCCCACGCGCGCCACGTTTCGGCGTGCACCGGCCAGCCATTCGCGCGCCACGCGTCCCTCTTCGGAGGCCGCCGTGGTGTGAGCGACGACCCAGTCGAACTCGGTCATCGCCTCGTCACGTGAATCGAGCCAGGAGGCGGAGATCGCTAGTCGATAGTGCAAGAGCAGATCGCCAGAGCTCTGCTGAAGCGCGGCCCGATAGTGAGACGCTGCGACGTTCCACTCCTGGCGCTCGAACGCCTTGTGACCCTCGGCGGCATGATCCACCTCGGCCGTCGCGGGCACGGACGGCACTGACGGCTGCTGGCAGGCAGCAGCCGTCAGGCTGACGAGTGCGAGTAGTGCGAGACCGGCGAGTCTCAGGAGCCTGCGACCTCTCTGAACGATCCTGGCTTCACGAACCAGTTGATCGGAACGGCACCACCGCCGTTCTGCACGGCCGGGCAGTTGTATGTGACCGGCGCGTTACCAGTGTCATCCGTGTCGATGTTCGTCGATTGCGTGTCGATGCGGTTGGTCGAAACCACAGCCCCCGTCACGTTACCGTTGCCGTTGCCGTGCAGGGTCACGTCGTTCTGTGCGTAGACCAGGCCGCTCAGCTGCGCATTGCCGCTGATCCAGACCGATCCCGCGACCACGAGCCACCCGCTCCAGCCCCCGGCCCAGTTGCCGTGAATGTCCACAACCACGGACTGATCGGCGGTGGGCGAGGTATTTGTCAGCGCGTTCCCCGACGGCGTGTCGACGAAGATGATGCCGTTCGGCGGCGGGTTCGTCCACGTCTGGCTGCCCTGGTAGTACGTCCCGTTCGCCTTTGCCAGCGCCTTGATCGTCGAGATGTCGTTGTCGTTGAACAGGAAGCTGGTGAAGTTCGATGCCGGCTGGTTCGTCGCGAGGGCCGATCCGCCCGTCGGGCCCGCGATGTTCGGAGTACCGTTCGTGTTGATCGACCCCGCGGAATAGGCCGCCGCGGTAGGAGTGCTGCCCGCGCAGTACTGCGCGCCCTGAGCCAAGGAAGCGACGATCGACGCCGAACCGCCGACCTGGATGTTCGTCGTCGCGCCTGCAGGCGCCTCACCACCCGCGCAGACCGCGCATGGCGGCGTCGGGATCTTGATGTGAGTCACGGTCGTCTGGATCTTCTTGATCGCGATCGGGTTGGTGTGGTTGGGCACGTAGCCGACCGCGGTGATGTTCCGCTCATTCGTCGCCGCCCCGTTCGCGACCGTTACCTTGAACTCACCCACGCCGACGGAGATGAACTGTGAGCCGTCGTACGGCGCCGGGACGGGAGCCGGCAGCGGGTCCGCCAGCGCGCCGACCGGACTCGGCAGCGTCTCACCCTTCGACAGCGCCCACAGCGCGCGCTCGACACCCGATTCTGCGATCGCGCGCGCCTGCGCGTTCGCCATCTGGTTGCTCGCGATGACGGGCTCTGCCGAAGTGAACGCCAGGAAGGCTACCGTCAGCGACGTGATCAGAGCCATCAGAATTAGCGTGATCGGCAGCGCGATACCCGCCTCGGATCCGTGCCGGCGTACGAGGGAGTTCATAGGTTCCTCATGCGAACCCGGTCTTCGAAGGTTGCCAGCTGGTTCGCCAGATTGTACGAAGCCAGGCCTGTGTTTTCCGACTGGGTGATGAGCCTGATGTCAGCCACCCTGATGTTCGCCACCGTCGTCGTGACGGCGTTGGTGTTGTCGTAATACGTAAGCGACAGCGTGTTGATTCCGCCGATCAAGGTCTCCGGCTGTGCGGCCGCCGGGACGGGGTTGGTCTGGTTACGCTGAAGGCTGGTGCCCGCAAGCGAGTAGCTGACGGTCACGGCCGTGTTCGTGTCGTCGGTGTAGGTAAACGTGATGCTCGTCGCCGTCGCCGCAGTCACCGCAGACGTGGTTCGCAGCTCGCGGATCAGGCGGTCGAGTGCCACGCGCGCGTTCTGCTGCACCTCGACCTTGCCCGTGCTGTACTGAAACGCACTCTCACCGGACTGGAGCGCGACGAACGTACCGGCCAGGACGATGCCTACCATCGCGCATGCGACGAGCAGCTCGGCAAGACTGAATCCAGCCTGTCCCTTGAAGGTCTTCAGCGTGATGGTGTTCATTCCGTTCACCGTTGTGAGACGACCATGCTGACCGAGACGGTCTTGGTGCTGGCGGCCGTCGAGCTCGTCGTCATCGGCTGGAAGGTCACGGACACCGTCACGAGCCGCATGCCCGCGTCGGTGATCCCCGTGCAGCCGGCGACGCCGCAGTCCGTGATGCGGACGTTACGCGAGTAGCCGTTGAAGTTCGTGATGGCGGTCGAGTTCTGATCCGCGGCCCACGGCAACGCGGCGCCGGCGGCGATGACCGTCGCGCCCAGCGTGCACGTCTGGCCGGCTGGAACGCTCGGCGCGGCGTTCGCGTTGGCGGAGAGCCCGAGACAGTCATTGCTCGGCGCCGTGCCCCAGGGGACGTTCTTCGCCTCTTCTAACTTCTGGTTCGCGAGGAACGTCGCGGTCGAGAGCTGGTTGCCGCTCTGGACCGACGCGCTCGAGTACGGAATCACCGACAAGAGCGTCACGAACGCGATGATGATGATCATCGCTGCGAGGAGCACCTCTGGAAGCGTGAAGCCAGCCTCGTTCCGGAGCGCCCGTACCTTCGTGGACACGTGTGCCTTTGCAAACATGTGCGAGATGTTATGCAACGGCGGTGCCCCACCCCAAACTTTGGCGTCACCATTGGAACGACGAGGCTTTACAGCGATCGTCCTCCGGCGCGCTGGTCACTTCCCGACCAGCGGCAGTGACAAGAAACGCGGCCGCGGGCCGACTTGTCCACGGATAGCCCCGGCCGCATGAACAGCCTTCGCTGCTAGAGGGCGGTCGAAGATCAGCACGAGTCCACCGCCCACCGCGCCAGTGTCCGCCGGCCGCCCATGCAATTCCTGCGGCTCGAGTCCCCGATCCACCCTCGAAGCCTGACCCCGAGATATGTCATCGTACTAGTGCCGCCCTGGTTCGCTCGGGCGCTCGATCGAGAAGAACTTAGCCGACGTTTTCGGCGTTAAGCGAACAGAGGGGAAGGCGCGCAAGTCATAGTTTCGAGGAGTTAGATCCCTCAACCATGATTGGCAGGACCTTTGCTCTGATGACTGACACTATGCAACTCGTACAGAGGGCCTTCGGGCGATGGCGGTCGAAGCACCGACCCCGCTACGCGCTGGCCCTGGCGGGTGGCGGCGTCATCGGCGGTATGTACGAGGTGGGAGCCCTCTCCGCCCTCGAAGAACGTCTGAACGGTTCGGGTCGCGGCTTCGACATCTATGTTGGGTGTAGCGCGGGGTCGGTCGTCGCGTCGCTCCTCGCAGGAGGCGTGCGGGCCCGCGAGATTTACGAGATCCTGGACGAAGATCGGGACGATCCCATCAACTTCCGTCGCAACGCCGTGTTCGCCACAGACGCCTTCCGTCGGGCGTGCGGCCGTGTCGGCCGGTTGATCTGGGCGTTCGGCAAGAGCGCGATCCGCGGCCGAGGCTCCATCCCGGACATGCTCGCGCGCGCGGAACGGGACATGCCTCCCGGCTTCTTCTCGCTCGATGCGCTGGAGCAGTATCTGAGAGCGGCGTTCGCCTCGCGCGGCATCTCGAACGCGTTCGCCGAGCGCCCCCACATGTTGTTGATCCCGGCCATCGATCTGAACACCGCCGAGCGCGTGGTGTTCGGTGCCGGTGAGCTCCGCAATGTGCCCATCAGCCACGCGGTGGCCGCATCGTCCGCGATCCCGGGGTTCTTCGACCCCTATCCGATCAACGGCCGGGACTACGTCGACGGCGGCGTCGGTTTCAGCGGTCACGCCGATCTGGCGGCCGAGGCGGGCGCGGACGTCGTGTTCGTCGTGAACCCGTTGGTGCCGAACATTCACGACGGCGACGGCTCGATGCGGACGCGAGGCGTGTACACGATCATGGAACAGGCGGGCCGGATCTACAGCCAGAACCTCCTCACGCTGGGCCTCGCGACGCTGGCGGTGAAATTCCCGAGGACGGCGTTCTACCTGCTGCAGCCGCCACGTACCAACAGCCTGCTCTTCGGCCCGTCGATGGGCTTCGAGGCGAGCCGGGCGGCGCTGCGCTACGGCTACACGTCGACGAAGGAATGGCTCGACGCGCAGGGCGCGCCACTGGTGCGGCGTCTGTTGCTGGCGGCCGTCAGCTAAGAACACCGGCGCGCGAGCGCGCCCAATCCGTCGTACGCCGCGTACTTGTAGGTCTCGCCCAGCGACGGGTAATTGAATACCGTGTCGATGAACACATCGATCGTCCCGCGAGTCTGCAGCACCATCAAGCCGACGTGCACCAGCTCGGCCGCGCCCTCGCCGATGACGTGCACGCCGAGCAGCGTCTTTTCCGGATATCGGAAGACCAGCTTCAGCTCGCCGCCGAGATCGCCGGTGATCTGACCGCGTGCGTTCGTGCGGTAGAGTGCGCGGCCGACGCAATAGTCGATTCGCTTGTGCCGGCAGGATTCCTCGGTCTCGCCGACCATGGCGACCTCGGGGATCGTGTAGACGGCCAGCGGGAAGATCGGCGCGACGGCAGTCTTGTACTTGAGATCGAAGGCGTGCACCATCGCCACGCGCGCCTGCTCCATCGACGTCGAAGCCAGCGCGGGGAAACCGATGACGTCCCCGGCGGCGTAGATGTGGGGCACCGCGGTCTGGTAGCGCTCGTTGACGGTGAGGAGCCCGCGTTCGTCGAGAGCGACGCCGGCGCGCTCGAGCCCGAGCCCCGCCACATTAGCCACGCGACCGGCCGCCACCAACACCGCGTCGGTTTTCAGCGGCTCGCCGGTCTTGAGATCGAGCCGAATGCCGTCCGCGTCGGTCGCGTAGTGGATCACGCGCTCGCTCAAGCGGACGTCGATCCCGAGCCGTTGCATCTCCTCGCGCAGGCGATTGGCGACCTCGCCGTCGAGGAAGGCGAGGAGTCGCTCGCGCCCATCGACGAGCGTCACGCGGATGCCGAGCGCGCCGAAGATCGTCGCATATTCGCACCCGATCACCCCCGCGCCGACCACCACCAGGCTCCGCGGCAGCCGTGTCATCGTCAGGATCTCGTCGCTGTCGTGCACGCGCCGATCGTTGAACGGCACCCCGGCGGGACGCGTCGGCACCGAGCCGGTGGCGATGAGAACGACGTCACCGTGCAGTCGTCGCTCGCCGACCCGGACGGTGTGCGGATCCTCGAAGACGGCGCTGCCACGCACGAGCTCGATCTCGTGCCGCGCGATATTGGCGTTGACGACCTCGCGCAGCGAGCGCACGACTTCCTGCTCTCGGTACATGAAGTCGTGAACGGTGAGATCCGGCTTTACCGAATAATCGACTCCGTAGAGTCCGCGCTGACGCAGTCCGGAAAAGTACAGCGCCGTCTCGCGCAGCGTCTTGGATGGAACGGTGCCGGTGTTGATGCCGGCGCCACCGAGATGCGGCTCGCGCTCGATGAGAGCTACTCGCTTGCCGAAGTAGGCCGCCTGCGCGGCGCCCTTTTCTCCGGCTGGGCCCGAGCCGATCACCACCAGGTCGTAGCGATCCACGCTCGGCTACCGTACGTCGGAAGGTGAGTCAGGCGCAAGCATAGCGATGCTATCGTGGAAGCCTGAGCAAACGTTATCGGCTCGCATCCGATCAGATCCGTCCGCTCGCGCGGGGCCGCGGCTCCTGTCTGGCCAGCGATCACATCACCGTTGACGGGCTCCCCATCGGCTTCATGTATCGCGACGAGCCGGACACCGAGTTCGACAGCGGCTGGCGTTTCCTCAGCGGGCTCGAGACCGACGCGTACGTGAACGATCTCGCGAACGTCGGGCTGCACGACGTCAACACGATCGCCAACTACGATCCCGACGTGATCCCGCTGCTCGATGCGCCGCCCGGCTCGGCGTTCGAGCGCGACGATGACGGCCAGTTCGTCCAGATCGACTTCGAGTCGCCCGAAGAGTGCTGAGCCCGCGGACCGAACGCCGCGCGCGCCCGCGCGCCGCCGCGGCGGTTATGCGGGAACGGCGTTCCAGATATCCCGGTGCAGCCGCCATTCGCTGCCGAAGCGCTGCCAGACGACTACGTACTTGACGCTCACCGTCGCGCGCTGACCGCCCGGCGGATCGAGCGTCAGCGTCGCCTGTCCCACCTCGCACGCGCTGTCGTCCCTAACGTCGAGATCGATGGTCTTGAGCGTTACGTCGCGCAGTCCCATGTCCTTCATGACTGACGCCCACAGTTGTCGGATCCCGTCCTGGCCACGGACGATCGGACCATCCGGTGGGAGTGCCATCGCGTTGCCCGTATACAACGATGCCAGCCGATCGGGATCCTGTGCGCGCACGGCGTCTTCGAACATGCGATTGACCTTGCCGATTTCGATGAGAGCCATGCCCCTTCCCTCCGTGCCCTGGTCGATGGCATTTCGGACGGTTGCTGAGCGGCCCGCGCGTGAGAGGTCGACCCTATGCCCGGCCGATATGCATGTCAACGGGGTTACGGGAACGGAGCGACTAGCGGCGGCCGCCGGCGAGCTGCAGCGCCTCGGGGGCGGCCCTCAGTCGCGCCATCGCGACCACGCCGAGCGCGGGACCGATGGCCAGCGTCGCGAATGCCCAGCGCCATCCGATCGCGCCGACGACGGGAAGCAGCAGCCAGATCGAGACATTGGTGAGCGCGAACCCGACGCAGGTCTGCATCGTCAGCGCCGTGCCGACGTACGGGGCCGGCGACAGCTCGGTGATCGCCGTCGAGAACTGGGCCGAGTCCGCGATGACCGTGATTCCCCACACGATCGCGACCGTCAGCGTGAGCAGCGGTGGACCACCGAACGTCAGCCCGATCGTTGCCGCCGACAATGCACTGAGCCCCATCGCCGCCATCGTTGCCGTCGTGCGACCCCACCGGTCCGATACCGCGCCACCGAGCCAGCACCCCAGGGCGCCGGTGGCGATGACCACAAAGGTCGTGGTGCTCGGCGACATCGTGGCGTAGCCCGCCGTGTCGGCGACCCGTGCACTTTCGAGCAGGAAGAGGCCGATCCACGCCCACATCGCGTAGAGCTCCCACATGTGACCGAAGTAGCCGAAGCAGGCGAGTCGAGCGCCGCGCTCGCGGAATACGGCGAGCGCCATGCGCGGATCGAAGCGCGCCGAGGGAAACCGGTTCGGCCCTTCGCGTACGAGCGCGATCACGACGACGGCGGCCAGCACGGCAAGAGTGGATGCGGCAAGCAGCGTCTGCCGCCACGGCAGCGTGGTGAGGCCGCGGATGAGCCATGGCATCGCCGATCCGATGGTGAGCGCGCCGACGAGGATGCCGATGGCCTGCCCGCGGCCCTCGCGAAACCACGTGGCCATGATCTTCATCGCGGGTGGGTAGGCGCCTGCCATCGCGACGCCGGTGACGAAGCGCAGCGCGAGAGCGGAGGAAAGCGCATCGACCCAGAGCGCCAACGTGGCGTTGGCGGCAGCGCCGAGCAGCGCGCTGCCCGCCATCAGGTAGCGCGGCGACCACACGTCGGGAAGATTGCCGAGCGCGCTCGCGAGCGTGCCCGCAATGAACCCGAGCTGCACGGCCACCGTCAGGCCGGCGCTGCCGCCCGCGCCGAGCTGCCATTGGCGTTGGAGGGCTGGCAGGACTGCCGAGGCGCTGAACCACAGACTCAAGGCGAGCAGCTCGGCCAGCGACAGCGCGGCGAGCTGCCGCCAGCGCTCGGGCACGTGGTCTACTCGACGACCTTCTTCTCGTGAAGCGCGGCGATGTCCCCGGCCGACAACCCGAGATCCTTCAGCACGAGGTCGGTATGCTCGCCGGGGAGCGGCGCGGCTGAGCGGACGGTGCCCGGGGTCTCGGACAGCTTGATCGCGATGCCGACCTGCCGAACGCGGCCGTGCGTGGGATGCTGGGCGTCGACGATCATCTGGCGATGGTTGATCTGCGGATCGCGGGTCATCTCCTCGACGTCGTAGACCTTGCCGACGCAGACGTCGGCTTTCACCAGCCGCTCGTACCAGTCGTCGCGGTCTCGCGTGCGAATGATCTGCTCGATCTCCTCGCGCGCGGCCTGCTCCTCACGGTTGGCGGCGCGCACGAGCTGGTCGGGCTGGCGCGCGAAGCGTTCGAAGTCGGGCCGGCCGATCGCGCGACAGAAGTTTGCCCACAACCACGGCTCGGTACAGCCGATCGTCAGCAGCTTGCCGTCGCGCGTCTCATAGATCGCATAGTACGGATACGATCCGCCGAGGAAGCCTTCGCCGCGCCGTGGCGCCCAACCGTCGGAAAAGAAGAAGCGCATGTTCGGCGTGGCCGCGAGCAACGAGAGCGTGGTGTCGAGATACGAGACGTCGACGTGCTGCCCGCGCCCCGTGCGCTCGCGCCCGAACAACGCCAGCACGATGCCGAGCGCACCGTGCAGGCTGGCGCCGGCGTAGTCGGCGACGAGGTTGAGCGGAATCACCGGCTTCTTGCTCCCCGCGTCGCCGATCAGGTTCAGCACGCCGGCGAGCGACAGGTAGTTCATGTCGTGCGCCGGGTAGTCCCGGTACGGCCCGTCCTGGCCGAAGCCCGAGAGCGAGCAGTAGACGATGCGCGGGTTCAGCGCGCGGATGGTTTCGTAGTCGGCGCCGAGACGCTTCATCACACCCGGCCGGAAGCCCTCGACGATGACGTCCGCCGTCGTGGCGAGCTTGCGGAAGATCGCCTGCCCCTCGGGCGCTTTCATGTTCAGCGTCATCGACCGCTTGTTGCGGTTGGTGAACGAGTGGATGGTGCGGCGCACCCATTCTTCGCCGGTCGGCTTCTCCGGATCGGGCGAGTCGATTTTCAGCACGTCGGCGCCCATGTCGGCCAGCATCATCGCCGGCATCTCGGCAGGCGGAACGCGCGCCAGCTCGAGGATCTTGATCCCATCCATCACGCCCATGGCTTACTCCCGCTCCGCGACGAGCCGCGAGGTGAGCACGCGGACGTCGGGAATGTCCTCGAGGCGGCCGATCTGCGCGGCCACGCCTTCGGCGGTGTCGGCTCCGAGCACGGCGGTCGCGCAGCCGAGGAACTTGGCGTGCAGCTCGGCGTCGCTCAGCGGCGTGCTGGGATGGCCGGATGCTCCGCGCGGCTTGGATTCCAGAATGGTGCCGTCGGTCAGCCGCACGCTGACGCGGCTCCACGCGTGCTGCTCGAGGTCGTGTGGCAGGGCCGGATCGACGACCATCGTGACGCGCTCCATGAGCTCACGCGTGGCGGCGTCGCGCACCGGACCGGCCTCGAAGTCGGCGAGCCCGACGGCCCCGCGCGCCAGCGCCGCCGCGGCGCAGTACTGCATCGAGAACTTCCGCTCGAGTCCGTTCGACGGACGGCTGTGACGCAGCACGTCGGGCACGACGGCGTTCACACCGACTTCAACGGCCGCGACGGCGGCAGGCTCGATGCGATGTCGCGTGCGCAGCTCGAGGAGCGCATCGATCGCCGAGTGCGTGAGCGCGCACGACGGATACGGCTTCACCGCGATCCCCGACGCCGTGAGCTCCCAGCGGCTCCCGAGACGATCGAACGCAGCCGCCGGCAGCGTCGAGCCGGAGAACGCCGCGACGTGGCCCTGGCGGCCATCGAGCGCAGCGTCGGACGCGGTCATTCCCTCACGGGCGAGCTGCGCGGCGCGGACACCGCTCTGTGCTGCGTGGCCTGCGTGGTACGGCTTGGTCATCGAGCCGAAGTTTTCCTTGAGCCCGGACGCCATCGAGGCGGCGATGCCGAGCGCGTGGCGCGTCTGCGTCACGTCGAGCGCGAGCAGTCTCGCCGCCGCTGCCGCGCAGCCGAGCGTGCCGATCGTCGAGGTCGCGTGCCAGCCGCGCGTGTAGTGTGCGGGGTTCAGCGCGAGACCGAGCGCCGCGTCGATCTCGAACCCGATGATGTACGCGAGCGCGAAGGCCGCGCCGTCCGCCGTTTCCGCCTCTGCCGCCGCGAGCGCCGCCGCCAGCAGCGGAACGCTCGGATGTCCCATGAGGGCGAAGTTCGTGTCATCGAAATCGTGCGCGTGACCGGCCGCGCCATTCGCCAGCGCCGCCCATCCCGGCGGAGTACGCATCGACGTGCCGAGCACGGTGCAGAGGGCGATGCCGCCCTCGGCGCGCGCGACGGCGCGCACGCTCTGCGCGACGGGCTCCGCGGCTCCCGCCAGCATGACGCCGATCGAATCCAGCGTCGCGCGGCGCGTCTGCGCGAGCACGGCGTCGGGACAGTCGCGCAGCGAGGTCTTCACGACGAATTCAGCGAGCCGGGTGGTGGCCGTCATGGCCCGCACGATAACGGAGCGTCCGCGCGGTTGCAAGCCACGGGTGGGTGAACGACAATCGCGCGCATGACGAACCGCCGCGTGCTGCTCAAGAGCCGTCCCGTCGGGGAGCCCAAGCCGACCGATTTCGAGATTGCCGATTCACCCGCGCCCAAGCCGCAGGACGGCGAGATTCTCGTGCGGACGATCTGGCTCTCGCTGGATCCCTACATGCGTGGACGAATGAACGACGTGAAGTCCTACGCGGCCTCCGTCGAGCTCGGCCAGCCGATGGTCGGTGGCACGGTCGGCGAGGTCGTCGAATCGCGCGACGCCGCGTTTGCACCCGGGGACTTTGTGCTGAGCTACGGCGGCTGGCAGACGTATCACGTCGCCAAGAGCGCGGGCGCGCGGGTGGGGGCGTTCGGGCCGATGAAGCTGGATCCTAAAGCCGCGCCGATCTCGACCGCGCTCGGCGTGCTCGGCATGCCGGGCATGACGGCGTACGTCGGCCTTTATGATCTTGGCCAGCCCAAGCCTGGCGAAACGGTCGTCGTCTCGGCCGCCGCGGGCGCAGTCGGCTCGGCGGTCGGGCAGCTTGCGAAGATCCGCGGTTGTCGCGCGATCGGCATCGCCGGCTCGAAGGACAAATGCGAGTACGTCGTGCGCGAGCTCGGATTCGACGCCTGTGTGTCGTACGGCACGCCCGATCTTGCGGCTGAGCTCCGCGACGCTTGTCCCAAGGGAATCGACGTGTACTTCGACAACGTCGGCGGCGACGTGCTCAAGGCCGTCCTGCGGCTTGTCAACCCGTTCGCGCGCATCCCGCTCTGCGGCATCATCTCGCAATACAACGCCACCGAGCTGCCCGCCGGCCCAAACCTCGCCCCGGTGCTCGTCAATCGCGTGACGATCCGCGGCTTCATCGTCAGCGACCACGTCGATCGCATGCCGCAGTTCCTCGCCGACTGCGCTCGCTGGGTGCGTGAGGGCCGGCTGAAGTACCGCGAGGACATTGTCGATGGGCTCGACCACGCTCCAGAGGCGTTCATCGGGCTGCTGCGCGGCCGCAACACCGGCAAGATGCTCGTAAAGGTGAGTCCCGACCCGACGCGCTCCTGATCCGCTCAGTCGCGCGGTGGCAGCAGCGGCGGATGCCCGAAGCGGGCGCGGATGCGGTTCATCGCGGCCAGGATGCTGGGCCGGCGCGCCAGCGCCTTCTCGAGCTGTCGGCGCCCCGGAAAATCGAGGAGCATCAACCCGATCAGCACGGTGAGCAGCCCCTGTCCGGGGACCCCGGGAATGGACATCAACAAACCGAGGACGACGAGCACAAGACCGAAGAAGTTTTGCGCGAGCGCCCGAGGCGAGCGCCACGGAAGCACGCGGTCCGCGTGGTGCGCGTCGTCCTCGGAGAAATAGGTCGGCGGCAGCCTCACCACGATGAGCGCCGCGACGGTCAGAGTGACGGCGGTCGCGGCCAGCCAGATCAGGATGCCGAGCAGCAGCGTGCCGGACGAGACGGGGAGCGACACCTGGACTCGATCGTATACTGACTGTCATGCCGGTGGAATTTCGCGAGGAGCCCTGTCGCAACGCGCTCAATCGCGTGCAGAACATGCCGTTCAAGTGGTCGCTGAACCCCTACATGGGTTGCGCGCATCGCTGCACGTTCTGCTACGTGCGCGGCTTCGAGCGGCGCGCTGATCGACCCTCCGGCGAGGCGTACGGCCGCTCGGTGCGCGTGAAGATCAACGTGGCCGAGGTGCTGCGACGCGAGCTGGCGCGTAAGTCGTGGAAGCGCGAAGTGGTCGCGATCGGTGCGGCGACGGATCCGTATCAGCCCGCCGAGGGACGCTATCGCCTCACGCGCGCGTGTCTGCAGGCGTTGGCTGACGCACGGAGCCCCTTCAGCCTCATCACGCGCGGTCCGATGATCGTCCGCGATCTCGACGTCCTGCGGCGCGCCGCGACGGGCGCCGATGTGGATGTCACGTTTTCCATCCCGACCCTCGATCCCGAGATCTGGAGGCGCACGGAGCCGGGCACCGCGCCGCCGCGTCAGCGGCTGCGCGCGCTCCGCATGCTGATCGACGCGGGCATCGACACGGGAGTCGGGATCGCGCCGATCCTGCCGGGAATTTCCGACCGGCCGGCGCTGCTCGCCGATGTCGTCAAGGCGGCGCGGGACGCAGGCGCGACCAACGTCTGGTGCAACGTGCTCTATTTGCAGCCCGGCACGCGCGAGCATTTCATGGAGCACCTGGCGCGGGACTGGCCGGAGCTGGTGCCGAGCTACCTCGCGCTCTATCGCCGGCCGTATCCGGATCGTGCGACGACGACGGATCCGGTGAAGAGCCTCGTCGCCGAGCTCAAGAAGCGTTTCGACGTGGCCGATCGGCGCGCTCGCCCGCTCGAGCCTCGCCCCGCGGCCGAGCAGCTCGCCCTTGCGATCTGATTGAAGCTGGGGCTCCGAAATGACCCCAGCTTATCCGAGCGAAGGGGCTACGCCCCCTCCCCCCCCGGCGCCCGGGCACATGTTCGGAGCCCCCCGGGGAACCCGGGCGACTCCTCTATATCGTTGGTGTAGTCGTCGGTCGGCGCTGATACCGTCCGCGCGGCGGGCCCAGGACGCGGCCCTCCTCCCACGCGAGCTCGCCTCGCAGGAACGTCGCGGTCACCTTGCCCGTCAACCGCTGACCTTCGAACGGTGTGTAACCCTGGCCCGAAGGCGAGTCAGCCGCGCGCACAGTGAACGCGCGATCCGGATCCAGCAGAACGATGTCGGCGTCGAAGCCGGACGTCAGATCGCCTTTCGTCGACAGCCCGTAGCGCCGCGCGGGATTCCACGACGTCAACGCCGCGATGCGGTGCAGCGGCAGCCCACGCCGGCGGCCTTCGCTGAACACACCGGCCAGCAAATATTCCGTGCCGCCGAATCCCGACTTCGCAAGCCAGATGTCGCCCGTGCCCTTGCCCGCCGCCTTCGTCTCCTCGGCGCAGCATGCATGGTCGCTGACGATCCAGTCCACGTGACCCTCGAGGACCGCCGTCCACAAATATTCCACGTCCTCACGCGAACGAATCGGCGGGTTCACCTTCGCATACGCACCGCTCGGCGTCTCGACGTCGAGCAGGAGATGTCCGATCGTGACCTCGCGCCGAAAGTTGATGTGCGGAAACGCACGGGCCATCGTCAGTGCGGTCTCCAATGCCTTGCGCGAAGAGAGGTGCAGCAGGTTGACGTTGACGCACGCCGTTTCGTGCGCGAGATACGCGGCGACCGCGACGGCCAGTCCCTCGGCGTGCGGTGGCCGTGCCGCGCTATAGGCCGCGAGCCCGGTGAGCGACGCGTCCTTCTGGACGATCCGCGTGTAGGCGTTCAGGATGTCCGCCATCTCGCAGTGCAGGCTCACGCTGACGTGCTCCGCCAGGCGCGGGTGTGCCGCCCGAATGCGCGCCGCCGCCCGCATGACGAATTCGAAATGCGCGAGGTCGTAGTGATCCTCGGGGCCGATCATCAGAAACCGGCGCTGCTCGTCGTCGCCTGCGCGGCCGTGCAGGCCGTAACCTCCATAGAACATGAAAATCTTGAACGACGGCACGCCATGCGCGGTGGCGAGCGCCTCCATCTCGTCGAGATGGCCCGTGGCGATCGGGGCGAGGTGATAGCCGTAGTCACAGTAGTACCGACCGTCCGACGTTTTGAGTACTTCGGGAAACACATCCGCGTAGCGGCCGCCGCGGTTGAGGTAGTACTGACCCGTCCGGAAGTACGTCAGCATCGTCGTGACGCCACCCGAGACCGCGGCGCGACTTTCCGTAACGGCATCGTCGGCGAGCGGGCCATAGATGCCCACGTGGGTGTGTGCATCGACGACGCCGGGAAACGCGAGCTGGCCGCGACCATCGTAGCTGCGACGGACCTCCGCGTTGGGAATCTTCGGCGCCACACGCGCGATGCGGCCATCTCTCACGCCGATGTCGGCGCGCTCGACGCCCGACACGGTGGCGCGCACGACACGAACGTCCTTGATCACGAGATCGAAGATCTCCGCCATGTCGCCCGCATCGCATCATTCACGCGAGGCTGTGTCAAGACGCGCGCGTCGTTGACAGGACCGGCCCGACCGGATAGCGTGGGCGCCGCTTCAAATTCCACGCGAGGTTGCGACGATGGATTTCACGGCAGCGGCTCTGGCAGCAGCGGTGCGGGACAAGCGCGTCTCACCTGTCGAGCTCGTGCGCGAATGTCTGACGCGCATCGAGCGCCGCAACCCCGCACTTCGCGCCTTCATCACCGTCGATGCCGAGGGCGCCCTCACTACCGCGCGCGTTCTGGAGGCGGAGGTCGCCGCCGGCCGTTTTCGGGGGCCGCTGCATGGCGTGCCGGTCGCGCACAAGGATCTCTGTGCGATCCCGGGCCTGCCCACCTCGTGCGGCACTCGCACGCGCGACTACCTCTCCAGCGAGACGCCGTGCACCGCGGCCGCGCGGCTGACCGCCGCGGGGGCCATCGTGCTCGGCAAGCTGAACATGACGGAGCTTGCGATGGGGCCGTTCGGCGACAACGCCCATCACGGCGACGTTCAGAACCCGTGGAAGTCGGGGCACGCGTCGGGCGGATCATCGAGCGGCTCGGGCGCCGCCGTCGCGGCGGGGCTCGTCGCTGGCGCCATCGGCAGCGATACGGGCGGCTCGATCCGCCTGCCCGCGGCGTGCTGTGGCGTGGTCGGTCTCAAGGCGACGTATGGACGGGTGAGCCGAGCGGGCGCGATGGCGCTGTCGTGGACGATGGATCACATCGGGCCGCTGGCCGGTACGGTCGCCGACGCCGCGCTGCTTTATAGCGCGATGGCAGGGCACGACCCAGCGGATCCGACGTCGAGCTCGCTGCCGGTCGGCGACGTCGCCGGCGGCCTGGAGGCGCCGCTCGCGGGACTGCGCGCTGGAGTTCCCGAAGCACACTTCTTCGACGAGCTGCACCCAGACGTCGAAGCGGCCGTAAGGACCGCTGTCGCGACGATTGCGTCGCTCGGCGTCCGCGTGGATCGGGTAAAGCTGCCCGACGTCTCGTCGTTGTCGCGTGAGTGCAGCACTCCGATCGTCGCCGCGGAGGCGGCGACAGAGCACACGGTGCTGCTGCGCGATCGGCGCGACGAAGTCCAGCCCGTCGTATACGCGCGAGCGTCGGCGGGTTTCTCCGTGTCGGCGGTGCGGTATCTCGAGGCGCAGCGGATACGCGCGCGTTTCGCGCGAGAATTCGCCGCGACCGCGTTCGCGGACGCCGATGTCCTCTTGACGCCGACGATCCCGGAGCCCGCCCCGGCGTACGCCGTGGCGAAGGCGGGCAGCGTCGAAGAAATCGTCGCGCGCATGGGCCGCTTCTCACGGCTGACGCGCCCGCTCAACGCCGCCGGCGTACCCGCCATCTCTGTCCCGTGCGGCTGGACGGCCGACGGTCGACCGCTGGCGCTGCAGATCGTGGGCCGGCCCTTCGACGAGGCGACGGTGCTCCGCGTCGCTCGAGCGTACGAGCGCGCCGCAGACTGGCGGAGGCCAACACTACAAGCCTGAGCGGGGTCTGTCCGCTACTTCGCGTCGTGGAAGATGACGCCGAGCGTGTAGCGCAGGCCGCGCGTGATGCGACTGACGCCGTGGCGCATGGCAGTGCGATACACGCCGCGGGTGCCTTCCACGGGCCGGTAGCGGGTGGTGAAGATGACGAGCTCGCCCTGCTCGGTGGCAATCGCCTCGCCGCGTGACTGTGCGCGCGGCCGCTGCTCCACCAGCAGGAAGTCGCCTCCTTCGTAATCGACGCCGCGGCGGCTGAGGAAGCACGTGAGCTGCAACGGAAACACAACGTCCCCGTAAAGATCCTGGTGCAGGCAGTTGTACCCGCCAGTTTCATACCGCAGGAGCAGCGGTGTCGGCTTGGTCTGGCCGCGCTTGTGGCAGCGCCGCAGCAGCGCGGCGAGCTCTTTGGGGAAGACGTCGGGATCGCCGAAGGCGGCCTGCCACTGATTGGCGATCGCCGCCAGCGGCGGATAAGCACGCTCGCGCAGCGTCTCGACGAGCGGCGGCAGTGGCGCCGCGAAATACTTGTACTCGCCGACGCCGAAACGGTAGCGCGCCATGTCGACGCGGCTGCGAAAGCGCCGCTCGTCGTCGTAGATCGCGATGAGGTCTGAGCATTCCCCGGGCGTGAGCACCGGTGGGGTCTTCGCGTAGCCGTACTCCCACATCGAGCGCTCGATCGCCGACCAGTCGAGAGCATCGAGCCGCTTGCCGAGGTCAGTCACGCGCTTACTGTGCCATGGCACGAGCCGTGTGCACGCTGTTTGCACACCACGGCGACGGAGCCGTGACGACGTGTGGCGACCTGGCGTGCGGTAAAGGGAGGCTACGACATGGCGCGGTACAGCAGAGGCGCAGGCAAGTCGGTGAAGTCGGCGATGCGGCGCCGCAAGAGTGGGACGCTCAAAAGCGGGCGCAGCGGCAAGCGCGTAACCAGTCGCAAGCAGGCGATCGCGATCGGCCTGAACGAGGCGCGCAAGAAGGGCGCGAAAGTTCCGCGGCGCCGCCGCGGCGGCCGGCGCAAGCGTTCCTAGCGATACGCCTCGGGCGCTTGCTTCACCGTCTTCCAGAAGGCGGGGTCGTGGCTCGGAAAGATCCGTCCGCCGGTGAGGCGGGCGATCGTCTTGAGCTTCTTGATCGAGTGCAGCGCGCGTGTCGGGTCCCACACGACGCCCGGCACCCGTTCCTGGTCGATGTGCTCCTGCCAATAACAGGAGTCGCCGGCCAGGACGACGGGCCCGCTTTCCGGCAGGTGGACGAGCAGCGACTGGTGCCCGGGTGTGTGTCCGTCGCTGCGCAGGACGGTCACGCCCGGCACCAGCTCCGTGTCGCCTTCGAGGAGGCGCCACTTGTACGTCGGAAGGTCGAAGTTCTTGCGGTAATAGAACGGCGCAAAAAAGGCCGCGGGGTAGTGGGCGTACGCGTATTCGTCCTTCTGCACGACGAGCTCCGAGCTCGGGAACAGCGCCGCGCCGCCCGCATGATCGTAGTGCAGGTGCGAGATCACGACCAGGTCGACGTTGCTCGGCTGCAGGTCCAGGCCGTCGAGGCGGTGCACCAGGAGATCCTCGTCGGTGAAGCGGGCGAGCGAATCGTTACGCAGCAGGCCGGGCACGGCGCGTGGCGCTACGCCGGTGTCGAACAGGATGACCGCGTCCGAGGTGCGCACGAGATAGCAGGTGATCGGAATCTGCGTGCGCGCTTCGGAGTACTCGCCATAGAACAGCAGCGAGCGCTGCGCGCCCATGAAGCCATTCTGCAGCGCATAGAGCCCCTTGACCGCCATTGCCGCGCGATTCTACACCCGCGCGCGGCGGCGACCACGCCGGAGGACGCGGCCCCGCGCGCTCGGCGCCTGCGTTAGAATCCGCCCATGGACTTTGCCTTCACCGAGCAGCAGGAGATGATTCGCAAGGAAGTTGCTACGCTGGCGCGCTCGTTCTCGCTCGACTACTGGCTCGAGCGGGATCGCAAGCACGAATACCCCTGGGAATTCGTCAAGGCCTTCGCGCGGGCCGGCTGGCTCGGCGCGATCATCCCGGAGGAATACGGCGGATCGGGTCTCGGCGTGACGGAGGCGGCGATCCTGCTGCACGAAATCTGCGCGGCCGGGGCAGGGACCAGCGGCGCCTCGCCGATTCACTTCTACATGTTTCCGCCGATGCCGGTGATCAAGCATGGCGCCGAGTCTCTCAAGCGGAAATACCTGCCGAAGATGGCGACCGGTGAGATCGTCATGTCCTTCGGAGTCACTGAGCCCAACGTCGGCACCGACACGTCGCGGATCCAGACGCGGGCCGTCAAGCAGGGCGATCGGTTCGTCGTCAACGGCCGCAAGGTCTGGAACACGAACGCGAAGAACGCCACGCACATTCTGTTGCTCGCTCGCACCGGCGAGCGCGATCCGAAGAAGCCGCTAAGAAACCTCACCCTGTTCTTTACGGAATTCGATCGTCAGCGGATCACCGTGCAGGAGATCGAGAAGCTCGGGCGCGCGGCCGTGGACAGCAACGAGATTTTCATCGACGGCCTCGAGATTCCCGAGGAGAACGTGGTCGGTGAGGTGGACAGCGGGTTCTATCACATCCTCGACTCGCTCAATCCCGAGCGGGTGATGACCGGAATCGAGGCGGTCGGCATCGGGCGCGCTGCGCTCAACCGCGCGGTGGAGTACGCCAAGCAGCGTGTCGTCTTCGATCGGCCGATCGGCCAGAACCAGGCGATCGCGCATCCGCTCGCCATGGCGTGGGCAAAGCTCGAAGCGGCCGAGGCTATGTGCCTCAAGGCGGCGTGGCTCTTCGACCATGGCCAGCCGTGCGGCGCCGAATCCAACGCCGCCAAGCTCCTCGGCGCCGAGGCGGGCTTCGAGGCGTGCGACGCCGCGCTGCAGACGCACGGCGGCTATGGCTATGCGAAGGAGTTCTATGTTGAGCGGCTGTGGCGCGAGGTTCGGCTCTACAAGATCGCGCCCGTCTCGCAGCAGATGGTGCTCAACCATCTGGCCGAGCACGTGCTGGGACTTCCGAAGAGCTACTAGCGGCGGCCCTTGACCAGCCAGTCGATGATGGCGGCGCCGTCCCCATCTGTTGCGGACTGATCGCCTGAGGCCGGCAGTCGCGGCGTCGCCGGCGCGCGAGCCTCGCTCGGACGACGCGCACCGGCGGCGGTCAGATCCT
Organism: Candidatus Rokuibacteriota bacterium; assembly: GCA_036802765.1. Classification (GTDB taxonomy): domain Bacteria; phylum Methylomirabilota; class Methylomirabilia; order Rokubacteriales; family CSP1-6; genus AR12. Next base: position 56,479 of record DAIRVP010000004.1, read on the forward strand.
CGGGTCGCTTCGGCTCATCGGCGCGCTTCGGCGTCGACAATTCGGCCGCTTTCGGCACATCGACGCGCTTCGGCGGCGCGGTGGGCTCGATGGCCTTGCCCACGTCGACATGTTTCGGCGCTGCAGCTTCGCTCGGCACACTCGGTGCGGGGCGCCGGGGTTCCGGCAACGGAGGCGTCTCGACGCGTGCGGTCGGCGCGGGCGGCTCGACACGTGGAGGCGCGGGGGTGTGCGCTTCCGCCGGAGGAGCCGGTTGCGCCGGCACGAGCGCCGGTCCCGCGGGCAGCGTCGACGGCGACGGAAGCGCCGGTTGTCGCTCGACCGGCGCGGCCGTGAACGCGGGCGCGGGAACACGGAAGCGAAGGTTCGGAAGTCCATGCGATGCCGTGACCCACACGACCGCGGCCAGGGCCATCCCACCGACGCCGATACCCGCCATGCTAAGCTCGCGGCGGCCCACGCGTGGCCATTGGACGCGTGGCAATCGCACGTGTGGCAATCGCACGTGTGGCAATTGCACGCGTGGCAATTGCACGCGTGGCAGGCGGATGCGCGGCCATTCGACCTGGGGCAGTGTCGCGCGCTGCGCGACGCGCGGCCGCGGCTTCGGCGCTTCGAACTCGGTTTGCGCGCCCCACATGTCGTTGAGCATGAGCGTGATGTCCGAATAGCGCTCCTCGGGTCGCTCGTGCAGCGCGCTCGCGATGATGTTCTCGATCGTTGCCGGCACCACTGGTGAGTACGGCCGCGGGGAACGGCTCTCGCGTGAGGGCTCGGCCGTCAGCAGGTCGTGCAGCAGCCGGCCGAGGGCGTGCACGTCCGCAGCCTCCGTCGTCTGCGCACGCTCGATTTGCTCGGGGGCGAGGTGGGCCAGCAGCGTCGGGTCGCGCCGGCGCACGCCGATGGCCGTGCGATGCCCGGCCATGAGCTCGACGCCGACCAGCTTCGCCTGCTCGCTGACGCCTTCGCCTCTGACGAGGATGACTGACTCTGGCCGCAGCTCCCCGTGAATGACCCCTCGGTGATGCAGGACCTCCAGGGCCTCGCCGACCTGGATCGCGATGCGCAACGCGTTGTAGGGATCGAGTGGTCCGCGCGCGTCGAGAACTTCGCGGAGCGTGCGGCCCACGACGCGCTCCACCGCGACGAACAGCACACCGGCGTCGGTGACGCCGGTGTCGTACACGCGCGCGATGGCCCGATGCGCGCACGCGGGGCTCGCGAGCTTGCGGGCTTGCTCCCACACGGCGGCGACGAAGTCGGCGTCGGCGGCGACCTCGTCACGGAGAATTTCGAGCGCCACCTGGCGGTCGGCGGAGGTGTCGTCCGCCGCATAGACGACGACATCACGGCTCACCGCCATGACCGCGCCGAGGCGATACCGCTCGTCGACGATCGATGCGGCGAGGCCCATGCTGCGCTCGGAACTCAGCGCAACCGGAGACGATTCCGGGTCGACCAATGCCCTACCGCTAATCCCGGAGGATTTTCCTGATGGCGTCCTGGACCGGATTTGCCGACGGCGGCGGCGCGGACGTTTGCGCCGGCGTCGAGGTTGCGAGGTACTTACGCACGCAGTCGTATTGCTCCCAACCCTTGAGCGGGTAGTCGAGCTTCACCGACTTCCACTTCGGGTGCCCGTTGTCGGCGAGCCAGCCCACGTTCGAGGACAGGATCTTGGCGAATCGGCCGACGTTGTCACAGTCGAGACGGCGGAAATCGAAGGACACCAGCACCGACTTGACGGCCACCGTCGACAGCGGCTTGCTCTGCCAGCGGTACGTGTTGGCCGGAATCTCGACGGTCGGATAGAACTCGGTGATGCTCTTGTTCGTCACGGTGACGAGCGACAGGTTGTCGGTGTCGTTGACGGACTCGGCGAACAGCTTCACCGGCGCGCCAGCGACGTAGAACATCGCGTCGATCTGGCCCGCCTTCAGCGCTGCCAGCGCCTCGTCCGTGTCGATGTTCACCATCTGCTTCGGCTCGAGTTCGGCGACCTTGAACATCAGGCGCGCGGTCAGATACGTGCCGCTGCCCTCGCGGCCGATGGCGACACGCTTGCCCGCCAGATCGTCGAAGTCGGCGATGTTGCGGCCGAGGATGTGGACTTCCTCGTTGTAGAGCGGAAAGACCATCCGGATCTTTTTGGCGATGCGCTGCAGCACCGGATCGGTCTCGACGCGTGCCACGAATGCGAGCACGTCGGACTGCACGATTCCGAGCTGCGTGTTCGGGCGCTGGTAGACGGCAAAGACGTTCTCAACCGAGCCTCTCGACGTCGCGACGTTGAGATTGATGCCATGCGGCTTTACGAGCCGTTGAAGGTTCAGCCCGAATTGGTAGTACGTCCCCTTCTCGCCACCGGTGACGATCCCCATGTCCACGGCCAGTGCCGGCCCTGCCGCCACGGCCACGAGCACGAGGCTCGCGACGAACCCGATGCAACTGCGACTTCTCATGCGTCCCTCCACAGCCACAGCCTCCACACTTGGACCCCGACGGACGGAGAGCAGCATGGAATCATCTTTTGACAGTCCACGTCAAGGCAAGACTAGCGCCCGACGCCGGCCGTCTCGTCGACCTCCGCATCCTCACGGAAGAATGGTATGACCTCTTCGGAGAACAACTGCATCATCTCTAAAGTGGCTTCGTGGCTGCCTCCGTTCATCCCCGAGCAGACGATGCCGGCCTTGAGCTCGTCCGAGAATACACGGAGCTTGTCGCGCACGGTGGCGGGACTTCCGTACACGATGTAGCCCTCCCGGTCGGCGTGCTCGAAGGTCAGCTCGCTCGGCAGCGGCGGGGGGCTCGCGAGGATCCGCCGCAGCGACGCTTCGGTCATGTACCCCGGCGGCCGCCAGAACGGCGGGTGCATGCGCAGGCCTGTGTTGAAGACCCACATCGTGTGCTTCCTGGCGATCGCCTCCGCCTTGGCGTCACTTTCGGCCACGACGATCGGCACGTTGACGGTCAGCTGATAGCGGCTCGCGGTATAGCCGTGCCGCTCGCAGGCCTCACGGTACTCGCCGTAGATCTGCGCGATCCGCTTGATCGGGGTGAAGACCATCAGGTAGGGAAAGCGACGCTTCGACGCCCACTCTACCGTCTCACTGCTGCCCTGTGACGGGCACCACACGGGGGGGTGCGGCGTCTGGATCGGACGCGGCCAGGGGTTGACGTAGTGGTAGCGATAGTACTTGCCGTCGAACGCGAAAGGCCCGGGCTCCGTCCAGGCGCGCAGGATCAGCTCGGCCGCCTCGTAAAAGCGCTCGCGCGAATGCGTCGGATTCACGCCGGTCGAGAAGTACTCCGCGCTGATGCCGCGTACGAAGCCCGAGATCACGCGCCCGCCGGAGGCGACGTCGAGCATCGCGATCTCCTCCGCGATGCGAAGCGGGTTCTCGCGGAGCGGCAGGCCATTGCCGAGGATCGCGATCTTCGCGCGCGACGTGCGGCGCACGAGCATCGCCGCCATCACGTTCGGGCTCGGCATCGTGCCGTAGCAGTTCTGATGGTGCTCGTTCACGCAGATACCGTCCCAGCCGAGCGCCTCCGCGTACTCGAGTTGATCGAGGTACTGGTTGTAGAGTGTGTGTCCCTGAGCGGGATCGTAAAACCGATTGGAGAGCGTGACCCACGACGACGGCTCGTCGTGCTCGATCACGTACGGCATCAAATGAAAATAGTAAAACTTCATGTCAGCAACGCGAGTGCCAGCGATTCCATACCCATTGCCTCCTAAATGGGAAAGGTTTTGCTGTGGGACGCGAACGGCACGCACACGATTTCGGCAGGATTCGTCGCATCGCGATTGGCACGAAATCGGCTCGCATCCACACGCTTCATGGACAAGAGCGAGCCTCTCTGCGCCGTGTGCGGTTTTCCGATCGCCTTTCGCGAATTCCGAACCGAATGCGCCGGTCACAGCATCCATATTCGGTGCTGGCCTGTCGATCCGGCGCCGGTGCAACGGAGCGCGTCGAGAACGAGCACAGGGGCGCGTGGCGCGGCCGCGAACGGCGGGCACGCCACATGATCGCGGGGCTCATCGACGCTCCGCCGCGCGGCAGAACTCGACCACGGATCGGGCGACCGCCTCGGGCTCCTCGAGGTGCGGAAGGTGGCCCGAGTCATCGAAGACGCGGAGCGTCGCGCCCGGAATCTCCTTGACCCACGTGTGACCGCACGGGTTCAGCGGCGCGAGCCGGTCGTGTGCGCCCCAGCACAGCAGCGTCGGCGTTGTGATGCGTGCGAGCCGACGACGCAGCAACGGATCGTAGAGATACGGGTTCCACGCCACGCGGGCCAGGGCCGCGCCCTGCCGGTATTGGAGCGCCAGCGTCTCCACCGATTGATCGGGCGGCGCCAGGGCCAGCGCGGCCATCGGATCGTGGAACACCGTCGCTACGACCTCGGGAACGTCCATCCCGAAGAGGAACGGGTAGATCCAGCCGTCGACCTTGATCCCGACCGGATCGATCAGCGTCAGCGAGATCATCCGATGTGACGCCATCGTGGCCAGCTCAGCGGCGATCCAGCCGCCGAACGAGGCGCCGACGACGTGGGTGTGATCCAGACCCTCGGCGTCGAGAAGGTCGAGGTAGTGAAACGCCAGGTCACTGATGTGCTCGATCCACTCGGCCGCCGGTGAGCCGCCGTGGCCCGGATGGCTCGGCGAGAGCACCGTGAAGCCCTTCGCCAGCCGTTCCTGGAATTCGAGCCATCGCCCGCCGCCGCCGGCGCCATGCAGAAACAGCAGCGGCGGGCCCGCGCCGTCGCTGAGGATGTGCACGGGCGTGCCCCGGACCGACCGCTCCTGTCGTGTCGCCGCCATCAGCCGATGAAGAGACCGCCGTTCGGCGACAGCCACTGGCCCGTGACGAACGACGATTCGTCGGAGGCGAGGAACAAGGCTGCGGCCGCGATCTCGCTCGGCTCGCCCATCCGCCCCATCGGCGTGCGACCGAGGATCATCTTCTTGGCGAGCTCGGAGACGCCGGCGGTCATCGGGGTGTCGATGTAGCCGGGGCAGATCGCGTTCACGCGGATGTTGCGGCTGGCGACCTCGCGCGCGACGGCGCGCGTGAACGAGAGAATCGCCCCCTTCGCGGCGCTGTAGTGCGGGACGGTCTCGAGGCCCATCAGCGCCGCCACGCTCGACAGGTTGACGATCGCGCCGGAGTTGCGCGGGCTCATCAACTTCAACGCCTCGCGCGTGCAGTAGAACGTACCATGCAGGTGCACCGCGATCACGTGGTGCCAGGCTTCGTCGCTCATCGACTGCGTCACGTCCCACTGCGTCTGCACGCCTTGGCCCGACACCATCTCCATGATGCGCGCCTCCCCTTTGCGCATCATCGCGGCGCGATCCTCCCCCGGAGCCATGGCCACGCCGGCGTTGTTGACGAGCACGTCGAGCCGCCCGTGCTCGCGCTGCAGCGTCGCGAACATCGCACGCACCGCCGCGCTGTCGGCGACGTCGGCGGCGAGCGCGCGCCCGCCCGCGCCGAGCGCCTTGGCGGTTGCCTCCGCCGCTTCCTGTCGGATGTCGTTCACGACGACGCGCGCGCCGGCCTCGGCGAAGCGCTCGCAAATCGCCCGGCCGATACCCGAGCCACCGCCGGTGACGAGCGCGATCTTGCCCTCGAGCTTCATGTCAGCCTCCGTGGTCTCAGCCCGGCAGTCGCAGCTCGCCGCGCGCGATCGTCACCGCGCAGCCGCCGACTTCGACGCTGTCGATGCGCTCGCGCGGGCCGCCGGCGCGCGCGAACAGCGTGCTCGGCCGCCCGATCTCCACACCCTGCGTGATCTGGATCTCTTGGCCGGGCTCCAGCAGGCCGTGCCGCACGAGATGGCAGGCGAGGGGCCCGGCGGCCGAGCCTGTTGCGGGATCTTCGGCAATGCCGTGTCCGGGGGCGAACATCCGCGTCTTCCAGCGCAGGCCACTGCCCGCAAAGCACGAGACGCCGGCGGGCGTCGCGCGCGCGAGCGCCCCGAGATCCGGGGCCAGCTTCGCGACCTCGTCCGGCGAGCCGACGGTGACGAGCACGTGCGTGGGGCCGTTGACGTAGCGCTCGACGGGCAGGATCGGCTTGACGCCGCCGAGCGCGGCCAGGATGGCGGCCGCGGCCGGCTCGGGCGAGACGGTCGGCAGCGGCTGGCTCATGCGCCCGAACGTGATGCGTGAGCCGTCGCGCTCGAGCACGATCGGCACGAGTCCGATGCCGGTCTCCAAGACGATCGTCGGCAGCTGTAGCGGCGCCGCCAGAACGAACGCGCTGCCGAGCACCGGATGGCCCGCGAATGGCAGCTCGTTGAACGGCGTGAAGATCCGGATGCGTGCGTGGCCGCCGGCGGTGGCCGGGTACACGAACACGGTCTCCGAGTAGTTCATCTCCCGCGCGATGGGCTGCAGGAGCTTGTCGGGGATGAGGCGTGCGTCGGTGAAGACGGCGAGCTGGTTGCCGGCCAGCGGCGTGTCGGTGAAGACGTCGGAGATCACGTAACGGAATTCCATCGCGTCGCGACATTGTACGCGACGCGATGGCGCCTTGCCGGTTCGAGCGCCGGCTCCGCCGGCGCAATCCTGCTGCTGGGGGAGGCACGGAGGAGCACGCCGCAGGCGCGCGACGACGGTCGGAAGGGGGGCGA
>DAIRVP010000005.1:0-37552 GCA_036802765.1 Candidatus Rokuibacteriota bacterium
CGATCACGCAGTCCACCGTCTCCGCCGCCTTCAGCTTGAACCAGCGCTTGCCGCGACCGCCGGGCTCGTACGTGCTGGCGAGATCCTTCGCCATCGCGCCTTCGTGCCCAGCCGCCAGCGCGGAGGCGCGAAAGTCGGCGGCCTCCGTTTCGCCGGTCACGATACGGCGCTCCGCGAGATAACGGCCGCCGGTGATCCGGCGCAGCGTCTCCCAGCGCCGCTCGTACGGCTCGTCGATGAGCGAGCGCCCATCGGCCATCAGCACGTCGAAGAAGTGGAGCGCCAGCGGCATCTCGCGTGCGAGTGCTTCGACGCCATGCACGCGCCGGAAGCGGCGCATCAGCTCCTGAAACGGCAGCGGCCGCCCCGCCGCGTCGAGCGCGACGACCTCGCCGTCGAGAATGAACGGCTCGCCGGTGAGATCGCGCCGTGCGATCTCGACGACGTCGGGCAGACTGCGCGTGACGTCGGAGAGTCGTCGTGTCCACACCTCCACCCGATCGCCGGCGCGATGCAGCTGAATCCGTGCCCCGTCGTACTTGTACTCCAGCGCCGTGCGGCCGCCGTGTGCCGTCAGCACGCCCGTGAAGTCATCCGCGATCTCGGCGAGCATCGGCAAAAGCGGGACGAATGGCCGCGGGCTGGCGCCGGCAACCGCCACCGCGCCGCCGCTCGCGGCGAGCGCAGCGACCGCGGTGAGATCGCCGAGGAACAGCGCGGCGCGACGCGCAGTCGCGGGCTCGACGCCCCAGGCAGCGGCGATCGCGTCCAGCACGAGTCCTTCGGACACGCCCGTTCGCATCTCGCCGCCGATGATCCGATTGATGAACTCGCGCTCGTCGGACGACGCGCGTGCGGCCAGGCGGGCGAGCCGCTCGTCACGGAGGCGCCGAACTCCGACGCCGGTCGCAGCGGCGACGTCTCCAAACGCGTCGGCGACGTCCATCAGCGACAACGGCTCCGAGGCCGCCGCGGTGGCGACGTTGCGCGGCAGCCCGCGAACGCCCAGGACACGGGGGTCGGACGCCGGAAACGCGCGCCCCGCGAGGAAGGCCACCACGGTGGGAATTTCCGCCGGCGCGAGGGTCCGGAGGAACCGGGCGACCTCGTCCCGCTTCTCGAGGCGACCCCGTGCGCGCTCGAGGCGACGGGCGAGCGCCGCGAAGTCCGCGAAGGGGGTCATACCTTGTATTCTAGGCGGGATGCGCAGGCTCGTTCTGCACGACGGCGATCCTCCCGTCGCGGCCGTCGCGGCGGCACTGAGCGCTGTGTACGACGTGCGACCGCTTGGCGCCGTTCCCCCGAGCGACGCGGTGATTCTCGTGACGCCGCGGTCCGAGCCACTGCCCGCCCGCGACGACATCCGGGTGCTGGGTCTGATTCCGGCCGCCGACGGCGGACCGTGGCCTGTCAGCTGGCACGCGGTCCTGCCGCTCGGCGCGCCGTCGGCGATGCTGGCGCACGCCGTCGCCGCCGCCTTCGCTCATCTCGACGCCGCCGCGGACCGTGCGCGGCTGGAGCGCGATCTCTCCGAGCTGAATGCGATCGGCATCCGGTTGTCGGCTGAGTCCAACCCGCGCTTTCTGCTCGAAACGATCCTGAGCAAGGCGCGCGAGATCACCAACAGCGACGCCGGCTCGCTCTACATCGTCGAAGATCGCGCCGAGGCGCCGCACCTGCGATTCGCGCTGGCCCAAAACGACAGCGTGGCGGTGCCGTTCCGAACGGCCACGCTTCCCCTCACCGGCGAGAGCATCGTCGGTCACGTGGCGCTGACCGGCGAGCTGATCAACGTCGCCGACGCCTATGCGCCGCCCGCCGATGCGCCGTTCGCGATCAACCGGCGCTTCGACGAGGAGGCGGGGTATCGCACCAAATCGATGCTGGTCGTACCGATGCGCACGCCGCAGGGCGACACGATCGGCGCGTTGCAGCTCATCAACTGCAAGACAGACCGCGACGCGCGCCTGCGCACGCCCGAGGACGTCGAGCGTCACGTGCGCACCTACAGCGCGCGGCACGAGAAGCTGGCGGGCTCGCTCGCATCGCAGGCGGCGGTTGCGATCTACAACCGGCGCCTGTATCTGTCGATCCGCGAGCTTTTCGAAGGCTTCGTGAAGGCGTCGGTCACGGCGATCGAGGCGCGCGATCCTACGACGTCGGGTCACTCGTTCCGTGTGGCCGATCTCACCGTCGGGCTCGCAGAGGTCGTCGACCGGTGCCAGACGGGACCCTATCGCGAGCTCAAATTCCGCGACGACGAAGTGATGGAGCTGCGCTACGCCTCGCTGTTGCACGACTTCGGCAAAGTCGGCGTCCGGGAGCACGTCCTGGTGAAGGCCAAGAAGCTCTACCCCGCCGACCTGGAACGCATTCGTCATCGCGTCGAGCTGCTCCAGCGTGGTCTCGCGCTGCGCACGGAGCGTCGGAAGCTCGATCGCGCGCTGGCGCGTGCCGCCGATTACGCAGACTATGCCGCGCGTCTCGACGCCGAGCTGGCGGCTGCGATCGCCGAGCTCGACCGCCAGCTCGACCTCGTCGGCGTCGCGAACGAGCCGACGGTGCAGGCGCAGACGTTCATGACGGAGATCCTCCGCCTGGCGTCGCAGACGTGGGAGGATGCCGACGGCACGCCGCGCACCGTACTGACTCCGCAGGAAGCGCGCGTGCTCGCCATCCCGCGCGGCAGCCTCACCGAGGCGGAGCGCATCGCCATCCAGCAGCACGTCGTCCACACGTTCCAGTTCCTCACGCAGATTCCGTGGACGAAGGAGCTGCGCCGCGTGCCGGACATCGCGCGCGCGCATCACGAGAAGCTCGACGGCACAGGCTATCCGTACGGGATCGGCGCCGACGAGATTCCCGTGCAATCGCGGATGATGGCGATCGCCGACATCTACGACGCGCTGACCGCGAGCGACCGTCCTTACAAGAAGGCGCTGCGCGCGGAAGAAGCGCTGGCGATTCTGGACGCCGAGCGCCGCGCGGGCGCGCTGGACTCGGCGCTGTTCGAGCTTTTCGTCGAGGCGCGCGTGTTCGAGCGCACCGCACGGAACAGCTAAGTTGGGGGGCCCCGAAATGGCCCCCCAAAGTTCACCGAGCGAAGGGGCTACGCCCCCTCGGACTCCCCGGCAGCCGCTCGGAAGCGCCCCGGCATGGCCGTGGCGCTCCTCGATCACCGCACGAACCAGCTGATTTCGGGGCCCCGAAATGGCCCCCCAAGACCCGCCGTTACCCGGCGATCAGCAGCAGCGAGGCACACCACGTCGCGAGCGCCGCGAGCGCGACGCCCGCGCGCACGAGCTCGATGAGCACATCGCGGCTCCGCACGTGTTGAGTGGTCCGCGGCAAAAAAAGGGCGCGCGAGCGGCGAGTCGAGATCAATCGGCGCTGGAGCGCCGGCAACGTGAGCGTGTGCGCCTTCATCTTCGTCTCCCTCAGAAACCTCGAAGCAATCCTACGACCTTGCCGAGTATCTTCACGGGCGTGCGGCGCGGATCCACCACGATGGGCGTCATCGTGGGATGCTCGGGCTTGAGCACCACGCGCTCGCCGTCGCGCGCGAACCGCTTGACGGTGGCCTCGCCTTCGCCCGACTCCGATTCGACGAGCGCAACCACAATGTCGTTGGACGACGCGCTGTCCTGCCGTCGTACGAGCACCAGGTCACCGTCGCAGATGTGGGCCAGGATCATGCTCTCGCCGCGTACGCGGAGCGCGAACAAATCCTCACCTCGGCCCGGCAGTGACGCGGGCGCGATGTGCAGCTCGCCCTCGCGGTTCTCGCTCGCGAACAGCGGTTGACCCGCGGCCACGCGCCCGAGAATCGGCACCGCGTGAGCCGCGCGCGGCGCGGCATCCGTCAGGGTGAGCGCACGCGACGTGCGCCCGGCGCTCTCGCGGCGCTGGAGCGCGCCCTTGCGCTCGAGCGCGCGCAAATGATCGAACGCCGCGCGCGGCGTGACCTTGAAGCGCTCACCGATTTCACGAACGGTGGGCGGCACGTCGTGCTTGCCCACGAAGGCGCGGATGAAGCCCAACACCTCGCGCTGCTTTTCGGTCAGCTCGCGCATCGCCCCTCCTTTGTGGTGCCGGCTACCATACTCAACGGGTGTTGAGGAACGCAAGCAAAAAAAACTACACAGGCTCCCAGGGCTCACAAACCGGGCACGTGATCAGGCCCTGCTCGCGCGCCTCCGCGATGGTCTTCATATAGATGCGGTCGATCTCCGGAATGCGACCGACCCAGGTGCAGTCGCGGCGGTGGAACAGCCTCGAGCCGCGCTGCGCGCAATAGGGCTCGCCATGCTCGATCGCCGGCTCCGTCGCGACTGCCATCCCGACGTCGCTCGTCTCGGGCGCGACGGGTTGGGTTTCAGACGGCAGCGGTGCGGCCGCGGCCTCGACAGGGGCCGAAGATTCGCTCGCGTAGGAAGGCGGCGGGTCGGGCTCGTTGAGCTGAAGGTTCGTTTCCACCGTGGATCGAAACTCGTCGCTGGCGCGGCGGAACTCGCGCAGGGCGCGACCCACCATGCGTCCCAGCTCCGGCAGCTTCGAAGGCCCGAAGACCAGCAGGGCGAGGACCCCGATGACCAGCATCTCCTGGAGTCCAATGTCGAACATGGCGCTAGGGTAACACGCGCGGAGCCACCATCCCCGCGTGCCCGAACAAGGAAAAGAATTCCCCTACAGCGGTGGACGGGCGAGCGCGCCGCGTGCCGTGAACCGCGGAGTTGCCCGGCTCACGCGCACGAGGCACGAGAGTTGCTCCCACCCTTCGCGCGAAGGAGGCCGATCGATGGTCCTGCGCGTCCTGCTCTACTTCGTGTTGCTATCCGGACTTACCCTGCGCGAGCGGCTCGCGTCGCTCAGGACGCGATGACTTCCTTCTGCTTCTCCGGCTCGGTCTCCTGGACCACGAGGCCACACTGCACGATCTTGTAGAGCAGCGCCTTGTAGCTGATCTGCAACAGGCGCGCGGCCTTCGCCCGGTTCCAGTGCACGCGATCGAGCACTTCCTTGATGGCCACGCGCTCGGCCTCACGAGCCGCCTGGCGGGCGATGTCTTTCAGACTGATCGGGGCGTCGGGGCTCACGACGGTGGTCATCGCGGCCGGAGCGCCCGGCGAGCTGACGCGCGGACCGCGACTGATATTACCGACGATCTCCGTGTGCACGGGACGTGCGGTGCCCAGCACGACGACGCGCTTAACGGCGTTCTCGAGCTCGCGGATGTTGCCGGGCCAGTGGTAATCGATCAGCACGCGCATGGTGTCGGCCGGGATGTCGACCACGCGACCGTACTGCACGTTGAACTTCTTGAGGAAGAAATCGACGAGGCCCGGGATCTCTTCGCGGCGTTCACGCAGCGGCGGGATACGGATCTCGATGACATTGAGCCGATAATAGAGATCCTCGCGGAACTGATGCGCGCGCATGCTCGCTTCGAGATCCCGGTTGGTGGCGGCGATGAGCCGCACGTCGGTGTCGATGATCTTCTCACCGCCGACACGGGAGAATTCGCCGTCCTGCAGCACGTGCAGCAGCTTCGCTTGCAGGCGGAGCGGCATCTCGCCGATCTCGTCCAGGAGCAGCGTGCCCTGGTGTGCGGCTTCGAATTTTCCGGGCTTCTGCCGGTAGGCACCGGTGAACGCGCCCTTCTCATGGCCGAACAGCTCGGATTCGAGCAGCTCGCCGGGCAGCGCCGCGCAATTGACCTTCAGGAACTGCTTGCCGGCGCGCGGGGAAGCTTTGTGGATCGCGCGGGCCAAGACTTCCTTCCCGGTTCCGCTCTCGCCACGAAGCAGCACGGTGGTGTTCGTGCCCGCGACCTTCGTGACCAGATCCCGGATCGGCTGCATCTTCATGCTGGTGCAGAGCGCCATCAAAGGCTCAGTCATCATCGGCTGCTCTCTCCTCGGTGGTGTCGGCTGCACATCGAGTCAGTGTTTGCATCGAATTGCACTGCATGTGCCAAGGGTTTACCCACTCCAGATTCTAGTGATTACACGCACTTCGGAGTTCAGATCGCTATTTGGGGACCCTAATTTTGTAGAAAGTTCACTACAAATTGTACGACTTACACAGAGGAGGAAATCAAATGGAGATCATGATCGTCGACGATGAGCCGCAGGTTGCCGAAGTCCTGGCGACATCACTGAAGCGACAGGGACACTCCACGACGGTTGTCCATTCTGGACGCGACGCGCTCGACCGCCTCAAGAACACAGCCTTCGATGCGATGTTTCTGGACGTGTCGATGCCCGGCATGAACGGCCTGGACGTCATGGCGGAGGTGCGACGGCTGCGTCCCTCGTTGGCCGTGGTTGTGATCACCGGACACGCGACGCCGGAAGAGATCGAAGACGTCAAGAAGCTCGGTGCCGTCGACGTGATTCAGAAGCCCTCGGCGCTCACGCATTATCACCAGGCGATCGAACGCTTGCACACCGGCGCGGCGAAAAAGCCCTTCCCGCGTTTCGGTGACGTGTGATATGCGTGTCGGCGTGATCGCCCGTATCCTCGCGAGCTTCGGCGCCGGTCTGCTGCTCATGGGCGTCGCGACGGGGCTCGCGCACGCCCAGCCGGTGCCGATCGCGCCTCCCTACGGCATCACGCCGACGCTCGATCCGCAGAAGCTGCAGCTGCCGCTACGCGCGCCGATCACGCTGCTGCCGAGCATCACGATCAGCGAGGAGTACAACGACAACATTCTGCTCAACAACGCCAACCGCCAGTGGGATCTGATCACCGGCATCACGCCGGCGCTGAACCTCATCTGGGAAAGCCGCACGCATCGGCTGATCGCCGGATACAACTTCACAGCGGAGCTGTACCTTCGGGAGCCCACACGCGACAATGCGTTCAATCACCAGAACTTCACGCTCGATGGGATGTGGCGCGCCACCGAGCAGCTCACCCTGACGCTCACCGACGCCTTCACGGCGACGACCGACACGAACCTCATCGCCCCGGAAGGCGTCTCCGTCGGGCGCGACCAGTCATTCGGCAACGTGCTCGCGGGCGGCGCCGCCTATCAGATCGATCAGTTCACGGTCGTCCGCGCCGGCGGGTCGTACGCGCTGCAGCGCTTCAGTGACAGCGCGCTCGACGAATCGAATGTCTATCGCGCGAACGTGGGACTGGACCGCACGCTGACGCGCCAGCTGCGCGGCACGCTGGGGTACGAGTTCGCATATTTCGACATCGAGCACGAGGAAAAGGTCACCACACACACACCGCGCATCGGCCTGTCATGGACGGTGACGCCGACCATCACACTCACCGTCAACGGCGGGCCGTCGTTCGAACAGCGCGAGCACGGAGCCTCGCGCATCACACCGGCCGTCGCCGCCGCGTACGATCAGAAGACGTGGTTCGGCGCCGTCGGCCTCGGCTTCGACCGCCTGGTGGCGACGGCGGGCGGCCTCGGCGGCCCGACCGACAACACCTCCGTCTATGGCCGCGTCGATCTCCTGACGTTGACGCGTGGCCTCACGCTGTCGTTCGTGCCGCGCTATTCGTGGGTAAAGAGCCCGAGCGGTGAACCCACGCGCAATGGCTCCATCGACATCCAGTCGTTCACGATGCCGTTGCAGGCGACGTATCGCCTCACCGCATGGATGGCCGCTGTCGCGCGCTACCAGTTCTTCCGCCAGCGCACGCCGCACCAGATCTTCGACAACGCCGGTGATCTGATCGCAACCGACGCCGATCAGAACCGAATCTTCGTCGGTCTGCAATTCGGCTACCCGATTACGTTCGATCGGCCCTGATCACTGCATCCGCTTACTCACGGCGGCTGCAGCCGAATGCAGTAATTCTCCCGTAACCTCGCCCGCAATCACCGGCGCCTGACCCGCGTGCTGCGGGAAAAATGCATCGAAACGCAGCCTTCTGCGACGTTTTGCACGGTTTGGCACTGACCTTGCCCCCATAGCTTGCAGCCGGACCGTACCGGCGCGACATGTCTCTCGCACAGCGTCTCGCGTGGCTCGATGGAGTTTCGACCCTTGCGGTGCTCGGCACCGCGATCGCGGTGTGGTCGCCTGCCGCGGACGAGGGTGGGAGCAGCCTGTGGCGGCTCGCCGCGCGCGTGGGCATCGTCGCCGTCGTGTGTCTCGCCGCGTTCTACTACAACGATCTGTACGACTTCGAGGTGCCGCACGATGCCGGCCAGCTCTTCACGCGTCTGTGTCGCGCGCTTGGCGTGGCCGCACTCGTGCTGGCCGGCATGTACTTGCTGTTTCCGAACACGATCATCGGCGGCAATCTCGCGCCGTACGCGCTGTGCGTGACGCTGTTCGCGGTGCTCGTGCTCCGCCTCGCCGTGTACACGCTCGCAAAGCACACGGCGTTTTCCGAGCGCGTCCTGATCATGGGCGGCGGCCGGCTCGCCACCGAGCTCGCCGGCCAGATCGCCATGCGGCCCGACCTCGCCATGCGCGTGGCCGGTGTACTGGCGCCGGACGGTGCCGCGGTGGCCGGCGTGCCGCGACTCGGCGCCTACGGCGACGTGGCCGAGGTCGTGCTGCGCGAGCATCCGAACCGCATCATCGTCGCGATGCCGGACCGTCGCGGGAATCTGCCGGTCTCGGCGCTGCTGGCCTGTCGGTTTCGCGGCGTGCACGTCGAAGAAGGTACGAAAGCGTACGAGCGGTTCACGCGCCGACTGGCGGTGGAGTCGCTCACGCCGAGTGCGCTCATCTTCGGCGACGGCTTCCGCGTCTCGCGCGCGCAGCTCGCGCTCAAGCGCGTGATGTCGGTCGTCATCGCCAGCGTCGCGCTGGTGGTCACGGCGCCGCTGATCGCGCTCATTGCGCTCGGGATCAAGCTCGAGTCCCGCGGGCCGGTGTTCTTCATCCAGGAGCGCATCGGTCTCGGCGGCCGGCCGTTCCGTCTGATCAAGTTCCGCACGATGCGACAGGCAGAGCGCGGCGCCGATGGGATCTGGCAGCGCGACAACGCGAGCCGCGTGACCCGCTTCGGCGCCGTGCTGCGACGCTATCGGCTCGACGAGCTCCCCCAGTGCGTCAACATCCTCAAGGGCGACATGAGCCTCGTCGGTCCGCGCCCGGAGATGGCCTCGAACGTCGCCACCTTCTCGGCCGTGATTCCTTTTTACAATCTGCGCCACGAGGTGCGACCCGGCCTCACCGGCTGGGCGCAGGTGCGCGCCGGCTACTCGATGTCGACCGAAGAGGTCACGCGCAAGCTCTGCTACGACCTCTACTACATCAAGCACCTGTCGCTCCGTTTCGACCTGTGGATCCTGTTCGACACCGTGAAGTTCGTGTTGTCCGGGAAACGTCCGGGATGAGCCGCGTCAAACCTTTTCCCCTATCGGGCACCGCCGCTCCCAGAGTGGAGCCGCGACACGTGACGCGCCCTGCACGCATGGCCGAGACATGCGCGAAAGGCGCGAAAACCGGGTACGGCATGCCTCTTGCGATGGACCGGTAGAGACCCAATGGAAGAAAGACTCCCGATGAAGGCCTCCAGTTTCGACGCTGCATCGCCGTACGCCACATCGATCGCCGGGCGTCCCGTCCTCGTCGTGGAGAGCGATCCCGACCAGCGACGGCGCGTGACCACGCAGCTCGCGGGCTGGGGCTACACCCCGCTCGCCGCCGGCACCGCCGAGGAAGCCCTCGAGCTCCTGGCTCGCGCCGGTCGCGTCGCATTCTCGGTCGTCGCCATCCGCCTGCCCGGCATGTCGGGCATCGACCTGCTGCGCCGTGCCGGCGAGCTGGCGGCCTCCGGCCCGGTGATCATGGTCGCCGACAACGGGCACAGCTCGCAGATCGTCGAAGCCATCCAGGCGGGCGCGGACGACTTCTTGCGCCGGCCCTATACCGCGGAGGACCTCGAGCAGGTGATCCGCGGCGTGGCCGGCCGGCCGCGCCGTGAGCAGGCGACGCCCTCGCTCGGCGGCGAGGACAACGGCGACCGTGTACAGCGCGAGCTCGCGATGCTGACGAGCGCGCAGATGCGCGAGATCCTCTCGGTCATCGAGCAGGCCGCGCGCGCCGACGTCACGGTGCTGGTGTGTGGCGAGACCGGCGTCGGCAAGGAGCTCGTGGCGCGGGCCATCCACGCGCACTCGCCGCGCCGGCGCGCGGCGTTCGTGAAGGTCAACTGTGCGGCCATGCCGCGCGAGCTGCTGGAGTCCGAGCTCTTCGGCCACGAGCGCGGCGCCTTCACGGGCGCGCATCAGCGCAAGCCGGGGCGCTTCGAGCTGGCCGACGGCGGCACGATCTTCCTCGACGAGATCGGCGAGCTGCATCCGGCGCTGCAGGCGAAGCTGCTGCACGTGCTGCAGGACGGCGAGTTCTCCCGCGTGGGCGGTCGCCACAACCTGCGCGTCGACGTGCGGGTGATCTGCGCGACCAATCGCGATCTCGCGCGCGAGGTCGCCGGCAACCGTTTCCGCGAGGACCTGTTCTATCGGCTGAATGTCATCAACATCCTGGTGCCGCCGCTGCGCGAGCGGCGCGAGGAGATCCCCGCCCTCGTCGATTACTTCGTGCGCCGGTATTCGCGCCTGTTCAACTTTCCCGAGCGCGAGGTGTCGCCGGACACGATGCAGGCGTTCATGCAATACGCGTGGCCGGGCAACATTCGCGAGCTCGAGAATTTCATCAAGCGGATGATCGTGCTCCAGGACTGGGCGCTGCCGCGCACGCTCATGGCCCCGACGCCCGTGGCCGTCGCGCCCGCGCCCGCGCCGGAGCCGTTCGCGGCCACCAAGGGTCTCTCGCTGAAGGAGATCTCACGGCGCGCCGTCCTCGAGGCCGAGCGCGAGGTGATCTGTCGTGCGCTCGAGCAATGCCGGTGGAACCGCGTCAAGACCGCCAAGATGCTCAAGATCAGCTATCGCGCGCTCCTCTACAAGATCAAGGACATGGGGCTGAGGCAGGACTCGGCCGCGAGCTGAGCCCGCTTCAGCAGGAGGACTCCATGATGCTCAAGTGGTTCGTCGTGACGTCTGCGCTGCTTGCCGGCTTCGGCGTTGCCACCGCCCACGCTCAGACCCGCGCGGCGCAGGGCGCGCCGGCGGCCCCCAGCGGTCTCACGGTCACGCCCACCGCCGCCGCCTCGCCGGCGACGACGTCCACGGCGGCCACCACGCCGATGCCGTCCGGCGCCACCGCGCCCGTGGGCGGCTATCCGTTGAGCACCGACTACGTGATCGGCCCCGAAGATTTGTTGATGATCACCGTTTGGAAGAATGACGCGCTGTCGCGCACGCTGCCCGTGCGACCGGACGGCAAGATCTCGCTGCCACTCCTCTACGACGTGCAAGCGGCCGGGCTGACGGCGATGCAGCTCAGAGACAAGCTCGCCAGCGCGTTCGGCGAGTTCATGCCGAATCCCGAGGTGGCCGTGTCGGTGATGGAAGTGAAGAGCTACCGCGTCTCCGTGCTCGGCGAGGTGCAGAAGCCCGGCGTGCTGCAGCTCAAGGCCGACACCACCGTGCTCGAGGCCATCGCGCTGGCCGGAGGCTTCCGCGACTTTGCCTCGCCGGGCAAGATCACGATCCTCCGCAAGGACAGCAACGGAGCCACGCAGAAGATTCGCTTCAACTACAACCGCGTCGTCAAGGACGGCGAGAACAACGTCACGCTGAAGTCGGGTGACGTGGTCCTCGTTCCCTAAAGGTGAATTCCATGCCGACTCCGCCGACCGTCTACGACGAGACCTCCAAAGGTCCGGGCCTCTCCGGCTTGCTCGAGATCGTTCGCCGCCGCCGGATCCTCGCCGTGCTGCCGTTCCTGTTCGTGGTGACGGCGGCGTTGTCGATGGCCGTCTTCCTTCCGAGCCTTTGGACCTCGCGCGCGCTCGTGCTCGTCAACCGTCAAGCGATTCCCGAGCGCTACGTCGCGCCGACCGTGCAGGCCGACATCGATGCCCGACTGCTGACGCTGACGCAGGACATCCTCACGCCGCAGCGGCTGACTCAGATCGCGCAGCAGAACGGCCTGTATCGCCACGCGCGCTCCATCGACGACCTCGTGGACCGCATGCGGAAGGACATCCGCATCGAGCTGGTGGACGATCGCGACCGCCGCACCCGCGAGAGCAAATCGTTCCTGTTCACCGTCGCGTATACGGCGGCCAACCCGATCGTGGCCGCGCGCGTGGCCAACACGCTCGCCTCGCTCTACATCGAGGAGAACGGGCGCATGCGCGAAGAACAGGCGGCCGGCACCTCGGAATTCCTCGAGACGCAGCTGCGCGACGTGCGCGAGCGGCTGCAGACGCAGGAGCGCGTCATCACGGCGTACAAGGAGAAGAACCTCGGCGAGCTGCCCGAGCAGAAGGACGTCAACCTCCGCACGCTCGAGCGTCTGCAGGCGCAGCTGCAGCTCGCGAGCGAGAACAACCGCCGCGCGATCGAGCGCCGGCAGATGCTCACGAACTCGCTCGGCGAGATCGATACCTCGGTCGCCATGACGGCCACGCCAACCGCGGCCGGGCCGAGCGTCACGCCGGCCGACACCGCCGCCGCGCGCCTCAACCTGCTCCGCCAGGAGCTGGCCATGGCGCAGACGAAGTTCCACGACAAGTACCCGGACGTCATGCAGCTCAAGGACCAGATCCGCGTGCTCGAAGCAAAGGTGGAAACCGAGAAGCAGGCCGCGGCCGCCGCGCAGGCGGCCAAGCCCGCGGCCGGCGCCGCGCCCAAGCGCGCCGGGCGCGATCTGCGCGTGCCGCCCGAAAACGCGTACGTGCAAAGCCTGATGACGCAGCTGGATCAGGCGACCGTCGAGGCCAAGACGACGGCGGAAGAGATCAACAACATCAACGCGCAGATCGGCGTCTACACGCGTCGGCTCGAGAACACGCCCAAGCGCGAGCAGGAGCTCGCGGTGCTGACGCGTGACTACGACACCACGCGCGACCTCTTCAAATCGCTCCTCGCCAAGCGCGGCGAGGCGGGCATGGCGTCCGAGCTCGAGCAGCGTCAGAAGGGCGAAAGCTTCCGCGTGATCGAGCCCGCGCGCCTGCCGGAGCGGCCGGCCGGCCCCAACCGGTTCCGGCTGCTGCTGGTCGGTATCGCGTTGGCGCTGGGCGCCAGCGGCGCCGCCGTCGTGCTCGCCGAGCAGGTCGACACGTCGTTCCGTCGCGTGGACGAGGTGCGCTCGACGCTGCCGATGCCGGTGCTGTCGGCGATTCCGCGCATCACGACCGAGCACGATCGTTCGCGGACGTTGCGCCAGCGCCGCTGGGCCACCGCGGCGGTGGGCTTCGGCCTGTTCATTGTGGCCGGCACATCGTTCGTGCTCGCCCACGAGAACCAGGGCCTCGTCGCGATGCTGATGCAGCCGTCGGCGCAGACGCCGGCGGCGAGCGGGAGGTAGGTCATGTACCTGAGCTTCTACGGGCTGCGTGAGGCGCCCTTCGCCCCGACGCCGGACCCGAAGTTCCTCTTCCAGTCCGCGCGCCACCGCGAGGCGCTCGCGCAGCTGATCTACGGTGTTCGCGAGCGCAAGGGCTTCATCGTTCTCACCGGCGAGATCGGCACCGGCAAGACGACGCTGCTGCGCACGCTGCTGGAGCGTCTGGATTCGACCACTCCGGTGGCGTACGTGCACAACTCGGCGCTCGGCATCGAGGGGCTGCTCGAGTACATCCTGCAGGACTGGGGCGTGAAATCCACCGCGAGCACGCACGCGCAGCGGCTGTTCGAGCTGAACGAGTTCCTCATCGATCAGCACCACAAGGGCACGAGCCCGGTGCTGGTCATCGACGAGGCGCAGAACCTCACGGTCGAGACGCTGGAGGCCGTGCGCCTGCTGTCCAACTTCGAGACGACGAATCAGAAGCTCATGCAGATCCTGCTCGTCGGCCAGCCGGAGCTTCGCGACAAGCTGAATCTGCCCGAGCTGCGTCAGCTCAAGCAGCGCGTGGGATTGCGCTGCCACATCGCGTCGCTCAGCCCCGAGGAGACGCGGCAGTACGTCCGCCACCGTCTGCGCATCGCAGGCGCCACCGACGCCGGCATCTTCTCGGACGCCGCCATCCAGAAGATCCACGACTACAGCCAGGGCACGCCGCGCGTCATCAACATCGTCTGCGACCACTGCCTGCTGTCGGGCTACGCCGACAGCAAGAAGCGCATCGATGCGGCCATCGTGCAGGAAGCGGTCGAGTACCTCGAGGAGGGCGAGCGCCGCGAGTGGAAGCGGCGGCGCAGCATGAGCCTCGTCCCCAGCCGCGGCGCCGTGTGGGCCGCGCGCTCAGGCGTCGCGCTTCTCGTCCTCGTCGTCGTCTTCTTGTTGGCGTTCGCGGCGAACGCGCTGGGCTGGTTCGCCTCTATCAACCCCTAGGAGGACAGGCCGTGAGCAAGTTCTTCAAGGCCCTCGAGAAGGTGGAGCAGGAGCGCGAGCCGGTGGTCGCGAAGGTGGCGCCGGTGGCCGAGCCCCCCGTCGAGCCGGCGGTCGAGCCGCGACGGGATTCACGGCCAGAACCACGCCCGGAGCCGCGGCGTCTCGAGCCGCGCCAGGAGCGAAAACCGGATCCCGTCCGTGTCGAGGCCAAACCGGAGCCGCGCCGCGAGACGCCGCGGCCCGAGCCGACGCCCGTCGTCACCGCCGTGAAGACGGCGCCAGAGCCGGCCCTATCCGCACCGCCCGCGCCGACGCCGATCTACGGAGCGCCGGTCCGCGAGCAAGGCAGCGGCTTCGCCAAGCGCGGGTTCGCGTGGCAGATTGACGGCGACGCGGACTCGGAGCCGGGGCAGCTCGACGATCATCTCGTCAGCCTGCTCGAGCCTACAAGTCACGCCGCGGAGCAGTACCGCGCAGTGCGGCTGGCCATCGAGACGTTCCGGCACGAGCGCGGCACGCGCACGGTGGCGGTCACCAGCCCGGGTCGTGGCGACGGCCGCACGATCACCGCGTTGAATCTGGCGGGCGCGCTCGCTCAGGCCCCCGACGCGCGCGTCGTGCTCGTCGAGGCCGACCTGCGTCATCCCGGCGTCGCGCGCGCGCTCGGCCTGCCGTCGGCGCGTGGACTCTCCACGTACCTGCTCGATCCGAGCATGACCGTCGACGGCGTCGTGAGCCGGCCCGGCGGCGTCGCGTTCGCCGTGGTGCCCGCCGGCACCGCGTCGTCGATGCCGTACGAGCTGCTGAAGTCGCCGCGTCTGGCGAGCTTGCTCGCCGCGCTGCGCGATCGCTTCGACTACGTTGTCGTCGACACACCGCCGGCGCTGCCCTACCCGGACGTCGGGATCGTGCGTGATCTCGTCGACGGCTTCGTCGTCGTCGTTCGCGCCAACCGGACGCCGCGCGAGATGCTTCGCGACTGCATGAACGTGGTCGGCCGCCAGCGCGGCCTGGGCCTCATCTTCAACGACGACGAGCGCAGCACGGTGACCACGGTCGACACCGACGAGCCGACGTGGCGACGTCTCATGCCGCGGCAGCTCGGAGGCAAGGTTGCCTGAGCGAATCGCCAACGCGCTGACCGTCGACGTCGAGGAGTACTACCACGGCTACGAGTTCGAAGCCGCCCTCGGCGTCGATGGTCTTCGGCGGCTGCCCAGCCGCGTCGTCGGGCAGACGCAACGCCTGCTCGATGTCCTCGACGCGCATCGCGCGCACGCCACGTTCTTCACGCTCGGCGTCGTGGCCCAGCGTCACCCGCGGCTCGTGCGCGAGATCGTCGAGCGCGGTCACGAGCTGGGCAGCCACGGCTGGGACCACACGCCGGTGTTCCGCCTCGGTCCCGCCGGCTTCCGCGCCGATGTCCGGCGCGCGAAGAACGCGCTCGAGCAGGCGTCGAGCCGTCTCGTGCGCGGCTATCGCGCGCCGAATTACTCGATTCGGCGTGACACACCGTGGGCCTTCACCGTCCTCGTGGAGGAAGGCTTCGTCTACGACTCCTCGATGTACCCCGTCGTGCACGACCGCTACGGCTTTCCGGATGCGCCGCGCTTTCCGCACATCGCACGGAGCGTGGACGGCATCGACTTCTGGGAGGTGCCGGTCGGCACCGCGCGCTTCGCGGGTGTGAACCTGCCGCTCGGCGGCGGATTCTTCCGCCTCTTTCCCGCCGCGCTCGTGCACAACGCGATCGCCAGCGTCAACGCGCGCGAGCGACGGCCCGTCGTCTTCTACGTGCATCCCTGGGAGTTCGATCCCGGCCAGCCGAGACCGCGCATGACGTTCGTGCAGCACTTCCGCCACTACACGGGGCTGACGACCGCCGAGCGCAAGCTCGCCCGTCTGCTCGCCGCATTCTCGTTCGCGTCGATCGAGACGATCTTCGAAGAGGTTCGCCCGGTCCGTCGGGCCGTGGCGCGGGCCTCATAAACGCATGCGGCTCCTGTTCGTGACGCCACGGCTGCCAGCCCTGCCGTGCCACGAAGTGGCACGCCTCGCGGCCGCGCAGCTCGTCGACCAACTGGCCCGCCGCCACACCGTCGCCGTGGTCGCCGCGACGGCCGGCGGCGACACGCCCGCACAGCGCGCATGGCTGGCCGAGCGTGCGGCGCTGGTCGAGACGGTGCCGCTCGGCCGCTGGCGCCGCGCCTGGTCGGGACGTCCCGGCGATGGCCTCGCTGCGCTCGGCGCGCTCACGCGCAACACGGCCGCTCGCTTCGCGCCTGACGTCGTTCATCTGGAAGGCGCGCTCTTCGCACCGCTCGCGAGGGCCACCGCCGCCCCGAGCGTGCTGGCCTGCCACGACTGCGCGACGCTTCGCGCGCGCGACGTTCGCCGTGCGGGCGCGTCGATGTGGCAGCGGCTGGCTGGCCGACTGGCCGAGCGCGTGGAGACGACGTGGACGCGCACGTGGTTCGGCGCCGCCCGCATGTGCGTCGTCGATTCCGACGACGAGCGCCGCGCGCTCGCGGAGCACGTGCGCCCGGAACGCATTGCCGTCGTTCCCGGCGGCATCGACGATCTCGTGTATGCGTATCGACGCCGCGGCGAGCCGTCGCGGCTCGTCTTCACCGGCGATTGGTCGTCGCCCCGGGACGTCGCGGCCGCGCACCGTCTGGCCGTCGGGATTCTTCCGCGCGTGCGTCGGCACATGCCACGCGTCGATCTGCTGCTGGCCGGCCCGAATCCGCCCGGCGACGCCGTGCGCGCGCTCGGCGTGCAGGCGGGCGTGCGCATGACGCGTGCGGTTCCGGATCTCCGCCCGAGCATCTGGGGCGCCGCGGTGTATGTGAGTCCACTGCACGCGGGCTTTGGCCGCAAGGCGAGCCTGCTCGAGCCGATGGCGCTCGGCACGCCGGTGATCGCATCGGGTCCGACGCTCGTCGCCATGCCCGACGCGGTGGCGGGCCAGCACGTCCTCGCCGCCGCGAGCGACGAAGAATTTGCGCGGGCCATCGCGCTGATCCTTCGCACACCGAGCCTGGCCAATACGCTCGCACGAAGCGCGCGCGATCTCGTCGAGCGACGCTACACGTGGCGCGCCGTGGCGGAGCGCTACGAGGCGCTCTACACCGGGCTGGTGACGTCGCCCGCCCGAGAGGCCGCCGCATGAGCCCTCCCTTCGTCGTCGGCGTGGCGGGCGGCAGCGGTAGCGGCAAGACGGCGCTCTGTCGCACGCTCGCGGGCGCGCTCGGGCCGGCGCGCGTGTCGACGCTGTGCCACGATGCCTACTATCGCGACCGGCGCGAAATGCCCGTCGCGGAGCGCGCCGCGGTGAATTACGACGTGCCGGATGCGTTCGACACGCCGCTGTTCCTGCAGCACCTACGCGCGCTGCGCGCGGGCTGGCCCGCGCGTCCGCCGCGCTACTGCTTCGTAACGCATCGACGCATCGGCGACGACGCCGCGATCGAGCCGCGGCCCGTGCTGCTCGTCGAGGGAATCTTGCTGTTGCACGAGCCGGACGTCCGGAGCCTGCTCGACGTCGCGTTCTTCCTCGACGTGCCCGACGACCTCCGCCTCGCCCGACGCATCGCGCGCGACACAAGCGAGCGCGGTCGGACGCGTCGCTCCGTGCTGTCGCAGTTCGAAGCCACGGTGCGCGGCGCCCACGCCGCTCATGTCGAGCCGACGAAGGCGTTCGCAGACGTCGTGCTGTCCAACGTGTCGCGTGTCGATCGCGTGGCCGAGGTCGCTGCTCAAGTCATTCGCGAGCGGATGGCGCGGCGTGGAGTCGTGGAGGCGGCATGACCACGACCCTCACGCCGTTCGCCCTGTGTCGCGACCCGCGCCACGACGACGCCGTGCGTCGCGTCGTCGACGGCTGCGCAGCCTTCCTGACCGAGCGACTGCCCGGCAAGCTCGTGGGCCTCGTGCTCACCGGCAGCTTCTCGCGCGGCGAGGGCACCGTGCTGACGGTCGCCGACCATCTGCGCGTGCTCGGTGACATCGAATTCCTGCTCGTCGTCCCGCGGCTGACCGACTATCGCGCCCTGCGTCGCTGCGTGGGCGACTGGGGCCGAGAGGCAAGCGCGAGTCTCGGGGCGCCCGACGTCTCCGTCGACATCGAGTTCGGCCCCGTGGAAGTCGGCTATCTGCGCCACCGCGCGCGACCATCGATCTTCGTCTACGACCTGGCGACGCACGGCAAGGTCGTGTGGGGCCCCGCGGATCTGCTCCGCGCGATCCCGGCCTTCGGGCCCGAGCGCATCCCGCGCGAAGACGCGCTGCACCTGATCTTCAATCGCATGATCGAGCAGGTCGAGGCCTACGACCGTCTCGAGGAGCTGGCGGGTGAGGCGCTGCTGGACGTTGCGTACCAGCGCGTGAAGCTCGTCCTCGACCTCGCCGGCTCCGCGCTCGCCTTCGCGGGTGTGCACGAGACTTCGTACGCCGAGCGGCCGGGGGCCTTCGCGCGGCTGCTCGCGCGCACGCCGGCACTCGCCGCGCGCCTGCCGGTGGGCTTCGAGTCCGAGCTCGAGCGTGCGGCGCGGGCCAAGCTCGACCCCTTGGCCGAGCCGCTGCTCCCCGAGGGTGGCGCGCCGATGCTGCGAGCGTGGCTGCGACGACGAATCGTCGAGGGCGTGCCGGCGCTGAGCGCGTTTCTCGTGTGGGAGCTCGAGCAGCTCACCGGCGCGCGCGGCCCACTCGACGCCCTGCTCGTGCGGTGGCTGGCGACCCATCCGCGCGCCCGGCGGCTGCGCGAGTGGCTCAAGCTCGCGCTGCATCCCAACCGCGCGCCGCTGCCGCTGAGTCTGCGGCGCGCGGTGGCCCTCGCGCGGCGCGCCACGCCGCGCGCACTGCTCTACGCCGCGGGCACGCTCGCGTATCGCGACCTGGCCCGCGTCGGTGCGGCGGAACACGCGGATGTCGCGTCGCTGCTACCGCTCTCGGGCCGCGCCGCCCCGCGCACACCGGCCGCCGCTCGCGGCGCCGTCACGGCGCTTTGGCGCTGGTGCATTCGCAACAACTGAGGAGAAACATGAATACGCCGCTGTCGATCTACGTGCTGGTGGATGCGCTCGGCTGGGAGATCGTGCGCGACCGTCCCTTCCTGGACGACGTGCTGACCGATCGCCGCTGGCTGACGACGATCCTCGGCTACAGCTCCGGCGCCATCCCGACGCTACTGTCGGGCCGGATGCCGAGCGAGCACGGCCACTGGAACCTCATCTATCTCGATCCTGAGCGCTCACCGTTCCGTTGGACGCGGGCGCTCGCGGCGCTGCCGCGCCCGCTCGTCGAAAATCGCCTGGCCCGACGCGTGCTCAAGACAGCGGCGCGCCGGCTGTCGGGATACTCGGGCTACTTCTCGCTGTACGACTATCCGGTCGCACACTTGCCGTACTTCGACCTCACCGAGAAGCGCGACATTTATCAGCCCGGCGGGCTCGACTGTCCGTCGCTGTTCGATGCCTTCCGCGGACATGCCTTGCGGTACGAGTGCTACACCTATCACCACCACACCGACGCGCAGATCTTGAAGCTGGCGGCCGAGCGCGCCGCGGTGACCGATGCGCGTGTGCTGTTTCTTTATCTGTCGGGTCTCGATGCCGAGCTGCACTGGCACATCCACGACGCCGATCACGTCAAGCGCACGGTGGATTGGTACGAGGCGGGACTGCGACGCGTCTGGGAGGCTGCGACGCGCGCGCGCACCGACGCGCGCATGTTCGTGTTCTCCGATCACGGCATGACGCCGATCCGCTGGACGTGTGACCTGCGCCGCGACGTGGCGACGCTCGGGCTGTCAGTCCCCGGCGACTATCTCCCGGCGTACGACTCGACCATGGCGCGCTTCTGGGTGTGGAACGATCGCGCGCGCCGTGCCCTCACGGACCTCCTGACCGAGCATCCGTGCGGGCAGCTCATGACCCCGGCCGAGCTGCAACGCCTGGGCGTCGCGTTCGACGACGACCGGTACTATCACCTGCTCTTCCTGCTCAAGCCCGGCGTGCTGCTCTGCCCGAGCGACATGGGCGCCGTGCGCTTCGCCGGCATGCACGGCTATCACCCGAGCGAGCCGACGGCGGACGCCGTGCTGCTCGCGAGCGTGCCGGTCGACCGCGGCGTCGACCACATCACCGGCGTGCACGATGTGCTGCTCGAGGACGCCGGGCTGCGCCCGAGCTCGTCGCGGGCCGCCGCGGTGCCCGTGTCCGCGTCGCAGGTGTGTCCATGAAGCGCGTGTCGGTCCTCTTCGCGCTGACGTCGCCCGTGCGCGGCGGGGTCGAGGAGGTCGTGCTCGCGCTCGCCCGCGGGCTCGATCCCCGCGAGTTCCGGCTGGCCCTCGCCGCCCCCGCGCCGCTCCTCGACGCGTTCGCCGCCGACCTCGCGGATGTCGCGATCGAGACGCAGGCCGTCGAGGCCGAGTCGTGGCGACGTCGCGATGAGGTCGGCAAGCTGTCGGCGTTCATCGCGCGCATTCGTCCCGACATCGTCAACGCGCACCTGTTCCGCTCGACCGCCGTCGCCGCGCCGCTCGCGCGCTGGCACGGGGCCCGCGTCGTCGAGACATATCACGGCCGCGAGGGTTGGCGACGCGGCATCATCGGCGGCCGCTTCTTCGCCGACCGTCTGGTTTCGCGCTTCGTGGATCGCGTGATCGCAGTGTCGGAAGCGGCGCGCGCGTTTCTGATCTCCGGCAAGGGCTACGACGCACGGAAGATCGTGGTCGTCCCGAATGGCCGCGATCTGTCCGTCTTCCGGCCGGGCGCCGGAGGACAGAGCGTGCGCAAGGAGCTCGGCATCGATCGAGCGACGCCCCTGGTGGGCGTCGTCGGCCGCCTCGAGGCGCAGAAGGGCCACGTCTACCTGCTCGATGCCTGGCCGTCGGTGCTCGCCGAGTTTCCCGACGCGCGGCTGCTGCTCGTCGGCGACGGCAGCCTCCGCAGCGCGCTCGAGCAGCGCGCCAAGGTGCTCGGGATCGCGCCGTCGGTCGTCTTCGCCGGATTCCGTCGCGACGTGCCACAGGTGCTCGACGCCGTCGACGTGGTCGCGCTGCCGTCGTTGTACGAAGGCATGCCGCTCACCGCCATTGAAGCGTCGGCCATGGCCAAGCCCGTGGTCGCGACCGCTGTCGATGGCACGCCCGAAGTCGTCCGTGAGGGCCGGACGGGCCGCCTGGTGCCGCCGCGCGAGCCGGCCCCGCTGTCGCACGCGCTGCGCGTGCTGCTCCGCGATCCCGTCGCTGCCCAGGCCATGGGTGCCGCGGGCCGCGATTTCGTCCTTCATCGCTTCGACCTGGATCGTCAGGTGCAGGCGACCGCGCGCGTCTATCGTGAGACAGCCGGCACCGCACCACGAAGGCTCGCGGCGTGAGCGTCGTGCCCGCGATCTTCTGGGGAGTGACGGCGCTGCTCCTGTACACCTGGCTCGGCTATCCGCTGCTGCTGCGAGCGCTCGCCGGCCTTGCGCGCAGCGCGGCGCCGCGCCGACGTGGCGCCATGCCGACCGTCTCCGTGATCGTCGCGGCGTTCAACGAGGCCGACTGCATCGTGGCCAAGCTCACCAGTACGCTCACGCGGCAACGTTATCCCCGCGACAAGATCGAGGTGATCGTCGTCTCCGACGGCTCGACCGACGGCACCGACGCGCGCGTGCAGCGCTATCCGGACAATCGCGTGAGGCTCGTGCGCCAGGAACCGCGCGCGGGCAAGTCGCCCGCGCTCAATCGCGGCGTGGCCGAGGCCCGCGGTGACGTGCTCGTGTTCACCGACGCCAACGCGTTGTTCGCGCCCAACGCGATCGCTAGACTCGCCGCTCGCTTCGCCGATCCGCGCGTCGGGCTCGTGAGCGGCCAGGGCCTGTACGGTCATGGCGGCGACGCACGCGCCGCCGCCAGCGGGTACGTGCGCTATGAGGCCGCCGTGAAGAGGGGCGAAGCCGCGCTCGGGTTCCTCGCCAGCGCCGACGGCGCGATCTACGCACTGCGCCGTTCGCTCTACCGCGATCTCGCCGGGTCCGAGGTGAACGATCTCCTGCACCCGATCCAGGCTTGCCTGGCGGGCTATCGATCTTCCTTCGACCACTCCGCGGTGACCGTGGAGCCGCCCTCCGCGAGCGGCGGGCAGGAGTTCCGCCGCCATGCGCGCATCATCGCGCAGGGTGCGCACTTGCTGCGGTGCTGGCTGCCGGCGCTCGTGCGCGCGCGCCGCTGGCGCGCGGTCTGGATGCTCGTCTCGCACCGAGCGCTGCGCTGGCTGACTGCGCCGTGTCTCGTCGGCGTGTTGATCGCGAATCTCATGTTGGTCGGCGTGGCGCCCGTGTACGTCGCGACGCTGATCGCGCAGGCGGGTTTCTACGCGCTGGCGGCAGCGGGACTGCTGGCCGAGCATCTCGGCCGGCGTCTCGGCCCGCTCGCAGTCCCCTACTACTTCTGCACGGTGAGCGTCGCCGGCGTGGCGGGCCTCGCGCGTGCCGCGCGCGGTGGCGCCGAGGCGGTGTGGTCGCCGGCGGGCCAGGCGCTGCCGGAGCGCGCGGCGTGACGACGTCAGAGGGGGCGCCAGCGACCGTACGGACGGTCCTGATCCGGAACACGGCATGGTATGGGCTCGTGACCTTCATCGGCCTCGGCTCGGGCCTGGTGATGTCGATCGTCCTGGCGCGCGGGCTCGGCCCGAGCCTCATGGGCGACTACTCCTACTTGCTCTGGGCTCTACGCATGCTGACCGCGATCGCCACGCTCGGCTGGGCGCTCGCGACGGCGCGCTACACGGCCGAGGCGTGCGCGACCGGCGACCGGGCGCGCGCGTGGGGCTTCGTGCGCTTCTTCCTCCGCCGTCAGCTCGTGACGACCACCGTCGTGGTCACCGGCGTCATGGCGATCGTGCTCACCGAGGTCGAGCCGCGGCTGCGGCTGCCCTTCGTGCTCCTCGCGCTGATGCTCATCCCGGTCACGGTGGAGAGCATCTACACGCACGCGGTGTACGGCGCGCAGCGCTACGACCTCACCACGCTGACAAGCACGGTGAAGATGGCGCTGCACCTGCTCGCCTCCATCGTCGTCGTCGCGCTCGGCTTCGGCATCCTCGGCCTCGTGATCGTGCTGTTCTTAGGCACGGTCCTGTCGTGCTGGATGCAGGGCACACGGGCGCGCGCGCTCCTGGGCGGCACCGCGGTCGCGCCGACAAAGAAAGCCCATGGCGAGATTCGCGCGTACGTGAGCTCGCTCGCGGTGGTCGCCGTGCTCGAGGCGCTCGTCCGCGATCGCTCCGAGATCTTCTTCCTGCGGATGTTCGCGGCGCCCGAAGAGATCGCGTTTTACAGCCTGGCCTTCGGATTGGCCACGCGGGTGATGGTGGTCCCCGAGATCGCCGTCGGCGCGCTGCTGCCGGCGCTCGCGGCGCTGCACGGGCGCGGCGACCGTGGGGAATTTTCACGCGTGTATCGCACGGCGATGCGTTACGTGGCGCTGTCGGGGGCGCCGATCGCGGCGCTGGTCGCCGCACTGGCACCCGGCGTCATCGCCTGGCTCTACGGCGGCGCTTACCTGCCCGCCGCCCGCCTGCTCGGCGTGCTCGCGGTGGTGGCGGTGCTGGGAGCGCTGCGCAAGGTGGCCGCCTCCGCGCTCCAGGCGGTCGGCGATCGGCGCTGTTCGCTGACCGCGACGGGCGTCGCCGTCGCGCTCAATCTCGTGCTCGCCTTCGTGTTGATTCCCGGCCACGCGACCACCGGCGCGCTGGTGGCCAACGCGGTGGCGCAGCTGGTCGCGGCGCTCTGGTCGTTCGTCGGGGTGGCGCGGTTGTGCAACGCACGCGTTCCTGTCGGCGAGCTCGTGCGCATCGGCGCGGCGGCGGTGCTGCTGTTTGCCGTGACACGAGTGGTCGCCGGCGACTCGCACGATCTGCCGTGGCTGATCCTGGCGGCGGCCGCGGGCGGCGCCGCCTTCCTGGCAGCGGCCGTCGTGACGCGCGCGCTCGGACCGCGGGAATGGACGCTGCTCAGGACCTCGACCCGTCGACTCCTGGCCGCACGGGCGGGCAGCGTCTGACACGGGAGAATGCCATGCGAATTCTGATCACCGGCGGCGCGGGCTTCATCGGCTCCCACGTCGCCGACGCCTTCATCGCCGGCGGCCACGACGTCGCGATCGTGGACGATCTCTCTTCGGGCTCAGGCGCCAACGTCCACGGCGGCACGCGCTGGTATCGCCTCGACGTCCGCGACGCCGGGCTCGACGCGGTGTTGTCCGAGGAACGCCCCGAGATCATCTGTCATCACGCCGCGCAGGTGAGCGTGCGCCGTTCGGTCGAGGCGCCGCAAGCCGACGCCGACGTCAACGTGCTCGGCTCGCTCAACGTCTTCGAAGCGGCCCGCCGGCACGGCGTGCGGCGGCTGGTGTTCGCGTCGACCGGCGGCGCGATCTACGGCGAGCAGACGGGGGCGGCCGCGGACGAGACACATCCTTGTCGGCCGCGGAGCCCGTACGCGGTCGCGAAGCTGGCTGTCGAGCACTACCTGGACTACTACTGCGCGACGTTCGGCTTGCAGGGCGTGGTGCTGCGTTACGCGAACGTCTATGGCCCGCGCCAGGATCCGCACGGCGAGGCCGGTGTGGTCGCGATCTTCATGCAGCGGGTCCTCGCCGGCCTGGCGCCAACGATCTATGGCGACGGCGAACAGGTACGCGACTTCGTGTACGTCGACGACGTAGTCGCCGCCAATCTCGCGGCGTTGGACGCGGCGACGCCGGAAGGCGAGGCGGCGATCTTCAACATCGGCACCGGCCGCGCGACCAGCGTCAACGCGCTGTGGCGTGTGATCGAACGGATCGCGCGCCCGACCACCGACGCCTATCACGAGCCCGCACGCTCGGGCGATGTGCGACGCAGCGTGCTGGACGCGGCCCGCGCGGCTCGACAGCTGGGGTGGCGGCCCAAGGTCGACGTCGAAGCCGGCCTGGCGCGCACGTGGACGTGGTTCCTCGAGCACGCCGACCGGAAGGCGGCGGAGGCCGCGTGAACGTGAGCACCATCGCCGCCCCCCGTCGGCGCACGGACACGAGCGCCGCCGCCGTGCTCGGCGCCGCGGTGCTCGCCCTCTACGTGCCGGTATTCCGCGAGCTGTTCGCGATCTGGATCACCGGCACGTATTACAGCTACGGGTTTCTCGTGCCGCTCTTCAGCGCGTACCTCGTGTGGGAGGCGCTGCGAGACGCCGCGCGGCGCAACGGCGACGCCCGCGCACCGGACCTCGACACGGGCGGCTTCGTCATCATGGCCGCGGGACTCGGCGCGCTCGGCCTCGGCGTCGCCGTCGGCAGCCTCGCGCTGCGGACGCTGTCGCTGCCTGTGGTGCTGATGGGCGCGGCGACGGCCACGCTGGGTCCGGCGCTGGCACGACGGCTGGCGTTCCCGATCGGCTTCCTCGTCTTCATGACTCCGCTGCCCGAGGGCGCGCTGCCGGCGGTGTCGCTGCCGCTGCAGCGGTTCGCGGCCGTCGTGGCCGAGCACGCGCTACGCGCGCTCGGCATCTCCGTGGTGCGCGACGACCTGTTCCTGACGCTGCCCAGCGTGACGCTGCACGTCACCGAGGCGTGCAATGGGCTGCGGTTCCTGCTGGCGATGCTGGTGGTCGGCGCAGCGTTCGCGGGCACGACGCAGCGGCGTCCGCTGCGCCGCGCCGGGATCGTGGCGGCCGCGCTGTCGATCGCCATCGTCGCCAATCTCGCGCGGGTGACCGGAACCGGTGTCATGGCCGAGCTGTGGGGCGCGCGTGCCGCCATCGGTCTGCCGCACATCGTCTGGGGCAAGGTGGTCTACCTGGCGGCGCTGGTGCCATTCGTGGCGCTGATCGTGATCCTGAGGCGGCGTGCATGACCGTCAGCGTGATCGTGCCCACCAAAGACCGCGCGGCGCTCCTCGCGCAGACCGTGCGCGCGCTGCTCGCGCAGACGGCGGCGCTCGACGAGCTGATCGTGGTGGACCAGAGCATCAGCGACGAGGGACGGCGCACCATCACCGCGCTGGTGGAGGCAACACCGTCGGCGACGCGACCTGCGCTCGTCTACCTGTGGGACCGCTCGATCAGCGGCGCGGCCGCCGCGCGTAACGCGGGCCTCGACCGCGCGCACGGCGAGATCGTGGTCTTCTGCGACGACGACGTGCTGCCCGAGCCGACGGTCATCGAGCGGCTGCTCGGCCACTACGCGCGCGTGCCCGAGCTGGCCGGCCTGGCGCCGTTGATCGTCAACTACGTTCGGCCGGGCTGGGCCGCGCGCGCGCATCAGCGGATTTTTTTCGTCGGGCCCTTCCGGGACGAGCGTCAGCCGATCTACTGGTACTGGGACCGCTATCCGGCTGGCGTGCTGCTTCCGGTGCGGATGTTCACCGGCGCGTTGATGTCGTTCCGTCGGAGCGCGCTGGCCGGCGTGCGTCACGACGCGCGCTATCGCGCGGCCTCCGTCGGCGAGGATATCGACCTCTGCTGGTCGCTGCTCGGTCGCGGCGGACATCTCGCCATCGCGACCGACGCGCGCATCGTGCACAACAAGGCGCCCCGGCCGGTGCGGCGTCCGGAGGAGGCACAACTGACCTCCTGGGCCTTCCTCTATGGCAAGCACGTCGCAAAGACGCCGGTGACAAAGCTGGCCTTCGCCTGGTTCGTCGTCGGCGTGATGCTCGGCGGGGCGAACGCTGCGGTTCGCACGCGCTCGTGGGCGCCGGTCAGATCGGTATGGGCGGGCTTGCGAGGCGTGCGGAACGACTATGCGGGCTCGACGTTCCTCGCCCCCGGCACGCGTGCGTCCTGACGCGCCAGGCCCTGCCGGCTACTGCGGCATCGGCTCTGCCGGCTATTGCGGCATCGGCCGACGTCGCTTGAGCGCACGAAACCCCGGGGGCAGCGGCTCGATCGGCGGCAGCACGCCGCGCGCGAGCGCGTACTTGATCAGCGCGCTGTAGTTCTTCAGCCGGAGCTTGCGCATCACGTTCGCGCGATGCGCCTCCGCCGTCCGGACGCTGATCGACAGCCGGCGCGCGATCCGCGTGCTGCTCCAGCCCTCGGCGACCAGCTGCAGCACCTCGCGCTCGCGGGCGGTCAGCGTCTCGTACGAATCGCCCGTGAGCCGCTCGGCCTGCAGCAGCCACGACTGGACGTCTTCGGGCGACAGTGGAGAGCTCAGATAGCGGCGGCCCTGCGCGACCACCCGGACGGCACGCATCAGCTCGTCCGCCTCGGCCTGCTTCACCACGTATCCGGAGGCGCCGTTGCGAAGCGCCTCGGTGACGTACCACTCGTTGAGGTAACGCGACAGCACGATGACCGCTGTCTTCGGCGAGCGCTCTCGCACCTGACGCGTGATCTCGAGTCCGTAGAGCCCGGGCATCGCCACGTCGACGATGAGGACCTCGGGCTTGAGACGATCGACGAGCGGCACGACCGCCAGGCCGTCGGCGGTCTCGCCGACGACTTCGAAGTCGGGCTGGATCTCGAGGAGACACTTGATCGCCTCGCGGACGACGTTCTGGTCATCTGCGAGCACGATCCGGGTCGTCACCCGGCCAGCCGATGTTGTTCTCTCGCCTCTCTTCACGATATCGATCGCGTCCACGCCATCCCTCACGTCGGACGCGCGCGCGGACCGCAGAAGAAATACGCCGGGTCCACGCACCGCGTCTATTCGTATACCTACGAGTGCAAGCTCCGTACCTTCACCGTCAGATGGCTACCCGACGTGCGAGAGTCGGCAAAAGTTGTCTCAGCCGACGACCAAGGATTACGCCGCGACGCGTACTTAGGCATGGCACGTCACTGGCAGGCCTTGGATCGACTTGATCGCGCGGAGGCGGCATGGGAG
The DNA here is from genome assembly GCA_036802765.1 of Candidatus Rokuibacteriota bacterium. Classification (GTDB taxonomy): domain Bacteria; phylum Methylomirabilota; class Methylomirabilia; order Rokubacteriales; family CSP1-6; genus AR12. Next base: position 28,192 of record DAIRVP010000005.1, read on the forward strand.
TAAACGGGAGGCCAAAACCACACGCTCTCGAAGCAGTTCCCTCTATTGCTCGGCTCGCCGGCTTTCGTCCCCCGCCGGTCCATATCCTCGTCGTCGAAGACCACGACGACACTCGCGACGTCCTGGACATCCTGCTCCGCACGGAAGGCTATGAGGTAACGCTGGCCTGCGATGGTCAGGATGGGCTCGACAAGTATCGCCAGCGCCCCGCCGACATCGTGCTCGTCGACGTCTTCATGCCGCGCAAGAACGGCGTCGACACGATCCGTGAGCTGGTGCGCGAGTATCCCGACGCCGTGTGCATCGCCATGTCGGCCGACGGGGATCCGTTGCGGCGCAACGCGCTCGAGTTCGCGCGCGAGGCCGGCGCTCGACTGACGCTGCGCAAGCCGATCGAGCCGTGGGTCTTGCTGCGCACGCTGGAAGGTGTCGTGGCGGCCCGCCGCTCGATAGCGCGCCTCAGCGAGGCGAGCTGAGCAGCCTCAGCGAATCAGAAAGCGCTTGACCTCGTAGGGGCCGAAGCTGGCCGCGAGTCCGTTGCCCTCGACCTTCGGGCCGACGGCTTGCGCGTCGAGATCCATGACGGCCGTTGCGGGCGCCGACAGCGTCCACGAGGCTGTCACCGGTGCGGCACCGGTGTTGTAGGCGAAGACGTAGCGGGCCCCATCCGCAGCCCGCTTGCCGAGGACGCGTACCGTGGCGGGACCTCCGGAGACGACCGTCGCGTCGGGACCGAGCAGGACGGGCTCCAGCGCGTGGATCTCCTTGGTGATCTTCACCAGCTCGGCCCACTTGCTCTCGCGCTGCCGCGTGTCCTTGACCCAAGCGAGGCCCTTCTCGCCCCACGACCAGTACAAGAGGCCACGCGCACCTTCGATGATCGCCATCCAGCTCATCGTCTTGATGTCCGGGCCGGTGGGCCATCCGCCTGCACCGGTGAGCGGGAAGTACTGGATCACCATCCACACTGGCCGCGCGCCCTTGACCGCATCCTGGCCGATGCGCGTCCACTCCCCGACCATCGCGATATCGTTCTGCCCGGCAGGCTTCACGATCGGATAGGGATCGAGACCGATCACGTCGACGGCATCACGCCACAGCGGCGCCTGGCGCTCCAGGCCGTCACCAAGCACCGCGTACGTGATGGTGCCGGGGGCCGCGGCGGCGAGAACGCGCCGCTGCGCGAATGCGCGCGGCACCATCTCGGCGGGGCGCTCGTCGGCGGTGTAGAAGCCGGCGAGCCCGGGATGGGACGACAGTGTTTTCGCTACCCAGCGGTTCAACGCCTCTTCACCGTCGCGCGCGGCCGGATAGTCGATGTCCTTGTACTGCGGATCGGCGCGGTAATAGAAGTTGACCGTCTGCAGATAGCGGATGCCGCGCGACGAGAGCTCGTCCATGTACGTCGAGAGGGCCGGGATCGGGGCGCGCCCGAGGTGATAGTTGATGAGCATGTTGATCGGCGCCTCGGACATCTTCGTGATGCCCCAGCCATCCTGGCCGGTCGCGTACGTCGAGCGCGTGTTCGAGTACCCGCCGGTCGTGTACAACCCGATCACGAAGGCCGGTTTGCCGTCCATATAAAGGACGTTGCGCTCGTCGAACCACATGTGAAGGTCGTTCCGGGCTTTGGCCGATACGCGCACGATCCGGTGATCGGGATATCGGAAGCCCGCGGCACCGTTCGCGTCCAACAGCTCGGCGCGCAGCAGCCACGCGTTGCCGGGCAGGCCGGCGGCGTCGAGCTCCACGGTGCCCGGCCCCGTGACAACACGCTCGCGGGCCACCGCTCCGCCGCCCTCCTCGACGAGTGCCAGCCGCACACGCGCGCCCTGGGCGGCGCCCACCGCGAGGCGGACGACTTGCGGCCGATCGTCGAACAGCATGCCCCGGAAGTTGGGATAGAGCAGATAGACGTCCACTGCGGGCTTGCGGCGCTCCGTGAGAGTCACCTCGTCAAACCACGCGCTGCCGTCGGGCGCCCCGTACGCGCCGACGGTGATCTTGTACGGACCGCGATCGGACACCGCGATGCCGCCCTTTGTGAGCTGCGTCCAGTCCGCTGTCCCGCGCGCTATCGGCGTGCAGTGCCACCAGTTGAAGCGTGGGCGCGCGTCGAGGCAGAGGCGCACGCCGCTGCGCGTGTCTTTCGTTCCGAGGCTCTGCGCACGGACCCAGCCGCTGACCGTGTAGAGTCCCGGCTCGAGCGTCACCGTCTGCTCGAGCTGCGGCACGGTCGGCTGCGCGTCGGCGCTCGTGAGGCGCAGGGCCGCGCGGCCCTCACGCCCGGAGCGATCGATCGACCATGGTCCAGCGGCCCGCGCGTTCCACGGCGTGAGATCGCCGTCGGCCGCGTCGAACCTCGGATTCTTCAAGAGATTGGGTCCCGGCGCGTCGGCGCCGGGCAGCGCCGTCAGCCCGCCGACCGGAACGCTGCGATTGTCGGCCCCTCGTACGACGAGCGGCGAGACGACGGCGAGCAGCACCAGCGTCGTCGCCGACACGCTTCGGCGTAACGATGCGCGCGTCATGGCGCCGGCTCGGCAAGCGGCTCGAGGGCCAGGCCGTCGTCGCCCTCGGGCTCGAGCGCCTCGGCCGCACGGACTTCGGCCGCGAATCGGCCGAGCACGATCGTGACGAAGACCGCGAGCCAGAGCATCTTCTCGTATTGCGCGCTGATGAAGCAGCCGGCGACGAGAAAGCCGGTGAGCCCGCTGCGCACGCCCTCGGCCCAGCCCGCGAGCTGCCGGCCCTCCGGCGACGCGCCGAGCTCGGTGGCGCGATTGAGGATGCGGAACGTCGACACCAGCAGCAGCACGAACACGATGAAGACCGGCAGGCCGAACTCAGCAGCGATCTCGAGGAAGGAATTGTGCGCGATGTTCCCCTGCTGCAAACCCGTGTAGAGCGTGCTGAGCGATTTGAAGTTCAGCGGCCCGACGCCGAAGATCGCATTGTCGCCGATCATGCGGAGCGCGGCCCAGAAGAGCGCCACGTGCGCCTTGTTGGAGGCCTCGAGACCGGCCGGCGCAGCCTGGTCGCTGTCGAACACCGTCCACAGCCGCGAGCCCAGGTCCGTCGGGACGAGGATGAGGCCGAGGAGCAGCACCGTCATGATGGCCATCGCGCCCATCGCACCGTGGCGCCGATAGACGAAGACCATGCCCGCGACGAGCAGGCCGAGAAACCCGCCGCGAGACGACGTCAGGAACAGCTCGAGCACGAGCAGCAAGCCGGTGGCCAGCCACAGCCGACGACGCATGGGATTGGTCGCCTGTGCCGCGAACACGAAGGCCAACGGGATGACCAGGACCAGGATGGTCGCGAAATAGTTCGTTTCGTACAGGCCGATGCCGAGGCGCTCGTTGTAGCGGATCATCTGCCGGAGCGCGTATGGGAAGACGATGAGGAAGGTCAGGACGATGACGCGCAGCACGCGCCCGAGGTCACGCTGGCTCTCGATGCTCACCAGCACGAACGGCAGGAAGGTGAGGAACGCGAGGTAGCGCGAGATCGCCACGAAGCCGCTGCCGCTTACGAGTCCCGCGAACAGCACGCCGAAGAAGAACAGCAGGAACAGGGTGGCGGGCCGCGAGGACAGCAGTTTCGTGTTCGGGTGGCCGCTCGCCAGCCGCGTCACGGCCCAGGCGAAGCCGACGAGCCCCAGCAGCTTGATCACCGTGAAGTCCGGGAACACTCCGAGGAAGTTCGGCGCGATATAAAGGTAGGGACTCGCCTCGTACGGCATGATCAGGATCATCAGCGCCAGGAGCCACATGGCTCTTCACGCATCGCAAGACGCGTACCGCACCGAATATGTGGAGTTTCAACGGCTTAGCGGTCTGGGCTGCTACCGCCGGTCGTAGATGACGGTACGCGGTTGCAGGCCTGAGGCCGATGCTCTGGGCTGATCAGCGGCGGCGGCTCACCGGCGAGAGATCGTCGGGTTCGCTTACAGATTCGATGGGACGCCGCACGAGGGGCGCGGCAAGCGCGCATTTTCCAAGGGCCTCCGCGATTGGTCAGACGTTTGCATTTTGCGGCCTGCTTCGCGCACGAGACCTGCGTTTGCAGTCAATTCCGGCGGCCGGGGAGAGACATCGATGACTGCTCCACGAGCCGTCACGTTTTTGATGACGATGGTTCTCATCGTCGGCCTCGCGGCGTCCGCGGTCGCGGCGTCCGCGCCAGCCATCACCTTCGACGAGGCCACTGGGGTCAGCGGCAACAACAATAACCAGACCGTCGGCTGGCAATTCGACGTGCTCACCCCCGTGTGGGTGACAGGTCTGGGTTGGTTCGATCAGGGCGCCAACGGGCTCGGGACGGCGCACACCGTGGGTATCTGGGCGCCCAACGGAACGCTGCTGACGTCAGTCTTGGTGCCGGCGGGCACCGCCGCGCCACTCGACGGTCAGTATCGGGTCGCCGATATCCCGGACATCCTGCTGCCAGTCGGGATCGGATACATCATCGGCGGCGAGAACTTTTCCACCAGCGACGATCGCCTGGTCGCGAATGCGGTCCAGGTCGTCGATCCGCGAATTCACTATGTCGACGCGACGTACAGCCTGATCGGCTCAGGATTCGTGGAGCCTACTCACGTTTCGATCGCGAACACCGGCTTCGAAGGGCCGATGGCCGTCCTCGTGCCCGAGCCGGCCACCGTGCTGCTGCTCGCGATGGGACTCGTCGGCGTCGGCGCGCGCACGCTGCGATCTCGCCGACGGCCCTAGCGTCGAGCGGCCGGGCCGAGTTCAGGGTTTTCGCGCGCGGACCATCAAGAACATCGGGCGGCGGCGCTCGTCCGCAAACTGCGGACGAGCGCGCAGCCACCGCTCGCTCGGCATCGGCTCGAGTAGACGCTCGAGCACCAGGCCCGCGTCCAGCACGCCGTTGACGAGCGTCGAGAACGTGCGGTGTACCTTGCGCACGCCGGCGACGAACCACGTTTCTTCGCGGGCGCCTTCGTCCGCGTAGCGATCGAGCGCCCAGGCCGTGCGCCGGCCCTCGCCGTCCACGGTCCATCCCTCGTCGCGAGGCACGCGGCCGGTGTAGATCGGGTGCTCGACCGAGTACACGAGAATGCCGCCGGGCGTAAGCCAGCCGGCGATCCGTCGCATCAGGCCGAGATAATCGTCCACGTAGTGCAGCGCGAGCACGCTGACGACGAGATCGAAGCGCACCGCCGGAAACGCGACGTGCTCGATCGCCGATCGCGTGTACGTGATCCGCGGGTGTGCGAACTCGCTCTGCGCCATCGCGAGCATGCGCTCGGACACGTCGACGCCGACGACGTCGGCGGCTCCGCGCGTGGCCAGGTGATGGGCCAGCTGGCCTGCGCCGCAGCCGAGATCGAGGATGCGGCGGCCGTGCGCCTCGGGCAGCAGCGCCAGCAGCTCCGCGTGCTCCATCGCTCGCGCCCAGCCGGCGCCGAATCGCTCGAGCCGCGAATAGCCGGCAAAGAATCCCGGGTCGTCGTAGATGTTCTGCGGATCCAACTCCGCGCTAGTTTCGCACGCTCACGTTGATCGTGGTGGCGCCGGCATTGCCGTTCGCGTCGCGAACCGTCGCGGTCAGGCTTGCCGACCCGTTAGCGGTGCCGGTGGTGATCCACGGCACCGTCACCGGGCCGCGGCTCGACGTCACCTGGCTGGCCACGAGCTGACCGTTCACAGAGATCGTGAACGTGTTCGAGGCACCGCTCTGCCCCTCGACCCACACCGTCGGCCACACGGTGCCGCTCACCGTCGTGCCGTTCGTCGGCTGGGTGATGAAGACGGACAGCGAGCCCGCCGCTGGCGTGGGCGGCGCGGGAGCCGGGGTGGGCGTGGGTGCCGGTGTTGGTGCCGGTGTCGGAGCCGGCGTTGGCGGCGTCGCGCCGTTGGCCACATTGATCGATACGCTCCACGTGCCGGTATTGCCGGTCGCGTCACGCACGCTGGCGGTCAGCATTTGCACGCCGTCGGCCGACGGCGTGCTGTCGTAGGGCAGCGAGATCGGCCCCGCGCTGGCCGTCGTCGTCGATCCGACGGTGCGGCCGCCGAGGCTTAGCGTGACGCTGTTCGCGCCGCCGCTGGCCCCGTTGATCCAGACGACCGCCCACGCGCCGCCGCGCACCGTCGTCCCCGAGGTCGGTTGCGAGATCGCGACCGTGAGCGTGCCGTTCGGTGGCGCCGGAGTCGGCGTCGGCGACGTGACCGAGTTGGACACGGTCACCGTCCGCGTGGCGCTGGCGACGGCGCCCGCGGCGTCACGCGCGGTCAACGTCAGCGTGTGTGTCGCGTTCGTCATCGTCGTCGTGTTCCATGTGTAACTGGTGGACGCGCCGGAGGCGAGCGTCGTGCCGTCGAGCGCCAGCGTGTAGGTGTACGGCGCCGTGCCGCCTGCGGCGGACATGGTCACCGTCGTGGCGCCGCTGACCGTCGCGCCCGCGGCGGGCGCGGCGAAGGCGGCCGACAGCGGTGTCGGCGCCGGAGACGGTGCTGGAGACGATGTCGTTCCGTTGGCGACGACGATCGCGAGGCCACCGGTTCCCGTCTTGCCGGCCGCGTCGCGCGCGGCGGCGGTGAGCGTTTGCACGCCGTCAGCGGCGAGCGTGGTGTCGTACGGCAACGAGATCGGGCCCGCGGTTACGCTCGTTGCGCTGCCGACCGTGCGACCGCCGAGCGTGAGCGTGATCGTGTTCGACGTGCCTGTCGCGCCGGTCACCCAGACGACCGCCCACGCTGTCCCCTTCACCGTCGTACCGGCCGTCGGCTGCGTGATCGCCACGCTCAGCGCACCAGTCGGCGCAGGCGCCGCCGCGTTGGCCACCGTCACGGACTCGGACGCGGTGGCGGAGCGTCCGAGCGAGTCGGTCACTGTCGCCGTCAGCGTGTGGACGGCGTTCGTGAGCCCGCTCGTGTTCCACGCATACGAAGCGGCGGTGCCGCTGTAGGCGGTCGCGCCATCGACGGCCAGCCGATACGTGTAGCCGGTGCCGCCGGTCGCGTTCAGCGTGACGGTCGTCGTGCCGCTCACGGTCGCATTGGCGGCCGGCGCCGCGAAGGCGACCGCGAGTGCGCTGGTGTTGAACGTCGCCGTGATCGACGTCGCCGCGGCGAGCGTCAAACTGCACGTGCCGGTACCTGCACAGCCGCCGCCTGACCAGCCCGCGAACGTCGATCCGGCGTCGGGCGTCGCGGTCAGCGTCACGCTGGTGCCCGGCGCAAAGCTTTCCGTGCAATCGCTTCCGCATGCGATGCCCGCCGGCGTGCTGGTCACGGCGCCGCTGCCGGCGCCCCCGCGCGCGACGCTGAGCGTGACGGCGGCGGCCGGATAGAGGTAGCGAAGGCCGGCGAGGTCGCTGGCGTGCAATGACGCGCCACGGCCGTCGAAATGCGCGTACGCGTACATCGTGGCGTCGGGGTCGCTCGGATGATCGAGGCCGAGCACGTGTCCGAGCTCGTGCGTGGCCACTTCCGCGAGGTTCGCGTACGTTTCGTAGAACCCGCAACCGTTCCAGCCGTCGGCGAACACGACGTCGCCCTCGATGATGCGATAGAAGGACTGGCCGTTGAGCACGCGCGTCTCGCCGCTGCGGAAATAGCCGCCATAGGCCAGCGTGCCGGTGCAGTTCACCGGCGGATCGATGTCGCCGAGCGGATCGCGGAAAGAAATCGCGTTGACGCCGTCACTGCGAAAGCCGACGGCGCTCGTCACGCCACCGTCCTCGTAGCGAAAGCTCGAGCCGGTCACGTCCGACCACGCCGCGAGCGCGTCACGAACCTGAGAAAAGCCGGAGGTCGGCGCCAGGGGCTCGCCGCTGCCGTTGATCAGCATGCGAACGGGCTGACTCGCGTCGGCCTCGAACCAGCGCGATGGCGGACCCAGGAGCGCGAACGTGTCGTTCGCCTGCGTGCTGGCCGTGGCGGGCGCCGTTGCGCTCGTCAGCGCGCGCCCGCGCCGTGCCGCCTGCGCGGTGACGTGCGCACGAATGGAATCTTTCAGAAGCCGCAGACGTTGGGGCGGCGTCGCCGGCGCAGCGCCGCCGCCGGGCAGCCGAACGCCGGACGGCGTCTCGCGCACCACCATGTCCTCGCCGCTCGCGTCACGGACGATAGAGAACTTGCCCTGATAGAGGTGAGCCACGCGCGCCGTGCCGTCGCGGTGCGCGGTCACGAAGACGAGCACGCGCTCGCCGCGCCGGAACTGCGGGTTGCCCTCGACCCACGCGGCGTGATCGCCGACCTGACCACCGAGCAGCCGCACAGTGAGCGTCGGAACGCTGTCGCCCTTGAGCGTCTCGTCGATGGCCAGCGTGATGTTGGTGTAGATCCGTCCGCTGTCGGCGTGACTCTCGATCGCGCTCACGCGCCCGATGACGACGGCGGCCGATTGCGCGACGAGATCCGCCTCCGCGACGGGCACGACGACGGTCGCCGTGGCGGGAACTACGGCGAGGAGCGTGACGAGGACGACGGCGGCGGCGAGCAGCGCGCGGTGCATGCGTGATCCTCTGTGTTCGGAGTTGTTCCGAAGTCGGCGACGGCGTCGAGCGTGGGCCCGTGTATGGACCCACGCTCGACGGTTGTTCGCAGGTTGTGGCTAGCGCTCCACGATCGTCGACGCCCCGGCCCAGCGGCCGAGCGCGTCCACGGCTCGCGCGGTCACAGCGTGCCGGCCGGGCGTGAGCCGCTCGGCATGCGCGTCGTAGGCCGCCTCGATGTCGACCCAGCTGTCGGCCAGGTCGCCGTCGATGTAGAGGTAGAGCCGCGTGGGCGTGCGGGCGCCGTGCACGCGGAGACGGAGCACGGTATCGAGCTCATCGATCGTCACCGTGAGCCGCGTGGGCCGGGGCTGACGCCCCGGCGCCATGCGAAGGCGATCCCGGTCGAGCGGGCTGACGGTACCCATCAGTTCGCCACCGAGACGTTGACGCTGCCGCTACCGGTGTTGCCGGCGGAGTCCCTCACGGTGACCGTCAGCGTGGTCGATCCGTTCGGTCCCGTCGTCGTATTCCACGGCAGCGATGCCGGACGGTCGCCGTTGGTCGACGTCGACACGGTCTGGCCGTTGGCGGTGATCGTGTACGTCTTGTTGCCGGCCGCGGCGTTGTCCGCCCAGATCACCACCCACTGTGTGCCGCGCACCGTCCCGCCGCCCGTCGGCTGCGTAATGGAGACCTTGATCGTCCCCGTCGGCGCCGGCGCCGGGGTGGGCGTCGGAGTCGGCGTCGGTGTTGGTGTTGGGGTTGGTGTCGGTGTTGGTGTCGGCGTCGGCGCCGAGGTGATGCCGTTCCTCACGTTGACGTTTACGGTGGTTCTGCCGGTGGCATTCGACGAGTCGTTCACCGTGGCCACCAGCGGCTGCGTGCCGT